>JBJOGJ010000182.1:0-8104 GCA_046048295.1 Pseudomonadota bacterium | reverse complement strand
GGCGAGGCGGTGAAGAAGACGGCGGACGAGATCAATGCGCGTCATGGCGGGCGGGCGGCGCACTGTGTGGCGGATGTTTCGGACGAGAAGGCGGTCGAGAAGGCGGTTAGAGACGCTGTCTCCCACTTCGGGAAGCTCGACATCATCGTCAATGCGGCAGCGACTTCGGGGCCGGTGCAGAACGTCGTCGAGATGGCATTTGCGCAATGGAACAAGGAACTCGCCGTCAACCTGTCGAGCGTGTTCCTAACCTGCAAGTACGGGGTGCCGGAACTCCGCAAGGCGGGTGGCGGCAGCATCGTCAATATCTCATCGACGTTCGGCAGCGTCGCGGTTCCAGGGCGGCCTGGCTACCTCGCGACGAAGGCTGCGGTGCGGCAGCTTTCGAAGTCGATGGCGATTGATTTCGCGGCGGACAACATTCGCGTCAACAGCCTGTCGCCGGGGGCGATCGAGACGCAGCGGCTCCTGGAGCGGCATCCGAACATGGAAGTGGTTCGCGAGAAGTTCGTGCCGAAGCATCCAATCGGGCGGCTGGGACAGCCGGAGGAGATCGCGGCGGCGGCGCTGTTCCTCGTGAGCGATGACGCGAGTTTCGTGACGGGATCGGATATGCTCGTCGATGGTGGGTATACGGCCATTTGAAGGGGCGGTACAACAGGTTTTGGCGCGCGACTTCCGGGCGAGCAGCTAGACGGTGAACCAGTAGCGGGTGAAGTGAAAGAACACGGGCGCCGAGAAGATGACGGAGTCCATGCGATCCAGCACGCCGCCATGGCCGGCGATCATGTCGCTCCAGTCCTTCACGCCTAGGTCGCGCTTGACGGCCGACATGACCAATCCGCCGAGAAAGCCCATAACCGCAATGACCAGCGCCATGGCCATCGCCTGCGGCACCGTGAAGGGCGTGAGCCACCACAGGGCGCCGCCGAGCAGCGTCGCGCTCGCGACGCCGCCCAGAAAGCCCTCGACGGTTTTCGAAGGCGACAGCCTCGGCGCGATCTTGCGCCTGCCGACAAGCTTGCCCCAGACGTATTGAAGCACGTCGCTGCCCTGCACCACGATCAGGAAGAATGCGATCAACAGGATCGACTGCCCCTCGTAGCCTGCGATCTCGAGTGTCATAAGCGCAGGCACGTGGCTGATGCAGAAGACGCAGGTCATCACGGCCCACTGGACTTCCGACACCCGCGTCATGAAGCCTTCGGCATCGCCGCGAAACGCCGCGATGATCGGCAAGGCCAGGAATGCGTAGACGGGTATGAAGATCGAGTACATCGCGTACCATTCGATCGCCACCAGATAGTACTGGATCGGCAAGACGGCGAAGAATGTCGCCCACAGTGCGATGTGGTCGGCGCGGCGCGTGTGTAGCAGGCTCAGAAACTCGCGCAGGGCGGTGAAGGACGCGAGTGCGAACAGCGCAATGATGCCGGGCTTGCCTGCAAGGAATGCTGCAGTGACCAGACCGACCATGATCCACCAGGACCGGATGCGCGCATTCAGGTTGTCGATCACATGGGAGGGATCAGCCTTGCCATTGCGGCGTGCGAGGATTTCGCCGACCAGTGTCGCCACGATCAACACGACGACGACGGCCGTGAACAGGATGATGGCTGGATCCTTCATGTCCGCTTCACTTTCCTGTCCGGCGAGAGGGCAAGCAGGGCGTTGCGCGCGCGAAGGAGAAACGCTGCTTTCGCTTCGTCCTGCCCGACGCGGATCGGCGCGCCAAAGGTGACGCTGCAAATAAGCGGTACGGGGAGGATGTCGCCCTTCGGCAGTACGCGATTGATATTTTCGATCCACACCGGGACGAAGTCGACGTCAGGACATGCGCGACCGAGATGGTAGATTCCGCTCTTGAATTCGAGCAGGGAGGCATTGGTCGTGTTGCGGGTTCCCTCCGGGAATATGATCAGCGAATCGCCGTTGGCGAGCGCCTGACGCATCTGCTCGAGGGGGGCAGCGCCGCTCCGGCCGGGTACCCGGTCGATCAGCAGGGCGTTGAATATGCGGGTGGCGACGAATTTGCGAAGGCCCGCCTTGTCCCAGTAGTCCGCGCCGGCGACGGGGCGGGTGTTTCGGCGGAGGCTTTCTGGCAATGCGGACCAGATCAGGATGAAATCTCCATGACTGGCATGGTTGGCGTAGTAGAGGCGTTGGCGGTCAACCGGCTCGCAGCCCTGCCATCGTGCTCGCATGCCGGTCAACAGGCGGGCGATCAGGGGTGTAATGCCACGCCCAAGTCCGGCAAGGATTTCGTTGGCGTTCATGACCATGGCCGTTCGATCACCGACTTTCTGGCGAGTCCGACGATTTGGCCTGCGAGAGACCACCGCGGATCCGGTTGGCGATAGTCAATGCGAGCAGGCAGATCAGCGCGGGCAGGAGAATTGCCGACCACGCCGGCAGCGCGCCGAACAGGCCCAGCCACAAGCCGAGAGCGCCGAAGACGAGCGCGCGGTCGCTCTTTCCGGCAGGGCCGTCGTAGCGGCGGCTGGCGCCGATCATCGCCCCCATCACGCCGGCATATTCCGACAAGACGGCAAGCAGGACAACGATGACGACGAGCGCCGGCGAGAAGGGGGCGATAAATGCAAATGGGAGCACGAGTGCTGCATCCGAAACCTGATCGCACAACTCATTCAGGTAGGCGCCAAGCGGCGAAGCATCGCCAAATTCCCGTGCCAGCATGCCATCGATGGCATTGAGCGCCATGCGGACGAACATCCATACGGGAAGCAACAGGAACAGTGCGGGCGAGCCGGGCCCCTGCCATGCCAGGAGGGCGCCGATTGCGATCGAGCCGAGGGCGGCCAGGACTGTAACCTGGTTTGCGGTGCCGCCACGGTGCTTTATCCAGGCCGCGAACGGCCGCAGCAGGGCCTGGAACTTCGGTTTTAGCGAGTAAAGGGTCATGAATTCGGACTTCGCAGGTGCATCGGGCCCGGTGCGAATTCTAAGACAGCAACATTAATCAATGATCCTCATGCCGCGCCATGTGTCGCCTGCTGCTACAACTAGCCGAGGCCGAAGTTCAGGCAGGGCAATCTAGCCGGAGCGGCCGCCTAGCGCTTGGCGTGGAGCAGCTTTGCTTCGATCTGGAGGATGCAGTCGTCGATCCGGTGGGCGAGATCGTCGATGTGTTCAAGCTCGTGTTCCAGGGTCTCGAGCTTGCGGAGCGGACGGCGGGCCTGGTAGGCGCGGACGAAGCCCATCAGCCATCCGAATACGCCCGTCTTGTGCTGCACGAGGCGCTGCCACATGGTGCGCGGTCGCCTGGATTTCGCCTGACGGGCCTTGACGGTTTTGCGATCGCGCAAGACGCCGCGCTTCCAGAGAGCCAATTCGCGCTTCTTGAGGCGCAGCTCCCTTATCGCAGCCCTAGCTTCGTCATCGTTGCTGACCGAGACGGAGACGTCTCTACCGTCTATCCTGGCGAAACGCATGCCGGCTCGGTCCATCGCGATACTCATACCACTGCCTCTTTCATACTCGCTGCAACGATCAGGTTAAAGGGCGTCTGTGGCAAGAAACGGATCAAGGAAAAAGACCCGCTGTGCCACAGAGTTGCCGGTGACTGAGCGGCATGCCACTCTCGGATGGCGTGGTCAGCGGGCAAGGAGGACGGGCATGAAGGGGGACGGCAAGGGGCAGGGAATCGGCGCGCCGGTGCCAAGACGGGAGGACCAGCGTCTGCTGACGGGCGGCGGGACATATTCCGACGACGTCAACCTGCCGGGGCAGTTCTATGCCGAGGTCGTCCGTTCGCCGCACGCCCATGCACGGATACTCGGGATCGACAAGGGCGCGGCGCTCAAGGCGGCCGGCGTCGTGGCGGTCCTGACGGCGGAGGATGCCGAGGCGGACGGCCTGCAGCCGATGCGTCACCCGCCGCCACGGTCGGGGCCGCCCGATATTCTCCTGAGCCACCGGTCGGGGAAGGTGCCCGAGGTGCCGCCGCAGTACATGCTGGCGCGCGACAAGGCACGGTTTGCAGGCGAGGCAGTGGCGCTGGTCGTGGCGGAGACGAAGGAATTGGCGCGGGATGCGGCCGAACTCGTCACGGTCACGTACGAGACGCTGGCGGCGGTGACGGACGCCTACGACGCGGCAGACGACAAGGCGCCATTGCTGTGGGACGGGCAGGACAGCAACCTGCTGGTCGACGCAGATGCGGGTGACGAGGCGGCGGCCAAGGCTGCGTTTGCGAATGCGGCGCATGTCGTCAGGCTCGAGACGCAGATCCAACGGGTCACTGGCGTGCCCATGGAGCCGCGGGCGGTGGTTGCCAGATTCGATCCGTCGACGGACGTCTTTCATGTGCATGCAGGCTCCGGCAACGTGGTGCGCCAGCGCAAGGAGATATCGTCGATCCTGGATGTGCCGATCGATAAGGTGCACGTGACGGCAAAAGAGGTCGGCGGCAACTTCGGCACGCGGAACGCAATGTACCCGGAATTTCCGCTCGTCGCGTGGGCAGCGAAGCGGCTCGCGCGCCCGGTGAAGTGGACAGCGGTCAGGAGCGAAAGCTTTCTCAGCGACTACCAGGGGCGGGACCTCACGGCAGAGGTCGAGCTGGCGCTCGACGGGGAGGGGCGATTCCTGGCGGTGCGCGGCATGAACCGGCTCAACACAGGGGCCTATCCGGTGACGTTCGTGCCGCTGATAAAGGGTGTCGAGCTGATGACCGGCGTGTACGAGATTCCGGCTGCGTATTTCCGGGCGCAGGCCGTGATGAGCAACAAGCCGCCGATCAACAACTACCGCTCTTCGGGAAGGCCCGAAGCGATGTTCATCCTTGAGCGGCTGATCGATATCGCGTGCCAGGAGCATGGCTTCGACAGGGTGGAGATCCGGCGCAGGAACTTCATTCCGATGATCGGCGAGGGCTACACGAATGCGCTGGGCCTGCCGTACGATTGCGGCGCCTACGACGAGGTGATGTCGAAGGCGCTTGAAATGGCAGACTGGGCGGGCTTCGAGGCGCGGCGCAAGGAGGCGGTCTCGCGCGGCATGCTCAGAGGGATCGGGGTCTCCAACTACCTCGAGCTGACGGGTGGGTATCCGCGCGAGCGCACCGTGATCACGGTGCATCCAGAAGGACGGGTCGATGTCGTGATCGGGACATTGTCCTCGGGGCAGGGCCACGAGACGAGTTTCGCGCAACTCCTGGTCGACTGGCTCGGCGTGCCGGTGGAGAGCGTCAATCTGATAACCGGCGACACGGATGTCGTGCTGGAAGGCGGTGGCTCGCATTCGGCGCGGTCGATGCGGATGGCGGGGATCGTGATGGGGACGGCGAGCGAGGAAATACGCGAGCGTTGCCAGCGGATTGCGGGACATCTGCTCGGGGTGGCGCCGGATCGGATCGAGTTTCGTGACGGGCGGTTCTCGGCGGAGGGCACGAACGAGAGCTTCGACGTGTTCGATCTTGCGAAGGCAGCGGCAGGTGACAAGTCCATGCCGGCGGATCTTGCCGGTCCGCTTGCGGCGACGTCGGACCAGACGATCCATCTGGGCGCGTTTCCCTACGGCTGTCATGTCTGCGAGGTAGAGATCGATCCGGATACCGGCGTTACGGAGATCGTGAACTACGCGGCAGTGGACGATGTTGGGCGGGCGATCAATCCGCTGATCCTGCGCGGCCAGACGCATGGTGGCGCGGTGCAGGGGATCGGGCAGGCGATGTGGGAAGACATGGTCTACGCGAAGGATACGGGGCAGCTTCTTGCCGGCTCCTTCATGGACTATCCGATGCCGCGGGCGGCGCGGCTGCCGAGCTTCAAGGTCGAGATCAACGAGGTGCCGTCGCCGCGCAACAAGCTTGGTGTCCGGGGCGGTGGCGAGGGCGGGACGACGCCGGCATTGGCGGTCGTCGTCAACGCGGTCGTCGATGCGCTTGCGCCGCTCGGAATCCGCCACATCGAAATGCCGGTGACGGCAGACAAGGTGTGGCGGGCGATCAAGGCAGCGGGCGGGGCGGCGTGGCATAAAGGCAGTTCGTGACCGGGCGTTTGATGGGGTAGGGTAGTATGCGGAGCACCCGGAGGAGAGGATCGATGGCTGACGAAGATTGCAAATACCGGACGGTCGTCGCGGCGCATCGAGGCGGGGCGTTGCTCTGGGCCGAGAACAGCATGAAGGCGTTTCGCGGAGCGGTCGGGCTCGGTGTCGAGCAGATCGAGACAGACCTGCACCTTTCCGCCGACGACGAGCCGGTAATCATTCACGACGCCACGCTCGATCGTACGACGGAGGCGAGCGGTGCGGTGCGGGAGATGGACTGGGAGACGCTCAGAACCATCGCGATCAAGGGTGACGATGCGGGTACGATTCCGCATCTCGACGACGTGAGCCGGCTGCTTCAGGCGACGGACATCACGCTGCGGCTGGAGCTGAAGTCCGACGCGAGCCGGCGGCGCTATCCCGGCATCGCCGATATCGCGATTGCGCACCTGAAGGCGGCGGGGATGCTCGAGCGTACGATCTTCACGGCATTCGACTGGGACTATCTTCGCGAAGTTCGCGATATCGTGCCGGAGGCGCCGTTCATCGGCCTGGTCAATGCGGGGCGCTACCGTGTGCTCGGCGGTCTCGACGGTGTTCTCGCCGTTGCAGAGGTCGATGGGGTGTCCGAGATCGCGTTCCCGGTCGACCTCCTCAAAGACGGCGCAGTATCTCGTGCAGCGGCGCGGGGAATCGCGCTGGGTGTTTATGCGGTGAAGTCGGAGGCGCAGACGCGGCGGGCCCTGGCGGAGGGCGTGCGGGCGTTCACGACGGATCTGCCGGACCTGGCGCTGGAGTTGCGCAAGGAGATCTGCCGCTAGTCGAGCGATCCGACGTTTGGCCTCCGCGTGCGGCCGGCTTCCAAGCCAAACGTCATAACCGGAAAAGCAAGGCAAGGCTCGTGCGAGCGCGACGTGGGGAATGGCGACGATGGAGACACAGACATTGGAGGCGCGGTGGCAGGATCGGCTCTATGAGCAGTTGCGCGGCGGCGGCGTGACGATATTCACACACGTGCCGGATGCCGGCCATGCGATCCTGATCAACAGGGCGATGGGCGATCCGGCAGCGGTGTGCGTGCCGTTGACGAGTGAGCAGGAGGGGGTCGGCATCGCGGCGGGGGCGCATCTGGGAGGTGAACGAGCGGTGCTCCTGATGCAGAGCAGCGGTGTCGGCAATTGCGTCAACCAGCTTTCGCTGATCCGGCACGGGTTGTTTCCGTTTCTCGCCATCGTGTCGATGCGCGGCGATTTCGGCGAAGGCAATCCCTGGCAGATCCCGATGGGACAGGCGGTCGAGCCGGTGCTCAAGGCGATGGGCGTGCAGTGCCTGAGGGCAGACACGCCGGACGATGTCGCGGCGATGGCGGCGGCGGCGCTGACGACGGCGTTCAAGGCAGAGCGTGCTGCGGCGGTGCTGCTGTCGCAGCGGCTGCTCGGTGCGAAACCGTTCTGAGGAGGAAAAAGATGACATCGCAAGGCGCGCCGGTACTCCAGCGAAGCAGGGCCGTTCCCGCGCTGGTGGGGCGGCACGAGGACTTCCTCATCGTTTCGGGTCTGGCCGGGCCAGGCAAGGACATGGGCGACATCACCAAGGAAGCGGGCAATGCGTTCCTGTTCGGCGGGGCGATGGGTGGCGCGCTGTCGACTGCGTTCGGGCTCGCGCTGGCGCAGCCGGAGCGGCGCATCCTGTGCGTGACCGGCGACGGGGACCTGTTGATGTCACTCGGCATGCTGGCGACGATCGGTGCGATGCAGACCAACAACATCGCCGTGGTCTGCGTCGACAATGCGCTCTATCAGGAAACGGGCGGGCAGGCGTCGCATACGGCGATGGGGGTCGATCTCGCGGCGATCGCTGAAGGTGCGGGGTTCCCGGTGGTGCGGAAGGTGGAGCGGGAGGAACAGATCGCGGAAGCGTCGGCGGTGCTCAGGCAGTCGAACGGTCCAGTGTTCGTGCAGTTGCGTGTCGATGCAAGTCCGCCACCAGCCTATAACCGAAGCTGGCATGCCGCAGATGCGAAGACAGCGTTCCGGCGGGCGCTACTGGGCCGGCGGTGAAGACATCGGGATACGGAAATTGCAAACTGGCA
>JBJOGJ010000181.1:0-8117 GCA_046048295.1 Pseudomonadota bacterium | reverse complement strand
GTTCTGGGAGGAGCTTCGCCACCTGCATCATCTTCTCGCCGGCGATCAGCAGCTTTGGCGTATTTCGGTGCCACCGAAGCTTGGTCCGGTCATCGTCTCGGCAATCGGCAGGTACATGGATGTCGAGGCATGCTACGACTGGTCGGGCGGTCTCGTCTGGCTGCTCGTGCCGGCTTCGAACGACGCCGGTGTCACCGACATCCGCCGCGTCATCGCGCTCTATGGCGGGCACGCCACTCTGATCAAGGCGACCGCGGACGTGCGCGCCGCCATCGACGTTTTCCAGCCGCTCGAGCCGGGGCTGGCGCGGCTCACAGCGAGCCTCAAGCAGGCCTTCGACCCCTATGGGGTTTTCAATCCGGGACGCATGTATGCAACGATCTAGCACCTGTGCGGCAGGGACCACACTGATCTTGGCGTCGGGCTCGGAGTAGGGCTGCAATGCAAACGAACTTCACGAAGAAGCAGCTTGAAGACCCCAGGATCGCCGAGGCGGATGCCATCCTGCGGCGCTGCGTACACTGCGGTCTTTGTACCGCGACGTGCCCGACCTACCTGCTGTTGGGAGACGAGCGGGATTCCCCGCGCGGGCGCATCTATCTGATCAAGGACATGCTCGAGGGGGCAGGGCCGGCGCATGTCGAGACCAGCCAGCACATTGACAGGTGCCTCTCCTGCCTCTCATGCATGAGCACGTGCCCCGGCGGCGTCGACTACATGCACCTCGTCGACATCGCGCGTACCCATATCGAGGAAACCCGACCGCGATCGCCCGTGCCGCGTATGGTGCGTCGCGCCCTTGCCGCCGTGCTGCCGTTTCCCCGTCGCACGCGATGGGCTCTGCGGGCGGCAGCCATCGCGCGGCCGTTCGCTGCTTTCGTGCGGCGGCTCGGTTTGAAGGAGGCGGCTGCGATGCTGGCGTTGGCGCCGCGCAAGCTCGGCACGGCGAAGTATTCCGGCGCCGGCACGGCTGCCACCAGCGGCGCGCGGCGCGGCCGCGTCATCCTCCTTGCCGGCTGCGTGCAACAGGTGTTGCGCCCGGAGATCAACGATTCCACGATCCGCCTGCTGGCGCGCTCGGGCTACGACGTCGAGGTCGCGGGCGGTGCCGGTTGTTGCGGCGCCCTCGTCCAGCATATGGGCCGCGAGGCAGACGCTCACCAATTTGCCAGGCGCAACATCGACGCCTGGTCGCGGCTCATCTCGCGCGGGCCGGTCGACGCGATCATTGTCAATGCATCGGGCTGCGGCACGGTCGTGAAGGACTACGGCCATATGTTTCGCAACGATCCGGAATATCGAACCAAGGCTGAGGTTGTTTCGTCGAAGGCCAGGGACATCTCCGAATTCCTGGCCGAGGTCGATCCGGGCCCGCCGCGGCGCTGGTCGTCGATCCGCGTCGCCTACCATGACGCCTGTTCGCTCCGTCACGGCCAGCGCATCGTCGACGAGCCGCGGGCGCTGCTGAGTACCGCCGGGTTCACCGTTGTCGACATTCCGGAATCGCATATCTGCTGCGGCTCGGCCGGAACCTACAACATCCTTCAGCCGGAACTCGCCACCGAGTTGCGCGACCGCAAGGTCGCCAACATCGAGGCTCAGCGGCCCGACATCATCGCCTGCGGCAACATCGGCTGCATGACCCAGATCGCTGCTGGCACCGACATCCCGATTGCCCACACCGTCGAATTGCTCGACTGGGCGTACGGCGGTCCCGTCCCGGTTGGACTTTCCGGTATCGAGGCCTACAGTAACGAGGTGCCGGGACCGCCGCCTGTAGCGAAATGGGCAATCGACCAGAAGTTCAAGGTCAAGGAACGGGAATTGCCGCCGCAATGAAAATAGAGCTGCCGGAGTTCTGCCTCGTCGTGGTGAAGGGCGCGCAGCATCAGGCGCTCGAGGCATTTGTTCATCGCCACTTCGGCCCGGGCGCGCGTGTCGATACGGTCGACGCCCTCCGGCGGCAGCTTCGGGACCGCCATCTTGCCGTCGTCGTCGAGGCGGGTGCAGCGGGCGGCGTGCCGCAGGCCGATGCGTTGAAGTGCGCCAAGCGCCAATATGCCGCCGCCTATGCCATCGACCTGTCGCATCATCTGGCGGATGGTGCCGCGCCTTCGCACGGTGACAAGCAGCACAGGTTCAAGTCGGTGTTCGAAGTGCCGCGGGAAGCGGCAGCGGAGGAGGTCGAGATCGCGCTGCACAAGGTGCAGGGCGATCATCGTGACGTTCAGGGAGCCTTCGACATCATCGGCGATGTGCACGGCTGCTGCGACGAGCTGGAGACATTGCTCGGCAAGCTCGGCTACGGCGTTTCCTGGGGCAGCGGTCCTGATCGCGACGTCGTCCTGTCGCCGCCGCCGGGACGCCGGCTGATGTTTGTCGGCGATCTCGTGGATCGCGGTCCGCGTACGCCGGATGTGCTCCGGATTGCCATGGCTGCCGTTGCTCAAGGCGCCGGCTTCTGCGTCCCTGGCAACCACGACACAAAGTTCCTGCGCTGGCTCAATGGCGCCGACGTCAAGCTCAATCATGGCCTCGAGCTCAGTGCCAGCCAGATGCGCCAGGAGTCCGACGCATTCCATGACAGGGTGCGCGCGTTTATTGGCGGCCTGGACGTCTACTTCTGGTGTGACGGCGGACGGTTGCTCGTCGCTCACGCCGGCATAAAGGAAGAGTACATCGGCCGCTTCTCGAAGCGTGTGCGCCGCTTCTGTCTGTACGGCGATACGTCGGGCGAGAAGGACGAGGCGGGACTGCCGGTGCGCTATCACTGGGCGGCCGGCTATGGTGGCGATGCGGCGGTCGTCTATGGCCACACGCCGCTGCCCGACACGGGCTGGGTCAACAACACGCTCTGCGTCGATACAGGCTGCTGCTTCGGCGGAGCGTTGACCGCGTTGCGCTGGCCGGAACGCGAAACCGTCTCGGTTCCAGCGCTCCAGACCTATACGCAGCGCCGCCGGCCGTTCGGGCACCCGCCCGTCAGGCCAGCCAATTGACAGGCGTGTGAGCGATCAGGGCCAGCGCCAGCGCGCGATCTCGACCAGCCAGTCCGGCATCGGCACGTTGGCGATAACCATCTCGGCACTGATCGACAGACAGAGCGCGCCGACGAGCGAGATCGCCGTGACCATGATGACCCTGCCGTTGAATACCTCGTGCTCCCGGTTGATAAGCGTCGAGAACAGCACCTTGAAGAGCGAGGCGAGGCGCAACAGCGGCGCTACGACCGTGACCGGCGCTATCGAGAACGCGACGTACCTGAAGACCTGCGACAAGCCGACGAGAAGCCCCGCGAAAACAAATGAATTCACGGCGGTCGGCGGCGTCGAGATTGCGTGGCGAAGCTGGCCGAGTGCGGTAATCAAGGCAACCACAACGACCGCGGCGGCGGCATAGGAAATGAGTATGCCGACGAGGCTTATGTTGGTGACGCCGGCCTCTTGCGCTGAGACCAGTCCCAGACGCACCAGCACGTTGCTGAGACCGTAGGCGAGTGCGGCGAGCGAGGCGAACAGGAAGCCCTCGGTGTACTTGGGCTGCCACTTCACCGGTGCGCTGGGGGCTGGCTCGGCCGTCGCATCGGCCGCGCCCGCCGACTTGTTTTGTGCAGGCGCTGGCTTGGGCTTGTTCTCGACCAGCAGCATCGGCGCCAGGAAAATGAGGACTATCCCGATCACCCTGAGCGGCGTCAGGTACTCGTTCAGTATCCAGAAGGCGAGGACCAGCGAAACGATCAGCTCGCCCTGCATGAACGGTCCCGTCAGGTTCGCGCCGACCGCGGATGTCGCCCGGTAGTTGCAGTAGCGGCCCCAGACCATGTGAACGACGCCGGCGAGTGCGAACCAGAATATGGTCCAGGCCGGCAGCAGGAAGAGCCCGCCCAGCTGGCCGAAGACCAGCGCCAGGATGAAGACCAGCGGCACGCCGATCGGTACCGTGATGATCATCGCCTGCAGCACGCTCGCCGTGATCATGCCGCGCCGTGCGTAGGCGTTGTTGAGCCCGAAAGCGGCAGCCGACAGTAGGGCAAAGAGCGCGCCGAGCATTCACGTTCCTCCTGGGTGCGTTGTGATCTTGGGAACGAGGTTCCGGATTCGGGTCTTTGTAGTCCGCCCCGGCGCAAGAGACCAGCTTCGATGCGGCCGCATGGCAAAGCTGGCCGAGCGAAAGTGTTTTGTTGCCTGTATCATCGGGAACAGCAGCCAGTTCGGCCAGCCTGCAGTATCGGGTCATGGAGATCGCGGCGGCAACGCCAGGAACAGTGACTGACACCACAGGAGACGACAATGACCAGCACCACCAAGATCACCCGCAACGCCATCCTCGCAGCGCTGGCCGTCGCAACCATCGTCCCGTTCGTCACCGCCGACGATGCCGATGCCCGTGGTCGCCGTGGTGGCGGGGACAGCTTCGTCGAAAAGGATTTCGTCGTGCCGCGCGGCGTCAAGGGCTACACCGGCTTCATCCCCGGCGGGGCCTATTGCGACTACGTGCGCCGTCCCATCCGCAAGTGCACATACACCCGCTCCGGCCGCGAGATTTGCCGCGTTACCGGCTGGAACCTGACGCAGGCCTGCTACCGCTGATAACCATGACTGACAAAGCCATGGAAAAGGCCGCCGGTTCGCACCGGCGGCCTTCTGCATTCTGTAGGGCTTGTGAGCCGGCAGGGGCTTACATCATGCCGCCCATGCCACCCATTCCGCCCATGCCGCCATGGCCATGGCCGGCGTGGTCGTCGGACTTCGGCGCCTCGGCGACACCGGCCTCGGTGGTGATGAGCAGGCTGGCGACGGAGGCTGCGTCCTGCAGAGCCGTGCGCACGACCTTGGCCGGGTCGATGATGCCCTTCTCGATCATGTCGCCATAGGCGTCGTTCTGGGCGTCATAGCCGAAGCCGTGGCCGCGACCTTCGAGCACCTTGCCGACGACGATGGAGCCTTCGACGCCGGCATTCTCGGCGATCTGGCGGATCGGAGCCTGCAGCGCGCGCTTCACGATGGCGATACCGGCCTTCTGGTCCTCGTTGTCGCCTACCACGCTGATGGCGGAAGTCGCGCGGAGGAGTGCTACGCCGCCACCCGGGACGACGCCTTCCTCAACAGCGGCGCGGGTCGCGTTGAGTGCGTCATCGACGCGGTCCTTGCGCTCCTTCACCTCGACCTCGGTGGCGCCGCCGACCTTGATCACGGCAACGCCGCCGGCCAGTTTCGCCAGGCGCTCCTGCAGCTTCTCGCGGTCGTACTCGGAGGTGGTCTCCTCGATCTGCGCCTTGATCTGGGCAACCCGGCCCTCGATCTCCTTCTTCTTGCCGGCGCCGTCGACGATCGTCGTGTTCTCCTTGTCGATCGACACGCGCTTGGCGCGGCCGAGCATCGTGAGGTTCACGTTCTCGAGCTTGATGCCGAGGTCCTCGGAGATCACCTGGCCGTTGGTCAGCACGGCGATGTCCTCGAGCATGGCCTTGCGGCGGTCACCGAAGCCCGGCGCCTTGACGGCGGCGATCTTCAAGCCGCCACGCAGCTTGTTGACGACGAGCGTCGCGAGCGCCTCGCCCTCGACGTCCTCGGCAATGATCAGCAGCGGCTTGCCGGACTGCACGACCGACTCGAGGATCGGCAGCATCGCCTGCAGGTTCGAGAGTTTCTTCTCGTGGATGAGAATGTAGGGGTCGTCGAGTTCGGCAACCATCTTCTCGGCATTGGTGATGAAGTACGGCGAGAGATAGCCGCGGTCGAACTGCATGCCCTCGACGACGTCGAGTTCGGTCTCGAGGCTCTTTGCCTCCTCGACCGTGATGACGCCTTCGTTGCCGACGCGCTGCATGGCCTCGGCGATCATCTGGCCGATCTCCTTCTCGCCGTTGGCAGAGATGGTGCCGACCTGGGCGATCTCGTCGGAGCTCTTGACCTTCTTCGCCTTCTTGGAGATCTCCTCGATCACCTGGGAGACGGCCTTGTCGATGCCGCGCTTCAGGTCCATCGGGTTCATGCCGGCGGCAACGGCCTTGAGGCCCTCACGGACGATGGCCTGGGCAAGAACGGTCGCCGTCGTCGTGCCGTCACCGGCGACGTCGTTGGTCTTCTGGGCGACCTCGCGCAGCATCTGTGCGCCCATGTTCTCGAACTTGTCCTCGAGCTCGATTTCCTTGGCGACGGTGACGCCGTCCTTGGTGGTGCGCGGCGCGCCGAACGACTTCTCGATGATGACGTTGCGGCCCTTCGGACCGAGCGTCACCTTGACGGCGTTGGCGAGCGTGTCGACGCCGCGCATCATGCGCTCACGGGCGTCGGCGGCAAATTTTACGTCTTTGGCAGCCATTTGAGTTCAACTCCTCGGATTTGGGGGATTGGCTTTCGGAATGCGGCGTGTCAGCTCAACACGCCCATGATGTCGCTTTCCTTCATGATCAGGAGTTCCTGACCGTCGATCTTGACCTCGGTGCCAGACCACTTGCCGAACAGCACGCGGTCGCCGGCCTTCAGGTCGAGCGGGACGATGGCGCCGTTGTCGTCGCGGGCGCCCGGGCCGACGGCGACGACTTCGCCCTGCTGCGGCTTCTCGGCGGCGGTGTCGGGGATGATGATGCCGCCGGCGGTCTTGGTCTCGCTATCGACGCGCTTGACGACGACACGGTCGTGAAGAGGACGGAATTTCATGGATCTTCTGCTCCGGATGGGGCTATTGGCTGATGGGAATGGGCTCTCTATCTGGCGGAACGCTATAATGTTCTAGCGGAACGCCATGCTGGCACTCGCCAACCTAGAGTGCTAACAGTGCTGAGGCATCTAGCTTTGGCTTTGCCGTTTGTCAAGACGCTGCAAGGGTTTGGGTTTAACTGTCTCCTCATTGGTGCTGCAACTATGGTGCGGCGCTTCTCGGGCTTGCATTTTGCCGGCGATTGGGGCCATGTGACCTGATCGCCTGCACCCCGCGCGCATCGTGACAGCACCGGACGGTATCCATGACGGACGCCGTTCCGGGCCAGCCGACGCCATCCCGGGCCAGCCCCTGGATGCACGATCCGGACCAGTTCGTGCTCGATCATGGTCTGCCTGGCATCGAATGCGCGGCCATAGGAGCCGTCCTGCCTTGGACCCCAGCTTTCTCGGCATGCCCGACATTTCTCCTGCGCTGTTCGGCGGACTCGTCACCGCGGCTTTCGCGACCTCGTTCATTGGCATCGTGACCGGCACCGCTGGTGGCCTCATGATGCTGGCGATCCTTGCGATGGTGTTCCCGCCGGCGCTGCTGATCCCAATGCACACGCTCGTCCAGCTCGGCACTGGCGGCAGCCGGGTCATCATGATGCGCCGATACGTGCTCTATCCACTCATGCTGCCGTTCATCATCGGCTCGGCGGTCGGCGCAGCCATCGGTGCCCAGATCTTCGTCAGCCTGCCGACCGCCGTGCTGCAGGGGTTCCTCGGTGCATTCATTGTGTTCGTGACCTGGATGCCGGACATCGGGCGTTTCGGGCCCGAGCGCGGCCGCTTCGCCACGCTTGGTTTTCTCGCGACGTTCCTCGGCATGTTCGTCAGCGCCACCGGCACGCTCGTCGCGCCGTTCGTGGCTGCCGCCAGTCCCGACCGTCGCAACCACGCCGCGACCCTCGCGGCCTGCATGTCGACCACGCACATCATGAAGGTTGTCGCCTTCTTCATGCTTGGCGTCGCGATCGCTACGTATGCGCCCTTGATAGTCGCCATGGTCGCCGGTGGCGTGCTTGGAAACTACATTGGCGGCTTCGCGCTCAACGCCATGCGCGAGGAGTGGTTCAGGACGCTGTTCAAGGTGCTGATGACGGTCATGGCGCTCAGACTTCTATGGGTGGCGGCCGCCAGCAGCGGCTGGTTTTGAAGCAGGTATCGAAGGCCTGCACCGACGGGGAGGAAGACGATGTTCGACATTTGGCCAGGTGGGCTCGAGCCTGGTTTTCTCGGCATGCCGGACGTGTCGGGCTGGCTCTTCGCCGGCATGACGTTCGCTGCCTTTGCGACCACCTACATTGCGTTCGTCACCGGCACGGCCGGCGGACTCATGCTTCTCGTTGTCATGGCCCCCTATTTTCCGCCGGCAATCCTCGTCCCCCTGCAGACGACAGTCCAACTCGG
>JBJOGJ010000180.1:0-8191 GCA_046048295.1 Pseudomonadota bacterium | reverse complement strand
CGCGCAGGCGCAACGCCGCGTGCCGCCGCCGAGCGAGCAGGTCATGCGCTATTCTTTTGCGCCCGTCGTGAAGAAAGTCACCCCGGCAGTCGTCAACGTCTATGTGAGCGCACGTGTGCAGAGTTTCACTTCGCCGTTCGCGAACGATCCGTTTTTCCGCCGCTTCTTCGGCGATGAATTCGGCGGCATGCGCGAGCGCGTCCAGAATGCGCTTGGGTCGGGTGTGATCGTCAGCCGGGAAGGCATCGTGGTGACCAACAATCACGTTGTGGAAGGTGGCGAGGGCACACTCATCAAGATCGCCCTCTCGGATCTGCGTGAATACGATGCCGAGGTGATCCTGAAAGATAAAGAAACGGACATTGCTGTGCTCAGGATCCGTGGTGGCGACGGCAAATTCCCGTACCTCGAATTCCAGGATTCCGATGCACTACAGGTTGGTGATCTGGTTCTTGCGATCGGCAATCCATTCGGTGTCGGCCAGACCGTAACGAGTGGAATCGTGTCGGCCCTGGCAAGGACCGGCGTGACGCGCTCTGACGCGCAGGTATTCATCCAGACCGACGCGGCCATCAATCCTGGGAATTCGGGTGGTGCGCTGGTCGATGTCGATGGGAGGCTCGTCGGCATCAACACTGCGATATTCTCGAAGTCCGGTGGCTCGATGGGGATCGGCTTCGCAATTCCATCCAACCTCGTCCGGCTCTATGTCGAGAGTGCGCTGTCGGGCCGGCCGGTTCAGCGGCCTTGGCTTGGTGCGACGCTCGAGCCGCTCGATCGCG
Source organism: Pseudomonadota bacterium (assembly GCA_046048295.1). Taxonomy (GTDB): domain Bacteria; phylum Pseudomonadota; class Alphaproteobacteria; order Rhizobiales; family Hyphomicrobiaceae; genus CBDCWA01. Next base: position 7,409 of record JBJOGJ010000180.1, on the reverse strand, counting down.
GGAAAGCGGCTGGTCTCGGGCTGAGGCGTGTGGCGGGTGCATTTGTTTCGAGAGTTTATGACAATGGTCCGGCAGAGAAGGCAGGACTGCTGCCGGGGGACGTCATCACCGGCGTCGATGGCTTTCCGGTGTCTGATCCTCGCGCTGTACTCTATCGGCTCACCACGACGGGTGTTGGACGCTCTGCAGTGCTCGACGTGGTGCGCCGCGGTCGCACCAGCCAGGTAAAACTCGTAATCGCTGCGCCTCCGAAGCCCGGGCCTGGAGATGTGCGCAATCTTTCGGGCGATCATCCGTTCGATGGCGCCAGGGTGGGTAACATCCTGCCCGGCATGGCAGAGCGGCTGGAGTTGGACCAAGGGGTAGGTGTCGTCATTCTGTCGGTGCGTCGCGGTTCTGTCGCGAACCGGCTTGGGTTTCAGACCGGCGACATCATCCTGCAAGTCAACGACGAGCGGGTTAGCCGTATTGACGATCTCAGCAAGGCGCTGGGCACGCGCGCGTCAAGCTGGCAGTTGGCCATCCAGCGCCGCGGACGTGTTCTTCGCTTGCAGGTGCGCAACTGAGGCATGCTGCTGGCGGTACGAGGCGCAGGGCGGTAGACTGCAGGCCATGACCGACTTGTTCGATGCTGCTGGTTTATCGGAGGACGCTGGGCGGCCGCTCGCCGACCGCATGCGCCCGAGGGCTTTGGAAGAGGTCGTCGGCCAGGACCACCTCGTTGGGCCCGATGGCAAGCTCACCTTGATGCTGAGGGCCGGGAGGCTTTCCAGCATGATTCTCTGGGGGGCGCCTGGTACCGGCAAGACGACGGTTGCGCGCCTCATCGCAAAGCAGTCGGGTCTCGAATTCGAGCAATTGTCAGCGATCTTCTCCGGCGTCCAGGACCTTAGAAAGGCATTCGATCGCGCCCGTGAAAGGCGAAAGCTGGGACGCGCGACGCTGCTGTTCATCGACGAGATCCATAGGTTCAACCGTGCACAGCAGGACAGCTTCCTCCCGCTTCTGGAGGACGGCACCATAATTCTCGTCGGTGCTACGACTGAAAACCCTTCCTTCGAGCTCAATGCGGCGTTGCTGTCGCGTGCTACGGTGTTGACGTTCAATCGCCACGATGAGGCGGCCATCAGAAAGCTCATCGCGCGTGCCGAGTCCATAGAGGGCCGGCCGCTGCCACTCGACGATGACGCGCGTAGTGCGCTTGCCGCGATGGCCGATGGTGACGGTCGGTCGGCGCTCAATCTGGTGGAACAGATTTTCGGGCTGGTGGGGCCCGACGAAGCATGCCTCGACCGTGCGAGGTTGACGGCTCTCGTGCAGCGGCGCGCGCCCATGTACGACGCCAGCCGGGATGGCCACTACAACCTCGTCTCCGCTCTGCATAAGGCTGTCCGGGGATCGGATCCCGATGCGGCGCTCTATTGGCTATGCCGGATGTTCGACGGGGGCGAGGACCGGCTGTTCATTGCACGACGACTGGTGAGAATGGCGAATGAGGACATCGGCCTTGCCGATCCCGAAGCCGTGCATCAGGCGCTCGCTGCCAAGGACGCATACGATTTTCTGGGTTCCCCAGAAGGGGAGTTGGCACTCGCCCAGGCGACCATCTATCTGGCGACGGCACCGAAGTCGAATGGTGTCTATGTGGCCTACAAGGCTGCGATGCGGGCTGCGAAGGAACACGGCAGCCTGTCCCCTCCGAAGCATGTCCTGAACGCGCCGACGAAGCTCATGGCGGATGAGGGATACGGCGAGGGCTACAACTATGATCACGATACGCCCGAGGGTTTCTCCGGGCAGAACTATTTTCCCGATGAGATTAGGCAACGTTTGAAGTTCTATGACCCGCCGGAACGTGGCTTTGAGCGAGAGATCAACAAGCGGCTGGCCTATTGGGCTGGGCTCAGACAAAAGAAAACGAACGGCTAGCCCGGGACAAATCTTGGCGGCAAGGGGCGGTCTCAAATCGCTTGCGGGACAGTTCGGAATTTCGACGGCGGGCGCGGGGCGGATGCATTCTGCCTGAAGCGGAACTGCTCTATTCGGTCGTGTTGAAACGTGAGCGCTGCACGAGCCAGACCGCGATCAGTGGAGCGAGGACGGCTAGGAGTGCCACGACGATCAAGAGCATGCCGAGCGAGCCGTAGTCCGCAGGCACAGCTACGGTGCCCGTTGCGTTGTCCTTTACCTCGCGGGTTATCACGAAGGCATTGTTGAGGTGCTTGGTGAGGAGGCTGCTTGCCGATAGTGCAAGGTTCACGAAAGAGGCCATGACGGCAAAGAAGGTGGCCTTGAGGTGGGCGGGGGCGTTGCGCGCAATCCACGCGAGAAGCGGGATCATCGCGATCTGGCCGAGCGGCGATTCTATCGCAGTGTCGATGATGGCGATGAAACGGGCGTCGACGATGCCACCGGTCCAGCGACTCGTTACTTCGTGAACGCCGTAGTAGAGGCCGATGTTTGGAAGTGCGAGGACACCGGCGGCAATCGTCAGGGCTACGACGATGTAGGCAATGGACTTCTTCGCCATCAGAGGGCGGAGCAGTACCATGCCCGCGAGCGCCAGGACTGCCGTGATGAGCGACAGGACCGCCAGGAATTGCTGGTCGAAACGCAGGATGTCGATTTCGAACCAGGTGAGGCCGGGACCCGGCAGGGGCGTTGCGCGAAAGACGAACAATATGATCGCTGTACCGACTAGCATGCGTGCTTTTTCCGGCTCTAGTTCGTTCAGCAGTCGCGACATGAGGAAAATGATTATCGAAGCGGAACCGACAAAGATGATCTCTTGTGCGAAGGCGATGTCCGCGAGGCCCATTGTGATGGTGAACACGGCGAAAGCTCCTGTTCCGCCGAAGATCCACCAATTGGGTTTTGAATCTTCTGGGGGCGTGGAGAGCAGCGCATCGATTTTCGAGGGGTCCACACCGGCTGCCAGGAGCGTCCTTCGCCGGTGTGCGAGTTGGAAGTCGTTCAGCACGACGCCTGCCGCCGATATCGCCGGGACCACGAGAGCCATCAGGTAGATGTTTGCGTAGATGTCGGCCTTCTGCGCTTCCGTAAGCGCCGCGACGCCCTGGAACATGGTGATGTTCAGCAGTGCCACGATCACCAGCCCGGATATGATCGCGAACCGCCCCAACATCTGCATCGTCGTGTGCTGGGCCTTGATCCTGTCCTCGGGAAGCGGGTTTCCTTCTGCATCGACGACGGGTACGGCCTCGACGGTCATGGCGTCGGCGACAACGTCTTGGATAACGTAGCCGATCGGTGCGAGCAGCGTGGCGAGCACAAACCAGGCTTCGGCGCTCATCGTCTGTCGCATTGCTTCAGTGTGTGCGATCAGCCCGTACATGATGAGCAGACTGGCCGAGATGAGGCTGGCGCCGAAATAGACCAGCAGGGCCTTCCAGCGCCAAATGAGGTCGACGAGGTGGCCGATCGGCATCTTGAGTGCCCACGGCAGTCCCGCCCAAAATGCGAGACCTGCGATGAACGCGGCCGACAAGGAGAGGTAGTCCTTGACGAAGAAGGTGCCGACGATTGCGCTCAAGCCCTGGAGCCCGGCAGCCAGGTAGACCATCAGGGGCGGTGCGTAGGACCAGCGGACTTCCGCCCAGAGATCGGCAAAGGTTTCTTTCAACCATTGGCGGATGACGTCAGGCTGCATGCGGGCCCTGGTTGCTCCGGCTGTTTGAGGCTCAGGCCCAGGCATAATGCCAGGCGTATGGCTAGGCAACCTCGCCAGGATGCTATTCGGCGGCGACGGCAACCGGAGTGGTGAGGCCCATGGCGCGCTTGGCTTCCTCGCGCAGGACGTCGATCGGCTTCAGTTTGCCCTCGACTTCGAAGTGCCAGAATGTCCAGCCGTTGCACGCGGCCTTGCCCTGCAACGCGGCGCCAAGACGGTGGATGGAGCCGCGTTCACCGTCGGCGCTCAATGTGCCGTCGGCACGCACTTCGGCACGGATGCGCCGCCTGACGTCGTAGAGGGGCGAGCCAGGCTCGAGGATGCCGAGTTCGATGATCGTGCCAAATGGGACGCGTGGCTCTGTGCGTTTGCTCCTCGCGATATCGAGTGTGGCGGGGGACATCGGCTGCACCGCTGCAATGCGTTCCTCGGCGGCGGCGACGTAGTCGGGATCGCGCTCGATGCCGATCCACTTGCGCCCAAGCTTGCGCGCGACGGCTCCGGTCGTGCCGGTGCCGAAAAAGGGATCGAGTACGACATCGCCGGCATTGCTGGCGGCAAGGATGACACGGTAGAGCAACGCCTCCGGCTTCTGCGTCGGGTGCGCCTTGCGGCCGGTATCATCCTTCAGCCGTTCGGGCCCAGAGCAAATCGGGATCAGCCAGTCCGACCGCATCTGCAGGTCGTCATTGAATGCCTTCATTGCTTCATAGTTGAAGGTCGGTTTTGCCTTTGCGTTCTTTGCCGCCCAGATCAGTGTTTCGTGTGCGTTGGTGAAGCGCTTGCCGCGGAAGTTCGGCATCGGGTTGGTCTTGCGCCAGATGACGTCGTTCTGGATCCAGAAGCCGATGTCCTGAAGGCTCGTGCCGATGCGAAAAATGTTGTGATAGGAACCGATCACCCAGATTGCTCCGTTGGGTTTCAGCAACCGCTGACACTCGGAGAGCCATGCGTGGGTGAAGGCGTCGTATTCGGCGAAGCTCTGGAACTTGTCCCAGCTCTGATGGACGCCATCGACCACTGTATTGTTGGGTCGCAGGAGGTCGCGCTCCAGCTGCAGGTTGTACGGCGGGTCCGCGAAGACGAGATCGATCGATTGGTCGGGTAGCTTCGAGAGTTCCGTCAGGCAATCTCCAGCCAGGATGCAGTTGGCCTTCAGGACAGCGGATTTCTGGCGGGACTTGGTACGCATCTACGCAACTCTTCAGTGAACAGGGTTACTTCTCCGCCTCGACAGGTGGAGACGGCGCAAAGTGGCGCGGTGTGGTTAACAAAACCCTAACCGCGAGGAGGCAAGTTATCACAATTGGGCGTGGTGAACAAATAAAGAACAGATTCTATCTGCAACCGTGGGCGGTGGGCTACTCGCTCGCGGCTACGAGGCCGAGTGCAAGCTGCACTGGCTTGAATGAACGGCGGTGAATTGCGCACGGACCGAGTCTTCCAAGTGCCCGGCGATGCTCTGGCGTGCCGTAGCCCTTGTGCCGGTCGAAGCCGTAGCCTGGATACGACGCAGCAAGCTCGGTCATCAATCTATCGCGGGTCACTTTGGCGACGATGGAGGCGGCGGCAATCGAGAGAGAGAGGGAGTCGCCGCGGACGATGGCGCGACATTCGCAGTCGAGTTTCGGCGCGCGATTGCCATCGACAAGGACGAGACGCGCGGCCTCCGGAAGTGTCCCGACTGCCTCGCGCATGGCCCAGAGCGTGGCGTTCAGGATGTTTTCCCGGTCTATTCGGTCGGGGTCGGCAATGGCCACGGCGAAAACCGATGTGGCGACAATCTTCCGATAGGCGCGTTCGCGGGCGTCTTCGTCGAGCGTTTTCGAATCCTGAATGCCGTCGGGGATGGCGTCGGGGTCGAGGATTACAGCAGCGGCGACGACCGGCCCAGCCCAGGGACCACGGCCAGCTTCGTCCACCCCGGCAACGGGACCTGCACCGAGACGCAGCGTGGTCGCCTCGAGCTCGAATGTCGGTTTTCCATGCGAATCGCGCCGTGCCATAGCGTCAGTGTTCCCTGGTGACGGCGGGTTGTCCAGAGTGTCAGAGCAGGGACAGTTGCTGTCCGGCAGCACTGGGCGGCGTGAACCTGGTATGGTCGAGTTCAACGTGATTTCTGTTCAGACCGAGCCGGCGTAGTGCGTGCCGGAAGCGCAGCGCAATCTGGTCGGCGTAGGGACCGCTGCCGCGTTGCCTGATGCCGAACTGAGCCCGGTAGTCGATGCCTCCGTGCATCGATTGCAGCAGGGCAATGACCCGTTTGGCACGATCGGGAAACTCGGTTGCGAGCCATTCCCGAAACAGATCCTTCAATTCGAGCGGCAGGCGGAGCATGACGTAGCCGGCAGCCTGCGCGCCTGCGGCGGCGCTGGCTTCGAGGATTTGCTCGATTTCATGGTCATTGAGGCCAGGTATGACTGGTGCGACCATCACCTGGGTGGGAATGCCGGCGGCTGCCAGCGCCTGCACTGCGACGAGGCGACGGTGGGGCGCTGAAGCGCGGGGCTCCATCTTGCGGCTGGTGGCATTGTCGAGCGTGGTGATGGAAAGGGCGACCTTGACGAGATTGCTTGCAGCCAGCTGCTGCAGCAGATCCAGATCGCGCAGGATGAGCGCGGACTTGGTGACGATGCCGACCGGGTGGCTGGTCTCGAGCATGATGGTGAGGATCTTGCGGGTCAAAAGGTATTGGCGCTCGATCGGCTGGTAGGGATCGGTGTTCGTTCCGAGGGCGATCGTCTTGGCACGATAACGAGGATGCGACAGTTCCTTGCGCAGCAATTCGGCGGCGTTCGGTTTGAAATAGAGCTTCGTTTCGAAGTCGATGCCGGGAGAGTGCCCGAGGTAGGCGTGGGTCGGGCGCGCATAGCAATAGCTGCAGCCATGTTCGCATCCCCTGTAGGGATTTATAGATTGGTCGAAGCTGATATCAGGACTATCGTTGGTCGTGATGATGGATCGGGCGCTGTCGGCCTGCACTATTGTCGAGATGGGGGTGTGTTCTTCAATTGTGGTCCAGCCATCATCGAAGGCTTCACGAACTTCGGCTTCGAACCTTCCAGATCGATTGGATCGCGCACCCCTGCCGCGCCGCACTGCTTCGGGAATGCTTGCCCGGTGTGCCATCTGCTCGAAGCCGTTGCGCATGACGCGATCTCGTGGATTGCTGCCGATGCTACGAACCGATAGCTCAATTCTTGGAACATAACAAGAACATATGCATTCATCAAAAGCGCTTGAGTGCAACTGGCCGGGTGCTGGATTTGGAACTATGAAGTGGCCATGATTTCCGTCGTCATTCCAACCCTCAATGCCGAGCGCCATCTTCCGCAAACGCTGGCGGCACTGCTGCCTGCGATGGTGGAGGGGGTTGTCCGGCAGGTTATCGTGTCGGATGGGGGCTCGGCGGATGCCACCCTGGAAATGGCAGAGGCATTGGGCACTGACATCGTGAATTCGGAGCCCGGCCGCGGCCGGCAACTTGCTGTCGGAGCTTCCGCGGCGCGCCATCCGTGGCTGCTGTTCCTTCATGCGGATACAGTGCTCGAGGCGCAATGGTTCGATGTTGCGCGGCGATTTGTCGAGGCCATAGAGAACGGTCAGAGGTGCGAGACTGCGGCTGCGTTTCGCTTCGTCCTCAATGACAGAGGCTTGATGCCGAGAGCCGTGGAGCACGGGGTCAGGTTTCGCTGTGCGTTCTTTGCGCTTCCCTACG
>JBJOGJ010000179.1:0-8271 GCA_046048295.1 Pseudomonadota bacterium | reverse complement strand
ATCCAGCGCCGTAACCAGAAGGTTGTCGAGGAGGCGCCGTCACCCTTGCTCGATGTTCGCACCAGGCAAGCGATGGGTGCGCAGGCGGTAGCTCTCGCCAAGGCGGTCGGCTACGACTCCGCCGGCACGGTGGAGTTCGTCGCAAGTCAGGACAAGAGCTTTTATTTCCTGGAGATGAACACGCGCCTGCAGGTCGAGCATCCGGTGACTGAAATGGTCACTGGCATCGACCTCGTCGAGCAGATGATTCTTTCGGCTGCAGGCGAACCGTTGTCTCTGCGCCAATCGGACGTCACATTCTCCGGATGGGCGATCGAGACGCGCATATATGCCGAGGATCCCGATCGTGGTTTCCTGCCGTCGACGGGCAGGCTGGTGCGGTATCGCCCGCTGGCGGCTATCGACGCCGGCCCAGTCAGCCTGCGCAACGATACCGGGGTCGAGGAAGGCAGCGAGATCACGATCCATTACGACCCGATGATTTCCAAGCTCGTGACCCACGCCGGTACGCGGCTTGCCGCTATCGACGCCCAACTGGATGCGCTCGACAACTACTATGTCGACGGCATTCGCCACAATATTCCGTTCCTGTCGGCCGTGATGCGCCATCCGCGTTGGCGCGCCGGCGATCTCGCTACGGGCTTCATCGCCGATGAGTTCCCGGACGGCTGTTCACGCCAGGTGCCAGCGGGAGAGCACAGGACGGTGCTGTGTGCCGTCGCTGCTGCGATCGACCATCTCAGCAACATGCGTCGCCGCAACATTTCCCAGCAGATGTCCGGCGCACCCGTCCGCTTCCCGGGGCGCCGCGTCGTAATGCTCGGACAAGACGCTTGCCAGGTCGAAGTGGACGGCGACTTGAAGGATCCGGTCAGGGTTTCCCTTCTCGACGAGGATGGCAAAGCGACCGAGACCATGCTGGTTGTCTCTGAGTGGTGGCCGGGTGAACCAGTTTGGCGCGGAAGCATCGGTGGACTGCAAGCCTCGGTGCAGGTTCGACCGCTTCTTAACGGTTTCGAGCTTACCCATCGCGGCTTTGTCGTTCCGGCGCGGGTCTATACGAGACGCGAGGCCGAACTCGTGACGCGCATTCCAGCTCGACCGCCGCGCGATTTCTCGAAGCTCGTCCTTTGTCCGATGCCGGGGCTCGTAAGAGCGATACATGTCGAGCAGGGACAGCGCGTTCGCGCCGGCGATCCCTTGGCGGTGATTGAGGCCATGAAGATGGAAAACGTGTTGCGCGCCGAGCGCGACGGCCTGGTGAAGAAGATCGGCGCCAGGCCCGGCGACAACCTCGCCGTCGATCATGTCATTGTCGAGCTCGAGTAGGCATTGGCCGTGTGATGCCACATTACTTCGCCTATGGCTCCAACATGTCTCCGCATCAGATGCAGTCGCGATGCCCCGGCGCGAGGCCGGTGTGCAGGGCGCGCCTCGAGGGATGGAGATTTCTCATAACCAAGCGCGGTACAGCCAACATTCGTCCCTCCGCTGGTGCCGTCGTTCATGGAGCTCTCTGGCGGATCGAGCCCCGTCACATTGCTGAACTCGACCTGTGGGAGGGTGTGAAAAGGCGCAATTTCCTGCGTCGTAGTGCGCTCGTCACGGTCGAGGGCGGACGCCTGCTGAGTGCCTTCGTTTACGTATCGCACCGCGATCGGCCCGGTGTTGCGCGCACGAGCTACATGATGACCGCGGTGATTCCCGGCGGTCTTCATTTCGGGTTGCCGCCGGAGGCACTCGATGAGTTGCAATCGTGGTTACCGCCAAGACCGATAGGCGATCGTCGCGTCAGGTACGTCGGTCGCAGAGGTTGAAATCCGCACTACGCGATTTGCATAACGGCGATGGATCCTCGCAACGTGTGCCTGAAACAGGCAATGGATGACGAATGTTTCGCGCCAGTTTCGATCCATCGCAACACGAGCGCGACACGCATGAAACGCCATGTTGTCGGTTGCTTTGCAAGCATTGTTGAGTGATCTCTGATGCAGTTGCTGTGCTGCATTTCGCGCATGGTGGTAAGTGGCGATTCAATTTTCTGGTTGCGTCACTTTTTGATTCAAACAACATTAGCGAACTTACCGTCGCCGCCGAGAATGTTGTTACGCGCAACAGGCAACCCTATGATTGGGTCGAGCGTACAAGGGGAAGGATTGGGAGTATGGTTGTGAAGTCGAAGAACATGAAGAGCACCAAGAGTAAGTCGAAGCCAGCAGCAGCTTCGAAATCGGAGGCCAAGAAGGTCGCCAAGAAGAGCGCGAGCAAGACTGCAAAGAAGGTCGTGAAAAAGTCCGCGAAGAAGACCGTCAAGAAGTCAGTTCAGGCGCCAGCAAAGAAGACTGCAAAGCAGACTGCAAAGAAGGCGACCAAGAAGGCTGTGCCGGCAAAGAACCTTGCCTCGAGAAAGCCAGCGAACAAGAAGCGCGCGACGCCGGCCAAGGCTGTTCCGCGCAAGAAGGCTGCTACGAAGAAGTCCACTGCGGCGCCGTCATCCAGGAAGGCGACCATCAAGCGGGCTGCAGCCAAGACGCCTGTTGCGCGCAAGAATGCGCCTGCGAAGAAGGCTCCTCAGAAGCGGGTCACACGCAAGGCTGCTGCCCAGAAGCGCCCGTCTGTGCGCAAATTGGCGGTCAAGAAGTCGCCTTTAGGAAAGACGAGCGGGCCGGGCAAGAGCGCCGCGAAACGGGCTGCCGGTAAACGGCCGTCGACTAAGGCGGGCGGCCGGAAGTCTGCTGCGAGAGGCGTTGGCCGCTCGAAGCGTGCTGCACTCGGCAAGACAGTGGGACCGGTCAAGCACGCTGTTGCTCGTGCATCGGGAGACGCCGGCGGACGCAAGCGAAACGGCCGCGGCACATTGGTTCTGGTCACGCGCACGTCTGCACGCAGACGCGTGCGCGGGCGGCGCTGAGGGTGGAGATGTTGCGATTGATTACCCGGTTGTCTCTGGGTGCGCTCGTGGGCATGGCCATCGGCTTCAGCGCGCCCATCGCCAGTGCAGCCACGGTTGCCAACAAGGACAAGCAGGAGCACCAGCTGTCGATTCAGGAGCGGAAGGGCGAACACAAGGCGTCGCTGAAGCCCGGTGGCAAGCTTGAGAACATCTGTCCCAATGGCTGCGTGCTGCGCGTCGGTGACAATCCGAATGCGGTTTTTCAGCTCGAGGGCGATGAAGTCGTGAGCATCGAGAACGGTCTGCTCTACTACGATGGTCAGGAGTTGCGGGCCGTCAGGAAAAAGCCTGCGCCCGGCGCAGTGGCTCGCTAGTCATTTCGTCGCAGATGCTTGGGCTACGTGCTGCACGGGGCCGAATATCGCCTCGAACTGGCGTTCGATTTCCGCATCGACCCTGTTCATGCCGGGATCGTTTCCGAGCAGTTCGCTGAGGCTCGTGACGCTGTGCTCACGTATGCCGCATGGCACGATACCCGTGAAGTCATCGAGATTGGGCGACACGTTCAGGCTGAGCCCGTGCAGGCTTACCCATCGTCTGAGCCGGATTCCGATCGCTGCGATCTTGTCTTCCCGGCTGGGTGCAATATCCCCACGCTCGACCCAGACCCCGACGCGACCTTCGCGCACGACACCCTTCACGCCAAGGCTCGCCAGGACTGCGATGACCCAGTGCTCGAGTGCTGCGATGAAGCTCCTGACGTCTCTCTTGCGCCGGTTCAGATCGAGCATGACGTAGATCACGCGCTGACCCGGTCCATGATAGGTATACTGTCCGCCTCGCCCCGCGTTGTAGACCGGGAATCGCACCGCATCGAGCAGGTCCGCCGGCCGTGCGCTCGTTCCGGCCGTGTAGAGTGGCGGGTGTTCGAGCAGGCAGACGAGTTCCCGAGCCTCGCCATTCGCGATTGCGGCAGCACGCTCTTCCATCAATGCAATGGCTTCCGGATATGCGACGTGCCGATGGTAGACAAGCCAATCGACCGGCTCAGGTGAGTACCATGCGCCAAGGTTTCTTGTTGCGGGATTGTCGTTAGGCATGATGTTGTTGCGACCACCGGAAGCTGCTCTCCAGGGAGACCCCTGGAACGACCTAGTTATAAGTATATTCGGCGGCATGCGTGAGGGCGCAAGGTGCTTGCCTTTCTTCTTCTCTTCTGGTACCGCAAGCACCTTCCTTTATGCCGGTTGTCTGCCGGGCTGGCCTGTGCCGGACCGGTGGCTCAATTCGGTGATGCGGTCGTGGCGGAATTGGTAGACGCACTAGCTTGAGGGGTTAGCGGGGCAACCCGTGGAGGTTCGAGTCCTCTCGACCGCACCAATAGATCAAAAGTCGTCCGTAGGTTCGTGCAGCCGAACGAGCGTCCACGGGTTTGGCCCCTGGCGCTTTTTTGGCGTTCCGCGTAGCGTTGCTTCGTTAGTCGGAGTTGAAGACGCTGAGGCGCCAATCGGGGGACGGTTGGCTGCGGGGGGCTGGCTGGGTCCCCACTTCGCTGACTTCCGGCTTGCGGGGCTCATCGACAGTGTAGACAGGCTTGACGGGCGCTACGACACCGCTGCGTCGTGTGCTGGCCGAGGCCATGGCCAAGCCGGAGGGCTTTCCTGCAAGAAGGCGTGATGCAGCTTCGTCGTAGCTCGCTACCGTGGTGGTCGGCTGCTTGGCGACGATGTGCACGATCCGGTAGTTCTTCGCCTTGAGATCGGACAGGACATCGCTGATCGCATTCGCGGTCGAGCCCTGGATGTCATGGAAGAGAATGATGCCCTTCCCCTTGGAAGCCAGCTGGCTCATGATGTTGTGCCGCACCTGGCTGGCGCTTCCGGTCTTGTAGTCACGGGCGTCGATGTCGATCGAAAATACCGCGATGTTTCGCTTCTGCAACGCTTCGAGCGCGCTCTTCGAGTCGGCGAGGTAGGGAAAGCGGAAGAACGGGGCGATCGGCTTGCCGATTGCCATTTGGATGGCGCTGATTCCCAGTTCCATCTCCTTTTCAGCCGATCCCGCGGATAGTGCGCGTATATTCTTGTGAGACCACGTGTGGGTGGCGATCGTATGCCCCTTCGCAGCGATTTCCTTGGCCGTCGTCGGATCGGACACCGCCATTCGGCCGACGAGGAAGAACGTGCCCCGCGTGCAGTGAGCGGCGAGCGCGTCGAGCACGCGTCGCGTGTGGCGGCGAAGCGGACCGTCGTCGAACGTGAGGACGACCTCGCCCTTCTTCAGGAAATCGTGGTCCCGGTACTGGAGATGCCCGTAGCGTGGTCCGCCTGTGGCATCGATTGCGGCCACGCGCGAGACGCCGAGGGCGCCTGGGCCGCAGCTGCCTGCGCCGAAAGCGGGCTGCATTCCGGCTGCAGTCAGACACGCCGCAAGTATGCCCATCCTGGCAAGTGGCGATATCCGCATGATCCTAGGGCTCCGAGATGCCGTTCCGATGTCTGGGCCGATCTCTGAACGACCAGGCCCAAAGTACCTCGCAGTAGCAGCATCCTTCAATGTGACCAAGCGCATCGGAGACATCGGGCAGTGGCTTGCACCATTTTGGCCGGAGGTGATGCAACAAGGCGACTTTGGCGGTTAACAAACGATTCTATTGCGGTGCGCAGAAACATGTGGACGCCAAAGGCGGCTTGTCGCAGGAATTCGACATGCAGGAGCAAACGGAACAACGTCCGGCAGAAGCCGCGAATGGCGAGGGTGACAGCCTCGTGCGCCGTGTCTCGGATGCGCTCGACGCGGGCGATCGCAAAGGCGTTCGCGCACTCGTCGGCGAACTCCGCGCACCTGATCTGGCTGACCTGATCGAACTTCTCGATCCCGACGAGCGGGTCGAGGTCATCCAGATACTCGGCAATAATTTCGACTTCGAAGTTCTGTCGGAAATCGATGAGACCGTTCGCGACCAGCTATCGGAGGCGTTGCCGAACGATTTGCTGGCACGAGCCGTCACTGCGCTCGATACGGACGACGCCGCCTACCTCCTCGAAAGCCTCGAGGAAGCCGACAAGGCTGAAATCCTCGCGCAGTTGCCGGGCAGCGACAGGGCGGCCCTGCAACGCAATCTCGACTATCCCGAGGAGACGGCCGGCCGCCTCATGCAGTCGGACTTCGTTGCCGTGCCACCCTTCTGGACTGTCGGACGCGTGATCGATTATGCCCGCCAGGCCGACGACCTGCCTGACACATTCACCGAGATTTTCGTCGTCGATCCGACCTACTGCGTGCTCGGCTCGGTTGACCTGTCGCGCCTCCTGCGATCTGGGCGCGACATTCTGGTCGAGACGATCATGGACACGGACCGGGAGGTGGTCCTTGCAACTGCGGACCAGGAGGAGGTCGCGGAACGTTTCCGGCGCTACGATTTGATGTCTGCCCCGGTCGTCGACGATGCCAACCGGCTCGTCGGCGTCGTGACCGTCGACGACGTCGTGGAGGTCATCCAACAGGAAGCCGACGAGGACATGCTGGCGCTGGGTGGCGTCGGCGACGAATCCGTAACCGATACGGTGCTGGATGCCGCCAAAAGCCGTATTCCGTGGCTGCTGGTCAATCTGGCGACGGCAATCCTCGCGTCGCTGGTCATCAAGCTATTTGACGCGACGATCGAGCAGATGGTCGCGCTTGCCGTACTCATGCCGATCGTTGCTTCCATGGGTGGCAACGCCGGCACGCAGACGATGACCGTTACAGTGCGCGCGCTGGCCATGAACAAGCTCGGGCGGGACAATGCGCGTCGCGTCGTCAATCGCGAGACCTGGGTCGCGCTACTCAACGGCTTCGTGCTCTCGGTCATCATGGCTGTGGTCGTGCTGATCTGGTTCGGTTCCGGGCAGCTTGGCCTGGTGATCGCCACGGCCATGGTCGTGAACATGCTCGCCGCTGGCGTCGCCGGCATCCTCATCCCGCTGGCGCTCGACTATTGCGATGTCGATCCTGCACCGGCCTCCGGCGTGCTTCTCACCACCGTCACCGACGTTGTCGGTTTCTTTGCCTTTCTCGGGCTGGCCTCGATCTGGCTGCTTTAGGTCACAGCAAGAAGGCCCGGCTCGTGTGTCCGGCCGGGCCCGTCATCGTCCAGTCTGCAATCGCACCTCAGCTGCTCGGCACTTCGAGCTTCTTGGTTATGCTCTCGAACTCCCGCCTGAGTTCCTCGTTGCGGAAGATCTGCTCGAAGGTCGGCGCCTGGAGCTGTTGCAGCGCCTCGAATGACGTTGCGCTGTTCCGCATCAAGGTACGCAGCTGATAACTCGCTTCGACCGTCTCGTAAGTGTTGTCTGCAATCTTCAGGTCGTGAACGGCGCGCCGCCGGGCGGCTGCGATCTGCTCACGCTGCTGCAGCAGGTATTTGCGATAGCCGGCGGCAGCTTGTTTGGCGAGGTCCTGGCTCTTGCGGTTGGCCAGCAGGGCGCGTTTCTGGTCCGGCCGGTTTTCACCCTGGAGCAGAGAATTGGTCTTGCGCTGGGCATTCGCGATATCGCGTCCGATGGCATCGAGCTTCGGCAGGTACTGCTGGTCGATCTTGCCGATCAGCGTGTCCTGTGCATGGACGAGCATAGCAAAGAGGGCTGCATGCATCGCGAAATACTTGCGAGCGACCTCGACATTGTCACCCGAGGCGCCGAGCAGCTTTGCGAGCTGTGAATCCACCGCCCTGGCGGAGTTGAAGACCGCCACGAGCCGCACGAGGTCACCTGAAAGCACGCCGTCGAGCAGCAGGTCTGCCTGCTTCTCGGACAGCTTGATGCCGGAGTTCGCGAGTGCGTCTGCGATCTCCTTCTTCGAGTTGCGGATCAGCTCGTCGTTCTTGGCGATTCGTTTCTTGCTGTCCTCGATATCCGCCTTGAGACTGTCGACGGTATCGCTGACGATGCCGGGCAGGATGCCGCTCTCCGGTGCGGTGAGCTGCTTCTCGCGCGCTCGGGCGATGCGGTCGTTTAGCCCGCGGATGTTCTGGCGCGCCTCCTCGATGCGCTTCTGCACATCGACCACCGGCACGTTGGTCACGATGCCCAGAACGGCGTCCAGGAGATCGCGTATCTTGCGCTCGCGATCTTCCCGCGTTTCCGTCCACAGCGGGGCAACGATGAATTCATTCTTCGATGGCAGCTTGTTCGCTTGCGAGCGATTTCGCGCCGTCTCGTTGAGCAGCGCTTCGACGGCGCTCATCAGGCGTTTGGCCTGTTCGTACGCTGGTTCGCCGGCGCGCGGATCCTTGTCCGCCTCGGGCGCCTGCGCGTCCTTGCTCCGCACGATGAGGTCGCCGATCCGATCCTCGCCAGCCGATGCCGGACCGGCGCTCACCGCCAGCGCCGCCATCA
>JBJOGJ010000178.1:0-8307 GCA_046048295.1 Pseudomonadota bacterium | reverse complement strand
TCCTCCCGGCGGCAGGCACGAATGCTATCGGTGCGCCGTCGGCAGACATCCTGGTCAGCCAGCGCATGGAACAGGTCATCGTCCGGCTGAAGGGGGCCTACGATACGATCGTCATCGACGCGCCGCCGCTCCTGCCAGTCGTCGATGCACGTATCCTCGCCGGCTACGCCGACCAGATCGTGATGACGATGAACTGGCAGACGACCTCCAAGCGCCAGACGCAACAGGCCCTGCGCATCTTGGCCATCAACGCCCGGAAGGTGGCTGGCATCGTTTTGAACGGCACCGATCCGGCAGAATTCAAGTCCCGCATGTCCTATCGAGCACCTACGCAGCCCGGCCCGCTGGCCCGTATCAACCGCGCCGCCTGAAAACGTCGAACCCGATCCCATACTGGAGCCAATCATGACGACGATCGAAACTTTCGAGCCGAGTCCGCAGCTTTCTGCGGCCGCCGACGCGACCGCCGCCGCCCCGGCACGCTGGTCGCGACGGGTGGCGGCCGATCTCGTCGGCCTCCTCGATGCGACCGCCGTGGTGGCCGGTGCCTTTCTGCCGGCGCTGATCATCACCCAGTCGGCCGGAATCGAAGTGAACTGGGGCGCTTTGCTGCAGGTGTCGCTGATTACCGCAATCGTTGCCTCTGTATGCCTGCATGCCTGGAATTCCTACGATGTTCAGCGCATGCACGACTTCCCCCTCGATACGCGCCACCTCCTGTCGGCACTGGTGATCGCCATGCTCGCCGTGCTCGGTCTCGGTCTTCCCTTCGCCCCCAACCAGTCCATGCTTTGGATCTGGTACAGCGTCTGGCTCAGCGCCAGCTTCGTGCTGCTGCTCGGCTCCAGGATCGTCGCACGCTCGGTGCTGGCCGGATTGACCGCAGCCGGTCGCTTCGACACCCGCGTTGCCATCTACGGGGCCGGCCCGATCGCAAGACGCGCGCATGACTACCTGGAAACCACGGCGACGGGCATTCGCCTTGTCGGCGTTTACGACGACCGCGTCGATTCAGACCGCATCGATCCCGAAGGTCTGGCGGTCGCCGGCGTGCTTGCGGACCTCATCGCTGCCGGCCGCCGGGATGAAATCGACCAGGTCGTCATCGCGCTGCCCCAGAACGCCGACAACCGGATGGCGGACATCGTCGGCAAGCTGGAGCAGCTGCCGATCAGCGTCCACATCGTCACGCACATGGCGTCCGACCTCGTCCACAACTTGCGCAACCACAAGGTCTCGGCAATCGGGCCTGTCGGAATGCTCGACGTCAAGGCCCGCCCGCTCTCCGATTGGGCGCCGATCGTCAAGCGGCTCGAGGACTACGTGCTCGGCACCGTGTTCGCGGTCGCCGCCCTGCCCCTCTGCCTGCTGATCGCACTTGCCATTCGCCTCGACAGCGCGGGCCCAGCGCTGTTCGTGCAGCGACGCCACGGGCTCAACAAGCGCATCATTCCCGTCTTCAAGTTCCGCACCATGACCGTCATGGAGGATGCGGGCAGCGTCAACCAGGCAACGCGCGCCGATCCTCGTGTCACCCGGGTCGGCCGTATGCTCAGGCGAACCAGCCTCGACGAGTTGCCGCAATTGCTCAACGTGCTGCGCGGTGAGATGTCGCTCGTCGGCCCGAGGCCGCATGCTCTTGTGCATGACGAGCAGTGGGGCGAGATGCTCGAGACCTACGCCAACCGGCATCAGGTCAAGCCCGGCATCACTGGTCTCGCACAGGTGTCCGGTTTCCGCGGCCAGCTCGACTCGCCGGAAAAGATCAAGTCGCGCGTCGAACAGGATCTCGCCTATATCCGCAACTGGTCGCTGTGGCTCGACATCCGCATCCTGCTGCGGACGGTCGTCGCGGTGCTCACCGGCAAGAACGCCTACTAGGCATCGCAGCGGAGGCAACCACAGCTAAGATGCGACGCAGAGCCCGATCCGTTCCATTGCCGATCATTTGCGTGCTGATCAGCTTCCTGGCACCCTCGGAGTTGTCGCTCTACGTTGCCGACCTCCGCCTGCCGCCGCATCGCATCGCGCTTCTTGCCTTCTTTCCGATGGCGGCGTGGCGGCTGTTCTTTTCGGGCACCTGCCGCGTCCGGTTCTTCGACATCCTGTTCCTGCTCTACAATGCCTGGACGTTCATCGTCTATGCCCAGCACGGCACGAACGGCGGCGTTGCCTACGGCGGGTCGCTGGCGCTCGAAGGCATGGGCGCCTACACGATCGCGCGGGCCTACGTCCGCGACATCGAAACGTTCCATTCGACGCTGCGCATGTTCGTGGTGACGGTGCTGGTCGCCGGGCTCATCGCCCTGCCGGAGACACTGTTCGGCCAGCACTTCGTGCACTCGTTCCTGAAACCGATCTTCGGCGGCGACATCTATCCCCTCGAGACACGGTGGGGCCTCACGCGGGCGGCTGCGACGTTCGACCATCCAATTCATCTCGGCACCTACTGTGCGGGTCTCGTGGCTCTGGTCTGGTATTCGGAGCGGCGTGCCCAGGAACGCTATGGCAAGATGGCGATCATGGGCGTGGCGACCTTCACGGCGCTGTCGTCCGCCCCCCTGCTCTGTGCCGCCCTGCAGGTCGGGCTGGCAGTCCTCGAGCGCGTGACCCGGCAGGTCAAGAACCGGGCCATGATCGCCGGCATTGCACTGGCCGGGCTCTACATCGGCATCAGCCTGTTTGCCACCCGGTCGCCGATTGCCATTCTGGCCACCGGCCTGACGATCGATTCCTGGACCGGCTACTATCGCCTGCACATCTGGGAGAACGGCATCAAGAACGTCTTGGCACACCCGCTGTTTGGCATCGGACTGGCCGACTGGGAACGGCCGTGGTGGATGATCTCGGGCACGGTCGATTCACTGTGGCTGGTCACCGCCATGCGTTCGGGACTGCCTTCGGTGATACTGATGGGACTGTCCGTGGTTTTCCTCGCCTTCGCCGTATCAAAGGCGACATGGAACCGTTCCGACCCGCAGCGCGCGCGTATCGCCACCGGCTGGCTCATCTCGATGTTCGCCTGGGTTCTGGTCGGCTTCACCGTCCACTACTGGAACGTGCTCTATACCGTGTTCTTCTTCTTCCTCGGGCTCGGCGGATGGCTAGCCGACGCCAAGCGAGTGCGCCGTCGCGCCCGCCGGCCAGCCATCGGCCTTGGTGCCCTGCAGCATGGAGTTGCTGCTCCAATACCGGCGAACGCCCTGCGGTAACAGGTACGTGATCGCGGCAACCGCCGCATCCAAAAACCTCCATTACGCCATCAAGTTAGCAGTCTCTCACGTCCGGCCCTAGGCACAGTTTCGCCGCTTGACTTGCCATGTCCGATCTGCAAAAAGAACGAATATTCGTTTTATAAACGCTGTCCGGCAGCCAGCGCTGCGCCGCAGCGAGAGGATCGACGCCGACATGCCCAAACTCAGCCCCGAGACCCAGCTCGCCCGCCGCGAGCACATTCTCGACGCTGCCGAGCGTTGCTTCGCGGCCGCAGGCTTCCACGGCACCGCAATACAAGACATCTGCCGCGAGGCGGGAGTAAGCCCCGGTGCGCTCTATGGATATTTCAGCTCGAAGGAGGCGCTGATCGCCGGCATCGCGGAGCGCGACCGTAGCAGGCTCGCCGCCCAGATGGCGGAGCTTGCCGAGGCGCCGGACCTGGTGGAGGCGCTCTCGAGGCTCGGCGAGTACTACACGGTGGAACAGCCGCAATACAAACGCGTACTGTGCGTCGAGATCGGCGCCGAGGCGACCCGCAACGAGACGGTCGGGCGCATCTTCCATTCGGTTGATGGCTTCGTGCATGACAGCTTCGTGCAGCTTTTCGAGCGCGCGCAGGCGGAGGGCAGGATCAAGCCGGACCTGGACGTCCATACACTTGCCGATGTCCTGTGCGTGATCGGGGATGGAATGTTCTGGCGCCGCGCCGTCGATCCGGATTTCGACGGCAGCAGGCTAATGCCGGCCATCTCGTCGATCGTTGCCGCACTCCTTAACCCAGTTTCCTCCGGGCCCGCGCCCGCAGGCTCTCGCACCGCAGGGAACGACCGATGAAGCGCGTACTCTTCGCCAGCGTACTCCTTGCAGCCATTGCGGCCGGCCTCCATTTGACCGGTCATTTGCCGCTGCCGGCGGCAATCCAGCGGCACTTGCCGGATTTCGCGAGCAAGGCTGACGAAGGCCCGGGCTCAGAGCCGCCGGCGCCGACCGTGACAGTCGTGCTGGCGAAACGAGAGCCGATCGCAGATCGCGTGCTGGTGACCGGCACGCTCGTCGCCAAGCGCGAAATCCTCATTGCGCCTGAAGTCGAAGGCCTGCGCATAACCGAACTGCTGGCGGAGGAAGGCGACGAGGTCAGGCAGGGCCAGGAACTGGCAAAGCTCGACCGCCAGGTGCTGATCGCGCGACTAGCAGAGAACGATGCGGCACTTGCCCGCTCCGATGCGGCAATCGCTCAGGCCGAAAGCAACATAACCCAGGCGGAGGCGCGGAACGACGAGGCGCGGAAGTCACTCGAGCGGGCAAGGCCTTTGCTTGCCTCGCGCGCGCTATCGGAAAGCGTTTACGAGCAGCGGGAAGCAGCGGCACGCACGGCCGCCGCACAGCTCGTTGCCGCTCGCGACGGACTGAAGGTCGCGAAAGCGGAGCGCAAGCAGATCGAGGCGCTGCGCCGTGAGCTCGAATGGCGCCTTTCCAAGACCACGGTCATCGCTCCGGTCGCCGGTATCATCAGCCGGCGGACCGCAAAGATCGGCAGTGTCGCGTCGGCAGCAGTGACCTCGCAACCGATGTTCAACCTGGTGAAGGAAGGCGAGATCGAACTCGACGCCGAGGTGCCGGAAGCCGAACTCGGCAAGATCGAGGTTGGCCAGCCGGCCCTCATCGCGCTCCCAGGCGGGGCGACGATCGATGGCAAGGTTCGCCTCGTCTCACCCGAGATCGACCGTACAACCCGGCTCGGCAGCCTTCGCGTCGCACTTCCGCGCCACTCGGATCTTCGCGTCGGCGGCTATGCGCGCGGCACCATCACCACCGCCGTCGCCGATAGCCTGACGATCCCGCTTACAGCGGTGCAATTCACGCCCCAGGGCGCGCGCGTCAAGGTCGTCAGGAATAATCGTGTCGTCAGCCGCTCCGTCGTCACCGGCATCCAGTCCGACGGACGCGTCGAGATCAGGAGCGGGCTGGCCCCCGACGAGGACGTGGTCTCCAAGGCCGGCACCTTCCTGCGCGATGGCGACGCCGTGAACCCGGTGCGTGGCAACGGCGCCAAGCTTTCCGAGGTCCGCTGATGTCACGCTGGAACATCTCAGCCTGGTCCATTCGCCAGCCGGTGCCCGCACTTGTCCTGTTCATGGTGCTGCTGGCTCTCGGCATCTTCAGCTTCCGCCAGTTACCCGTCACACGCTTCCCGAACATCGACGTTCCGGTCGTACAGATCACCATCTCGCAGCTCGGCGCCGCACCGTCCGAGCTCGAAACCCAGGTCACCAAGAAGGTCGAAGATGCCGTCGCCGGCATCACCGGCGTCAAGCACATCGTCTCGAACGTCGTCGACAGCATCTCGACGACGATCATCGAGTTCGAGCTTGGCACACCCGTCGATCGCGCGGTCAACGACGCCAAGGATGCAGTCGCCCGCGTCAGGACCGATCTGCCGCGATCGATCGAAGAGCCGATCATTCAGCGCCTCGACATCGAGGGCCTGCCGATCATGACCTATGCCGCGAAAGCGCCGACGATGACCGAGGAAGAACTTTCCTGGTTCGTCGACGACGTTGTCGCGCGCGCCGTTCAATCCGTGCGTGGCGTCTCGAAGATCGAGCGGGTCGGCGGCGTGCAGCGCGAAATCCGCATCGCCCTCGATCCCGACCGTCTGCTGTCACTCGGCATAACGGCGGGCGACGTGAACCGGCAGCTCAGGGCGACCAACATCGATCTTGCAGGCGGGCGCGGCGAGATCGGCAACAGCGAGCAGGCCATCCGGACGCTTGCGGGCAAGACCTCCGTCAAGGCGCTCGGCGAGACGATGATCGCACTTCCGGGCGGGCGATCCGTGCGGCTCGATGCGCTCGGAAGCGTGACCGACACGGTGGCCGAGCCACGGCTCTTCGCGGAGCTCAACACGTTGCCGGTCGTCGGTTTCGCGATTACGCGCGGCAAGGGGGCCAGCGATGTCGTCGTCAGGGACGACGTCATCCGGAAACTTGCAGAGATCGAGGCGCAGCATCCCGGCGTCACGCTCGAGCTTATCGACACGTCGGTCAAGTATACGGTCGGCGTCTACGAGTCGACGATGAAGACGCTGATCGAAGGCGCCATACTCGCTATTCTTGTGATCTTCGTATTTCTGCGCGACCTGCGCGCCACCATCATCGCAGCCGTCGCGCTGCCCCTTTCGATCATTCCGGCATTCTGGGCAATGGACGCGATGGGCTTCTCGCTCAACCTCGTGAGCCTGCTCGCCATCACCATCGTCACCGGCATCCTCGTCGACGATGCCATCGTCGAGATCGAAAATATCGTACGCCACATCCGGCTCGGCAAAACGCCCTACCAGGCAGCGCTCGAGGCCGCCGACGAGATCGGTCTGGCAGTCATCGCCATCACCGCAACGATCATTGCGGTATTCGCGCCCGTGAGCTTCATGGGCGGCATCGCCGGGCAATACTTCAAGCAGTTCGGCCTGGTGATCGCGGCAGCCGTCTTCTTCTCGCTGCTCGTTGCCCGCCTCATCACGCCACTGCTGGCCGCCTACTTCATGCGCGACACCGGCCACCAGGAGAAGGAGGGCTGGCTCCTCAGATCCTACGTTCGCCTCGTCGGCTGGTCCGTCCACCACCGTATCGTCACGGTACTGATCGGCCTCGTCGTGTTCGCGGCCTCGATCTACTCGATCAACCTGCTGCCATCGGGTT
This sequence comes from Pseudomonadota bacterium, assembly GCA_046048295.1. Classification (GTDB taxonomy): domain Bacteria; phylum Pseudomonadota; class Alphaproteobacteria; order Rhizobiales; family Hyphomicrobiaceae; genus CBDCWA01. The sequence goes on along the minus strand of JBJOGJ010000178.1, from coordinate 1,393 downwards.
TCCTGCCTCCCGAGGACAACGGCCGCTTCCTGGTCGCCGTGGAGTTGCCCCCCGGCGCGCGCCTCGACGAAACGCGCAGGATCTCGCGTGAAATAACGCGCCGCATAGCGCGTAAGCCGGAGATCACGAGCGTCTTCACCAGCGGCGGGCGCATTCTCGGATCGGGCGACGAGGTTCGCAAGGCAACGCTCGTCGTCACCGCTGTGCCGAAGGAGAAGCGGGAACGCACGCAATCGGATCTCAAGCAGCTCATTGCCCGCGATCTTGCGAGCATTCCCGATATCCGGTTCTGGTTCCTGGAGGAGAACGGGCAGCGGCAGTTCCAGATGGTCGTTTCCGGCCGCGACGGAGCCTCCGTCGACAAGGCAGCCGCTGCCATCACGGGGGAGGCCAGGCGCCTCGACGGCCTCGCGCAGGTGATTTCGACGGCGGAACTCGAACGTCCGGAGTTGCGCATCACGCCAGACCCTGAACGCGCCGCCAAGCTCGGCGTCTCGACGGAGGCCATCGCCGAGGCCATCCGCATCGCGACCATCGGCGACAACAGTGCGGCACTCGCCAAGTTCAATGCCGGCGACCGACTGATCCCGATCCGGGTGCAACTGCTCGAGCCGGCGCGTTCCAACCGTCAGCTTCTCGAGGCCCTGAAAGTGCAGACAGCCAGCGGCGCCTCCGTGCCGCTGTCGTCGGTCGCCGACTTCGAATTCGGGCAGGGACCGACGACGATCGACCGCTACGACCGTCAGCGCCGCGTAACGATCTCGGGTGACCTCGTCGCTGGTGCGCCCCTCGGCAACATGGTGGAGGCGGTGAAAAACCTGCCGGCCGCGAGAAACCTGCCCGAAGGCGTCGTCCTCAAGCAGTTCGGCGATGCCGAGATCATGGTCGAGGTGTTCGACAGCTTCGCAAAGGCCATGGGTGCCGGCCTGATGATGGTGTATGCCGTTCTCGTACTGCTGTTCGCGAGCTTCCTGCATCCGGTCACCATCCTGTTCTCGTTGCCGCTGTCGATCGGCGGCGCGATCTTTGCGCTGTTCATTACGCAGAACGCGCTCAGCCTGCCTGTCGTGATCGGGATCCTCATGCTGATGGGCATCGTCACCAAGAACGCGATCATGCTCGTCGACTTCGCAATCAACGAGATAGAGGCCGGCGTACCGCGCCACGACGCCATCGTCGATGCTGGCAGGAAGCGTGCCCGGCCGATCGTCATGACCACCATCGCGATGTGCGGCGGGATGCTGCCATCCGCCCTCGCCTTCGATTCCGGCGGCGAATTCAGGGCGCCGATGGCGATCGCGGTGATCGGAGGCCTTATCTCCTCGACGGTACTGTCGCTCGTGTTCGTGCCAGCGTTCTTCGCGTTGATGGACGACGTTTCGAAACTACTGTG
>JBJOGJ010000177.1:0-8346 GCA_046048295.1 Pseudomonadota bacterium | reverse complement strand
ATCCGCAACCGCCGCCATTTCGGCCGGCCCTACTAGATGTCTCCCTCCGCCCGCATCTTCCAAAGCCCCCATGCCCTGGGGATCTGCGTCTCGACGATTTCGAGCGTCGTCTTCGCCTCGCCATCCGTCAGCGGAACGATACCGGTGCCGATCTTCAGCGCGTCCATCATCAGCCGCGCATTCACCTCCGTGTAGACCGCCCGGTAGACTGCCTGCTTGACGCTTCCCGCCACCACCGTCGAGCCGTGCCCGCGCATCAGGACCAGCAGCCGGTCGCCGAGCGAGCCAGCCAGGGCGCGTCCGAGTTCATTGCTCGTTATCAGCAGCGACGATGCGTCGCCAGCCACGTCGCGGATCTCGAACACCGGCGTCGAGGTGCCGATGAAGCCGCTCATGTGGCAGACCGCGCAGAAGTTGGCGCCCTTGGCGATCGAGAACGGCACCACCGACGGCGAGTGGCTGTGCACGATCGCCATCACGTCCGGCCGCGCCCGATAGATCTCGCCGTGAATGAACCTCTCGAGGTAGACCGGCCGGCCCTTCGCGTTGGCCGGGTTGCCGTCGAGGTCGAATTCGACGATGTCGTCCGGCGTCACCAGGCCCGGTGCCATGTTGCGCGCCAGCAGGAAGTGGGCGGGGTCCTTGTCGTGGCGTGCGCTCAAGTGGCCGAAGCCGTCGACGACGCCCTCACGGAACAGGATGCGGTTGCCGACCACCATGTCGGCGACGATTTCGGGATCGGGCGGAGCTGCCGGCTGCACGGTGTCGGCGATGGGTGCCGCTACGCTTGCGACTGTCGGCGTGCTGGTGGCTTCGCTCATGGTGCTCCTCCCGGTCTGCTTGCCGCCTACGTGGCTCCAATTCACCCCTTCGGTCAACCGCCTGCCGCAATTGACAGCGCGCCATCCGACAGCCTCAATAAGGGCGACGAAACACGCCGGGGAGGCCATCGCCATGACGGACACGGACTGGAGCCAGAAGCTCGAGCTGATCGACGTGCACCACCATGTCGTCCTGCCGGCCTATGAGCAGGCGCTCATCAAGTCCGGCGCCCGCGATCCTTCCAAGCCGCTCCGCAAGAACGCCACGCCGGCCGAGATCCTCGAGGCCATGGGCCGCTTCGGCATTGCCCGCGCCGTCGTCAACCCGCTCTCCGCCGCCGGCGTCCATCACGGCGACGATGGCCGGGCGGACTACCTGGTCGCCTCCACCACCGAGGCGCTGGCGAAATTCGCGGGCGAGGTGCCGGACCGCCTGGGTTTCTTCGCGCCACTCTCTTACCCGGACGTGACGCGCGCGCTGCGCCAGCTCGAATACGCGCTCGACACGCTCCACGCCGACGGCGTCATCCTGATGACCAACCAGAACGGCGCCTACGTCGGTGACAAGGCGGGCGAGGAGCTCTGGGCCGAGATGGACCGGCGCGGTGCTGCAGTCTTCATCCACCCGACGCGTCCCGCCAACCACGAGGCGCTGGGCCTCGACATCTGGGCCGCCGTCATCGAGTACCCGTTCGAGACGACGCGCGTCGCCGCCAACCTTATCTACAATGGCTTCATGGCGCGGTATCCGAACATCAAGTGGATCCTCGCGCACGCTGGCGGCTGCCTGCCCTACCTGTCGCTGCGCCTCAAGCTGATGGAGGAGCAGGACGAGCACACCCCCGCCTTCTCCGAGCGCCACCCCGAAGGCACCGCCCCCTACATCGGCCGCTTCTACTACGACACGGCGATCGCCGGCTCACGCGCCGCCATGGGCGCCTTGCAGGAGGTCGCCGGGCCCGGCCAGATCCTCTTCGGCTCCGACTGGCCCTACATCACCGCCCACTTCGTCACCGAGCAGCTCGAGAACATGACGGCGGAAGGCGTCTTCACGCCGGAGAACTTCACGGCCATGGAGCAGGGGAACGCAAAGCGCATATTCACGCGGTTCGGGTAAGGGGAGCGTTGGTGAGCGGTCTCAATTCAGATTCAGCGGTTTCGAAATAGAATATTTGAAATGCCCCTTGAAGTCCTTGTGATTAATCCCAAGGTGGAACGAAATCCTTTATAGAAAAATGCAAAACACACGACTGCTAACACAATGCCGATCAGTATTTCGAATCCCTCTAGTGGAGCAGTATAAGTTCTGAGTGTCTCGTCGCCAACCAAGGCGGCGACAAAAGCCAGGATAAGAAGGGGCACAGCTGCGGTAATCAGTCCCACCAGACTGGAAATGAGAAATACCACCCGTCCAGTAACGGGATATTTTTTCAAAAATATTTCTATCTGTGAATCGAGCCTTTTCCCCTTTGCGAGCGTTTCTTTCCAAGTGTCTGCTTCTTGCTGGTCCATGAATGAAGTATGGATTGTTCCTAGCTGGTCGTGAAACATTTCTTTACTTTTAGCGTCAAATCCAGAACGAATAAATTTATCATTGGGCTCAAGTCCATGCTCTCTTAGCTTGAGCCCCACCAATTTTGAGAGTTCATCTAGTTGCCCCTTGGATTTGAACACTTCCGGCGTATTAAATGGAAGAAAATTTATCGGCAGTTCGCATTCAGCAATCTTTATGGGAACAAGCTTGTTGGCATCGAGGGCTAATTGAGCCTCACCGCGAACCCAGTGAGAGGCAGTGGAGTGTGGTGACCAAAGTACGATGACAGTCTTTGCCGCCCGCAACTGTTGCGCTATAACGTCGTGGATGTCTTCTCCAGCGAACAAGCGTCGGTCCCACCACACGGCGACTCCATTTGACTCCAAAAGACTAGCAAGCTTTTCAGCTGTCGCTGCGTCCTCCCGAGCATAGCTGAGAAATACATCAGTCATCGCTGCACCCCAAAAAGAAACCGATCAAAATAATCTTGCCGTGTTTCGGCTGGGCATTCCAAGAGACGAAGTGGAAGTACTCAAAACAATGCCCCACAACAGTTTAAGCCATACCTTGGAATTCTCGACTTGTACAATTGTAGCCGGAAGCCGACGAACTGCAACCACCATCTCATGGACTGGCACAAGTCCGCACCTGGCCGATTGTGTTGCAAAAGTCTTGTTGAGGCTCTGAGCGAACCGTGATTCCGTCTTGCCGGGGATGACAGCAGCGGAGACTTGCGATGATGGGGCTGTTGGAGAGGGATCAGAAGCAGCTCTTCTATGCTTTTGATCTCGATGAGGCGGTGCCATCTGATCATCTCGTCCGTCAGATCGCAGCAGTGCTCGATCTGAGCTGGGTGCATGGGACTCTATCGCCCTATTATTCCAACACCGGGCGTCCATCGATTGATCCGGAACTGATGCTGCGGATGCTGATCCTCGGCTACATCTTTGCCATCCGTTCCGAACGGCAGCTTGTTCGCGAGGTTCAGGTCAATCTGGCCTACCGATGGTTCTGCGGTCTCGGCATCGAAGACAAGGTGCCGGACCATTCGGCTTTCTCCCGCTCCAGGAATGAGCGATTCCGCGACAGCGATCTGTTCCGGGAAGCGTTCGAGCGCATCGTGGCCTCATGTATCGCTGCCGGTCTTGTGGGTGGTAATGGCTTTGCCGTTGATGCAAGCCTGATCGAGGCCGACGCCAACAAGTGCCGTTCCTTGCCCGGAGCTGTGTGGAGTAAACACATTGATCCAGCAACGGTCGGCCGCGCCGTGAGAGACTACCTCGACACGCTAGATGATGCCTCTTATGGGAAGGCCTCGCCGGTAACACCGAAGTTTGTCGCACCATCCGATCCAGCAGCGCAGTGGACGGGAGCACAGAAGAGCAAGGCCATCTTCGCCTATGCCGACAAATACCTTATTGATGTGAAGTTCGGCATCATCATGGATGTCGAAGCCTCTCGCGCCATCCGGCAGGCGGAAGTCGGTGCATCGCAAACAATGATCGAGCGCACCGAGGCGACGTTCGGAATCAAGCCGGATTGGCTTGTCGCAGACACTGCGTACGGAGCTGCACCCAACCTACATTTTCTCGTCGACCAGAAGGGTATTGAGCCGCACGTTCCGGTCATTGATAAGTCGAGGCGCGATGACGGCACGTTCAGCCGGGAAGACTTCAACTACGACGACGTACGTGATTGCTACGTTTGCCCCAACGACAAAGTCCTGCCGCGGTCGAGCAGAAAGCGCATGCCGCGTGGTGACGGCATGATATCCTACTTCTCGCGCGTCGCCGACTGCCGCACTTGTCCGCTCAAGTCGAGATGCTGTCCGAAAACACCAAGCCGTAAGATCACGCGGCATATTCACGAAGCTGCGCGCGATGTCGCCCGAGCCATCGCTAAAACGGCGGCCTACGAACAGACGCGCCGCGATCGCAAGAAGGTCGAGATGCTGTTCGCACACCTTAAACGAATTTTGAAGCTTGGACGGCTGCGATTAAGAGGACCAACCGGCGCACAAGATGAGTTCACGCTTGCAGCCATCGCCCAATACCTCAGGAGACTGGCGAAGCTAACTGCCGCGACGGTGTGAGACACATCAGCCCCGCTACTCGCAAGCCAACCGGTAAATCAGAAAAAAGCACCACGAGAGATCAAGGCGCGCCAATTTGCGAGTTTTGCAACACAATCGGCCCCAAGCCGCCGAACGCCGACTTTCTGCTTCTGAGCGTTTAGCCGACCGCGCTCGCCGCTTCGAACGAGGCTTGCGGACTTCGAGCCGCAAACCAGCCCCCGCCGTCCGTTGCTTCGCATGCGAGGGCCGGCCCTCGCGCTCCCGCCAAAGGACGCCGTCCTTTGGAAACCTTCGCACGGCTCGCTGCTCCGGCACCCGGCCTGACCCACAACTGACGTCACCCCGGCGAAGGCCGGGGCCTGGACACGTCACTTCGGGCAATCCGCATACCCCGCACACGCCATTCAATTCCCCCAAAAAATACTTATCCCCGCTTTCTCCGCCTGCCGCATAATCACTCGCATCTCGTCTCGCGAAGGGCCGCATCCGGAGGTGTCCTGACTGTGGGAGTCGGGACGGCGGAGCGGCACGCACGGGCGACACACCCGGCCGTGCCGGGGCTCGCCACGGCCGCTTCGGTGCGAATCCGAAGTCGGAGACCGTTGAACGCCGTGGGTATGCCGCAAATCTCTGCGCGGGGCGGGCTTCGTCCGCCACATAGTATTTCCAGCGACGCGGATGATACCTCCGCCCCGCACCCCTTCATTCCGGGGGAACGACTGCCGCAAATCTCCGGGGCGATCCGCCCGCGGAGCCGTCTGCGTCTTCCTTACGCCAGCGGTTTTGCGCCGCCCGGAACCGGCGCCTCGAACGTGTTGAGCGTCATCGCCACCATGACGTAGAATCCGACCGCTGAGACGAGTTCCACCAACACCTCCTCGCCAAAGAGTGCCAGGCCGCGGGCGTAGGTGGCTTCGGAAAGCGTGTGATAGGCGATAAGCTCGTGAGTGATGTCGTAGACGGCGCGCTCGTCCTCCTTGTCGAAGTTCGGCGTGCGGCGCGCCTTGATGTCCTCGACGATGCCGGGGGCGATACCGAAGTCGAGGGCGTGGCGCTCGTGCACGAACCAGGCGAACTGTGCCGTTGCAGCCCGTGCCGCGACGAGGATCATCAGCTCGAGGAGGCGGCGCTCGAGCTTGACGTCGGTCTGCAGCTTCGACTGCAGGCCCAAGGCGTGCTCCGCGAGAACGGGGCTCCTGAGCCAGATCGCGAACGGCCCGCGCACGTTGCCGCGCACGCGCTTGATCTCGTCGTACATTTCTTTCTGTGCACCATCGAGCTTCGTCTCGTCGATCGGTGCCAGGCGACCGCTATCGCTCATGGCTATTCGTCCTTCGCGTCGACCAGGATGAAGGCGATGCGGCAGCGCTTGCCGGAACGGTTCACCCAGGCGTGGTTGGTGCCCTGCTGCACGAGCACGTCGCCCGCCTTGAGGTGGATCTCGCTGTCGTCCAGCAGCATGTCGATCTCACCCTCCATGATGACGGCGTAGTCGACGGAGCGGGTCCGGTGCATCATCGGATGGCGCGGCGGCAGTCCCTTCGACGGGGCGTCCTTGCCGATCTCCTGCTGGCGGAAGCCGGGGTCGAGCTTGCTCACTTCTTCCGGCTCCGGCGGATAGTCGACGATGCGGAACACGGTGCCGCCCGCCGGCGGCTGCGTCCCGATCTCGACGTCACCGCGATCCTTCGGTCCCGAAATATCGACGGGTACCGTCTCCGTCACCCAGAGCAGCCGGGACGTGTTGCCGCTGACCGGGCGCACCGAGTTCCTGGGCGCCGGCCCGTCGAACAGAACCACCGCCTTGCCCGTGTCGTCGACCGTCGTGACCACGCGCCTGACACCATCGCTTTCAGCCATGTCTCACCTCCTCGCCGTCATTTCCCAGTTTCCCTCCCGAAGATATTCACGGGGCCTCGAAGCAGCGTATAACGAAACCAAAGCGCTTGTCGCGCCGGGAACAACGATCAAGGATGGATGGGCTCCATGAAGGCGATGGTGGTGAGGAAGTACGGTGGCCAGGACGCGATCGATCTTGAGGAGATCGATACGCCACGGCCGAAGAAGGGCGAGGTCCTCGTCCAGGTCCGCGCCGTTACGGTGAACCGCACCCGTGACCTCAACGTCATCAAGGGCTCGGTTGTCGGCCCGGAATACCTGCCGCTGATCCCGGGGCAGGATCCGGCGGGCCAGATCGTCGAGCTTGGCAAGGGCGTGGCCGATCGCAAGGTTGGCGAGCGCGTGATCATTTCATCCAAGATCAGCTGCGGCAAATGCCCGGCCTGCAAGGCGGGCCACGATTCCGATTGCCGCAAGTCCCAGAGTATCGGCATTCATCGTCCTGGTGGCTATGCCGAGTTCGTCGCTGTGCCGGCCAGCCAATGCTTCCCGATTTCGAAGAAACTTACGTTCGGCGAAGCGGCTGTCATCATGCGCCATGTGCCGATGGCTATGCAGCAGCTCGACCGCAAGGCCGGTGTCAGGAAAGGCGACTGGGTGCTCGTCATGGGCGCCTCGGGTGGCCTCGGCAGCGCCTGCGTTCAGGTGGCGAAATACCTCGGCGCAAAGGTCATCGTCGGGGCCGGCGGGGACGACCGGGTCAGGCAGGCAATGGCGTTGGGTGGCGACTATGGCATCAACTACCGCAAGCAGAACCTGTCGAAGAAGGTGCGCGAGATAACCGAGGGCCATGGCGTCGATGTCGTGTGCGAGAACATCTCCGATCCCTCCACGTGGCCGGAAGCGTTCAAGTCCATGGCGCCGCTCGGGCGGATGGTTACTTCGGGCGCACATGGTGGCGGCAAGGTCGAGGTCGACATGAAGTACCTCTACCACCACCGGCTGCAGATCATCGGCGCGGCGGGCTCCGACAAGCAGAACGTGGCGGATGCCTTCGTTGCTGCTGGCAAGGGCAGGATCAAGGCGGTCGTCGACCTCGAGTTGCCACTTGCCGAGCTTACCCGCGCCTTCGACCTGATCGACCAGCGCAAGGTAGCCGGCAAGGTCGTCATCGACCCCGCCCTCTAAGGCCTATTCGAACGAGGCTGCCGGATTGGGGCGGGAGCGCTCGAGCGCGTAGCGGACGAGGGCTGCGAACCGATAGATCGCGTGTACGAATTTGCCGTAGGGCAGCGTCAGGAAGAACCCGAGCACGACGCCGAGATGGATCGCGAGCACCAGAGCCATGGCAGGCGTGTCCCTCAAGAACCACAGCGCAAAGCCTGTAATGCTGGTCAGTATCAGCAGGACGAGGAAGCCCATGTCCATGCCGCGCTGGGCTTGGGCTGACACCGCCTTGTCGGCGCGATGCTTGAGGGCGATGAGCCCGATCGGGCCGATGATCAGCCCGATGCCGCCGAGTGTGCCGAAAATCTTCACGAGACTGAGCGCGGTGTAGGGCGCGACCCAGCCGAAACCATAGTGAAAGATGGTCCCGGTGGATGTGGCGGCAAAGCACAGCAGGAAGCCGTAGAACGTGAAGTGATGGAACGTTCGCCGCGTGAAGGACGGCTTCTCGTCGGGATAAGTACAGCCATCGCCGCCACCGTCGAGATACTTCAGTGTCAGGACGTCCCAGACCGCCTGCCCGAAGGTGCGCGGCGCGACGAAGTCCTTGAGGCTCTCCCCGGTATCCCGCCAGAACCGCATGAAACCCATGACCCAGGCGAGGACCACGAACAGCCCGACGCTGCCGAACAGGGCAACCATCGATCCGTGCCCCATGATCGCATAGAAGGACCCGGACTGCGAGTGTACCGCCCAGATCTTGTCGGGGCTCACCATGGCGAACAGTCCGAAGATGAAGGCCGAGAGCGCGGCGGCGGTTATCAGGGCGACCGCGAGCGCGTTGCGATCATAGAGGCGGCCCATGACGGAGGGCCAGGCGTAGGTCTTGTAGGTCTCCTTCCGGAGCTTGG
>JBJOGJ010000176.1:0-8348 GCA_046048295.1 Pseudomonadota bacterium | reverse complement strand
CGGTGCCACGGGAACCGGCCACACGATCCCGGCATCATCATGACACGCCTCGATGATGCCACCGACGAGCCGCGACACGCCGACCCCGTAGGATCCCATCTGCAGGGTCACCATCTGACCGTCGTCTCCCTGCACCCTGGCGCCCATGGCGGCTGAATACTTGGTGCCGAAGAAGAAAATGTGGCCGACTTCGATGCCGCGCGCGGACACCTGCTTTGCCGCCGGAACCTCTTTTGCAAAGCGGGCGGCGTCGTGCATCTCCTCGGTCGCGGCGTACTTGGACGTCCAGGTGTCGAAGACCGGCTTCAGATCGCCCTCGTAATCGATCCCGGCGCCCGGCACCTCGCCGTCGATAAGGTCGCGATGGCAGTAGACCTGGCTCTCGCCGGTGTCAGCGAGAATGATGAATTCGTGGCTCAGATCGCCGCCGATCGGGCCGGTGTCGGCCGCCATCGGCACCGACTTGAGCCCCATGCGCGCAAACGTTCTCAGATACGCGACGAACATCTTATAATAGGCTTGACGGGCACCCGCCTCGGTCAGGTCGAAGGAGTATGCGTCCTTCATCAGGAACTCGCGTCCGCGCATGACACCGAACCGTGGACGGATCTCGTCCCGGAACTTCCATTGGATGTTGTAGAGTATGCGAGGCAGCTCGCGGTAGCTCTTCACGCCGTCGCGGAAAATCGACGTGACAACTTCCTCCGCCGTCGGGCCGAACAGCATGTCACGCTCGTGGCGATCCTTGATCCGCAGCATCTCCTTGCCATAGGCCTCGTAGCGCCCCGATTCGCGCCACAGGTCCGCGGACTGGATGGTCGGCATCAGGATCTCGATGGCGCCAGCGCGGTTCTGTTCCTCGCGAACGATCTGCTCGATCTTCTTCAGTACCTTCAAACCGAGCGGCAACCAGGAATAGATGCCGGCCGCCGACTGGCGCACCATGCCGGCCCTCAGCATGAGCTGATGCGAGACGATCTCCGCCTCCTTCGGCGTGTCGCGAAGGATGGGCAGGAAATAGCGGGAAAGACGCATGTCTTGTTCTACTCTCGAAGGCTGAGCCGAAGCCCGGAACCTCTATCGGCAGCTGGCTATCCGGGCATGCCTGCCGCGGCGCCCGTCACTGAGGGATCCGCGATACGACACCATGGTGAAGGCGCTCTTATCGTCTTCCCCGAAGTCGTGCAACAGCGGCTACCGGCTATCCCGACAATTCAGCCGCCTGAGGCTGCAAAATTGAACTTCACCGTCATGCTCTTGGGATCGAGCGCCAGATTGTCGATCTTGATCACGCCAGCGGGTCCCAATGTCAGGAATTTCTTGAGTCCATCGGCCAGTTGCTGCTGGAGTTCCGGCTGGTTCACTGCATCACGGATGCTTCGCTCGATCTCCGGCCTGACCTGCGCGATCGTCCGGTTGGCCCAAGGGCGGCCGATACTGCAGGCACTGGAGGAGATGAAGCCCGCCTCGCTCTGGCAGACCGCTCTCGGCGATCCCATGAGCCTGACGCGTTTGATCCGGAGCGATACGCTGCCGTTGAACTGAATCGGCTCCAGGTCTATGCGCGCGCCAGCACCCGGCCATTCGATATTGGGGAGCGCCTCCGAGAGGCTGCAGGCCCCTGTCACGCAGCGCGCGACGAGTTCCGCCCCTTGATCCTCGAATTCCATGATCAACTGCAGGCCGGCATTGCCCGGCACGATGCGCAGCGACGTCGATGTGACATCGTTGATGTAGTAGGCATAGGTCGAATTGAAGATGCCGAACGTCTTCACCGGAATAGGGATTGGGTAGGTGGCGCCGCTGACCGTAACCGATGATCCAGTGGAGAACAGTCCCATCAACGGGCCCGGTGGAACATTGTTTAGGTAGATCTTCGCGTCGCCTGCAATCGTGCGCACAAGTTCGGTCAGTTCGCCGTAGGTGATCCGGAGATCGGCGGCCCGGACGCCCGCCCCCGCCGACACGGCAAGAACGAAAGCGGTACACGCTGCAAACAACTTACGCACCGTCAGCCCCACGGGAAAACTGCTCATCGGGCCTTCATAGCAGCACAGGCCTGCTCTTGCCGCACGCTATCCAAGGAATCCTCACCCGCTCCCTACATTCGGCGGAAACCTGTGGCAAGTCGGACACGGAACTCCGTCTACCCCTAAATGCTCATCAGGGTGAAAAATCCAATTCTCGAAATTCTTTTCAGCAAATGACAATTACATGCAATTCAAGAGTGACAGACCGTCACAGGTGATCTAGTATCCGTACCGTCAACATCTGGGGTTAAGCATGGCTTTTCAGTCAAGCAGCCCAAGTCTGGGGAGACGCTAGCAAAACCCGGATTCTGTACTCTGGATTTTGCTCATTTGGGAGCGAGGCCGAAAGAGCATCGTATCGCGTTCAGAAAGCGCCAGCCTCCCCCTACCGCAAATTGAGAGCAAGGCATTGCCTTGCTCTTATTCGTTTATCCCCTGACGCGTGTACTTTCCGCAGTTACTGCCCCCGAAAAATCGTCATTCCAAACGTCGACTCGAAGAACCAATCGATGGCGCCCTTGCCGGCTGGCGCGACCGCAACCCACCAGACGAATGCGAAAACGACGGTTGCGATAAGAGTCGTAATGGCGAAGACGCGAAGCATCCGAGTCTGGACCGGCGCGCTTTCGGGCGTGCCTGGCACGATCTCGCCTGCCTCGGCCTGGGTTCTCACGCCGAACGGCAGCACCGTGAACAGTACCAGCCACCAAATGATGAAAAAGATCGCCAGTCCAAAAACTATGGTCATGGTCCGATGCCCTCGTCTTACTTCGCCTAGGCCTGCTCGAGTTCGATCAAGGTGCCCAGGAAGTCCTTGGGATGGAGAAATAGCACCGGCTTGCCATGTGCGCCGGTCTTGGTCTTTCCGTCGCCGAGCACGCGGCCGCCCGAAGCGACGATGCTGTCGCGTGCCGCACAAATGTCATCGACTTCATAGCAGAGGTGGTGGATGCCGCCTGCCGGGTTGCGCTCGAGGTAGCCAGTGATGGGCGAATCCTCCCCAAGCCGGCCAAGCAGCTCCACCCTGGTGTTGCCGAGTTCGACGAATACAACCGTTACGCCATGCTCAGGCTGTGCAATTAGCTCCGATACTTCTGCTCCAAGTACGTCGCGATAGAGTGCACGTGCAGCCTCGAGATCCGGTACCGCAATCGCGACATGGTTGAGCTTGCCGATCATCGCCCGAAACTCGTCACTTTACACCTGCGAAATAAGAACCTTCACCACTGGGCGCTTTCCCCATACCCGGTCGACTGACCCGCGCACTGCCCGCCGCACGGCTTCCCGCACTGTTTCGACATTGCGACGGTTGCGGCGCGGGATACCTTCGATCGCACCTTCCGCCGCATCCAGGACTACGTCGATCATTTCACGACCATCGCCCGTAAGCGCCGGCACGCCGTCGATCTCCGCCTCGATCTCGCCGGCTATCTCGCCGTTGCTGTCGAGCGCAAAGGCTACCGCTACAACACCGACGAAACTCAACCGGCGCCGCTCCTGGATCGGCCCATCGCCACCCGGCACTATGATCCGCCCATCCCGATAATAACGTCCGACTGGCGCCTCATCTATCACCTTGACGTCACCTGGGCCCAACTTGACGATCTCGCCATCGACGATCGTCTTGACCGTCTCGACACCGGCTTCGCGCGCCAGTTTCGCATGCGCCCTCAAATGCCGTGCTTCGCCGTGCATCGGCACTGCCACCCTGGGATTCAGCCAGGCATACATCTGGCGGAGTTCATCGCGGCGGGGATGACCGGTGACGTGCACCAGAGCCTCGGCGTCGGTGATGACGTCGCAGCCAAGCATCGCAAGGTTGTTCTGAACCCGCCCGACCGGCTTCTCGTTCCCGGGTATCGTGCGCGAGGAGAATATCACCATGTCGCCATCGCCAAGCTCGATGTCCGGATGCTCGCCGGCTGCGATCCTGGAAAGTGCCGCTCTCGGCTCGCCCTGGCTGCCCGTCACCAGGACCACGGCCTTATCAGGATCAACATAAGAGAAGTCGCGCTGATCCCGATACTGGAAATGCTCCGGCAGGTAGCCGGTCTCCTTTGCGCAGCGGATGACCCGGTGAAGCGCATAGCCGGCAACCACCAATTCGCGGCCGGCTATCCTGGCAGCCTGGGCGATTGCTCCAACCCGCGCCACGTTAGAGGCGAAGGTTGTCACGGCGACGCGCTTCCTGGCACCGGCGATGATGTCTGCGAGCGATGCTGCGATTTCCTTTTCCGACGGCGAACGGCCCTCGCGCATCGCATTTGTGGAATCGCAAATGAGTGCCGCAACCCCTTCCTCGCCCAGCGCCTTCAGCTTTTTGGTATCCGTCGGGTCGCCGGCAAGCGGGGTCTCATCGAGCTTCCAGTCCGAGGAATGAACAATGAGGCCGTGAGGCGTGCGGATCGCAAGTCCGCTCGTTTCGGGAATGGAATGGGCCATGTTGATGAGTTCGACGTCGAAGCTGCCGACATTGAACCGAGAGCCGACCTGCACGACATTAAGTGGCAATTCCATGCCGCCGGCATAGTCGGTAGATTTCGATTTGAGCATCTCCGCCGAAAAAGGCGTCGCATAGATCGGCGCTTTCAGCTCGGGCCACATGTCGAGAACGGCACCAATGTGATCCTCATGCGCGTGCGTTATGATGATGCCCGCCAATGATTCCGGGTTCGCCTTGATGAACCTGAGGTCGGGCAGCACCACGTCGGCGCCGGGCTCCGCATCGCTCGGAAACGTCAGTCCGAGATCGACCATGAGCCATTCCCTCCCAACTTCAGACGCAAGGCCGTAGAGGTAGACATTCATACCGATCTCGCCGAGGCCGCCGAGCGCCAAGAAATGTACCTCGCCGCTTGCGGCAGTCTTGTGTTGAGCCACCCGTCGACGTGCCATCAGCCTTCCTCCCCGCCGAGCGCACCGGTTACGCTCCCGCTTTCTGTTCCAAGACTGACGTCGCCGAATGTGAAACGGCGATGATCGCCCTCCCCTGTCCGAACGATCAGCGCACCTTGCGCGTCGAGCCCTTCAAATTTTCCCGTGACTACCGAAGTACCGGCCCTGACCGTCACGATGCCGCCGGCCGCGATGCTGCGATCCATCCAGGCAGCCCTGACATTTCCGAAGCCCCGGCCGTTCTGCCATTCGCCCAGCCAGTGGTCGGCATGGCGCACGACGACAGGCAATGTCTCCTGTACCGTCGTCTCGATTCCTGAACGGGCAAGCGAGGTCGCGGTTCGCCCTTCCGGCTTGGGCACAACTGTCACATTTAGCCCGATCCCGACCACGGCGACGATATCGCTTCCAAAAACCGTACTCTCGATGAGGATGCCACCAGCCTTCATTCCGTTCACGAGCAGATCGTTCGGCCATTTGAGGCGGGCTTCCATCTGCACGGCGTACCGGCCGGCAAGCTCGGCCACGGCATCGTAGAGCGCGACGCCGGCAACAAGTGACAACTGGGGCAAATCCTCGAGGCTGCAGCCAGGCGTAAACAGCAGGCTTGCATGAAGGTTACCCTCCTCCGAACACCATGTCCGCCCCGCCCTGCCGCGTCCGCTGGTCTGGCGTCTTGCTGCGAACCACGCGGGGCCGCGCACGCCGGCGGCTGCCTGCCGCAACGCCTCACTGTTCGTCGAATCCGTCGCTTCCAACCACTCCGCCCCGAATTCAGACGCCATCTGTCCAAACGCGGGCATCGGATCTCAGTACCGGAAGGAGGCGGCTGCAGCCTCCGCCACCTTGACGAGCGGCGCCGGCACCACTGTGTACAACAACATGAACAGCGCTGCCGCGGCCATGACGAACCCGGCACTCGACCTGACCGGCAGGAAGCGCTCCTTCGGTTCGTCGAAGAACATCAGCTTGACGATCCGCAGATAGTAGAAGGCACCGACCACGCTCGCCAGAACGCCGATCACAGCTAGCCAATAGAGCCCTTCCTTGATAGCCGGGAGGAACACGAAGTACTTTGCCCAGAAGCCCGCGAGCGGCGGTATTCCGGCCAGCGAGAACATCAGTATGCCCAGTGCAAACGCCATCGGGAGATTGGTCTGTGCCAGCCCTGCCAACTCATTGATGTCATCGACGGCGCCGGTCTCGCGGCGCATCGAGAGGATGCAGGCGAACACGCCGAGCGTCATCGCCAAGTAGATCGCCATGTAAATCACGACGCCCTGCACGCCTTCCTGCGAGCCCGCAACGAGGCCCACCAATGCGAACCCGACGTTGGCAATGGACGAATAGGCCATAAGGCGCTTGATGCTGTTCTGGCCGATGGCCGCAAAGGCGCCCAGCAGCATGGAGGCGATGGCGAGGAAGGCGAGGATCTGCTGCCACTGCGTCTCCGCACCCGGCATGGCACCGAACAAGACGCGCACCAGAAGTGCAACGGCGGCTACCTTGGGCGCAGCAGAGAAGAACGCCGTCACCGGCGTCGGCGCGCCCTCATAGACGTCGGGGGTCCACATATGGAACGGCACGGCTGAAATCTTGAATGCGATGCCGACGAGCAGGAACACCATTCCGAACACGAGCCCGATGTTCAAGGGCTCCGGGCCCGCCGCGAGCGCCTGGGCTATGCCGGCAAAGCTCGTTGTGCCGGTAAAGCCATATAGCAGCGAGGCGCCGTAGAGCAGCATACCGGACGACAGCGCACCGAGAACGAAATACTTCAGGCCCGCCTCGCTCGAGCGCAAGTTGTCGCGTCGGAAACACGCCATCACATAAAGGCTAAGGCTCTGCAATTCCAAGCCGACGTAGAGCGATATGAGATCATTGGCCGAGACCATGATCATCATGCCCGTCGCGGCGAGCAGCACCAGCACCGGGTACTCGAACTTCATGACCCGATGGTCCTTGAAGTCGTCGAATGACAACAGTAGCCCCAGGGCCGAGCCCGCCAGGACGAGCAGCTTCATGACGCGTGCGAAGGGATCGACCACGAACGAGCCGTGCGCTGCCGTGCCACTTGTTGCCCGACAGAACGTATCGGCGAGCCCCTCCGGTGTTGCGGGAGGACAGAACAACATCGCCTGTGCGGCCGGCTGCCCTGCGACCAGCACGCCCGCCACGACCATGACCAGGATGGCAAGCCAGCCCACAGCCTCGCCCGTGCGCTCCGTATCGGGTGCGAAAACGCCTGCCATGAGCAGCACCATCGCCCCGCAGCACAGGAGCAATTCCGGCCAAATGGGAAGCAAATCCCCGAGAATTGTCATCTAGGCTCCCTCACGGCTGCAGTTGCGCAGACTGTGTGCGCACCGAGGATTCGACATTGGCGACCAGCTTTTTCACCGATGCCGCCGTCACGTCGAGCACTGGCGCAGGATAAAAGCCGAACAGGATGGTCAGCACCACCAGCGGCGCCAGCACGACGATTTCGCGTGGCTTCATGTCCTTGATGGTGGCGAGCGCGGGTTTCTCTAGGACACCGTAGATCACGCGGCGGTAGAGAAAGAGGGCGTAGGCGGCTGACAGGATCACACCCATGGTCGCGAAGAATGCTACCGATGAATTGACCTTGAATGCCGCCAGCAGCGTCAAGAACTCACCGATGAAGCCGGATGTGCCAGGGAGCCCAACGTTGGCCATCGTAAAGACCATGAAGCAGAAGGCATAGATCGGCATTCTGTTCGCGAGGCCACCATAGGCTGCAATCTCACGCGTATGAATGCGGTCATAGACTATGCCGACACAGAGAAAGAGCGCTGCGGAGACCAGTCCGTGCGAAAGCATCTGGAAAATCGCGCCGTCCAGGCCCTGCTGCGAGAAGGTGAAGATGCCCATCGTCACGAAGCCCATGTGAGCCACCGACGAATATGCGATCAGCTTCTTGATGTCCTCTTGAGCCAGTGCGACGAGCGAGGTGTAGATGATCGCAATCACGGAGAGCGTAAAGACGAACGGGGCGAACTCGTAGCTGGCGATCGGGAACATCGGCAGCGAGAAGCGCAGGAAGCCGTAGCCCCCCATTTTCAAGAGAATGCCAGCGAGTATGACGGACCCCGCGGTTGGGGCCTCGACGTGCGCGTCCGGCAACCACGTATGAACCGGCCACATAGGCATCTTGACCGCGAACGAGGCGAAGAATGCCAACCAGAGCCACCACTGCATGTCAGGCGGGAACTTGGTGGTCATCAGCGTCGGTATATCGGTGGTACCGGCGTGCCAGTACATCGCCATCATGGCGAGCAGCATCAGCACCGAACCGAGGAGCGTGTAGAGGAAAAACTTGAAGCTGGCGTAAACACGCCGCTGTCCGCCCCAGACACCGATGATCAGGAACATCGGAATGAGGCCTGCCTCGAAAAACAGATA
>JBJOGJ010000175.1:0-8462 GCA_046048295.1 Pseudomonadota bacterium | reverse complement strand
TCAAAAACTGTTGGTCTTCCAGTCGAAGACTCTTGAGTCTTAATGCGAATTCGGCCACCCACCCATTTATTGTCAGGCTCTAGCCCTGCACCGTCACAAAACAGATTTCACGATCGATTTTCCGCTTGCGGCCCCTGTAGCGATCTCCGATCTGCCGCCGCCCCGAGTCTTGGGAATCCTTTTGATTGTCGGCTACTTTTCCGCATCGATATACACAAAGGCCGGGCTATGCCCGGCCTTGGTAAGTTGCGCTTCTGCAACACGCGATCGCGTCACCGACAGTGTCGGTGCCCCACTCAGTTGGGCAGGGCTTTGACGCGCGCTGACAACCGCATCACCTTCCGGCTCGCGGCGTTCTTGTGAATGATGCCCTTCTGGGCCGTGCGCATCAGAATGGGCTCGGCAAGCTTGAGGGCGGCCTGGGCGGTGGGCCGGTCTCCGGCTGCGATCGCCTCCTCGACACGCCGAACTTCCGTGCGCATGCGGGTGCGCCGCGACTTGTTGGCGGCAGTACGCTCGATGGTCTGGCGATTGGCCTTCTTCGCCGACTTGGTATTCGCCATGCAGACTTTACTCCCGTTATCAATTCCATGGTGGCGGGCAAACCGGAGCCCCCACTCCAACAACACAAGCGCCCGAAGCACATGCTTCGGGCGACCTTCGGGATTTCTATAACCAGAAGGCGAAACCCGGTCAATGGAGCAATAACCGCCATCTGCTCGACCGTTCAACTGCATTGTTCGCGCCCGTGCCATTCGGGGGTGCGACATACGTTAATTTTGTGTAAGCAGTTTTGCGTCACAAGTTCCGATGATCTGTACAATGGTGGAGAGGGACCATGATATTCTGGACGCTTGGGATCGGGATAAGTGTGGCGGCACTTGTCCTCGCTGCTGCGGCACGCGGTATCGATCCGAACATGGCCTACGCGCATTTGGCGATTGCAGCCGCGACGAATATCTTTTTCGCCTTGCTGGCCATTCGCGAAAATCAGGCCCTTGCACGATCGGGTGCTCCCTATCCTCGTATCGCGAGCAATAGCGCGCGATTCATGGGGTTCGTCTGGGCCTGGGCGGCGCTCAACCTCGCCCTCACCTACGGCACCGGCGTTCTCGTCTGGAAGGAGTGGCTGGTGTTCACGCTCGCCACGGTGGTGGTCGCCGGAATCTGCCTGCTGATATCGGCGATGATGCGCAAGGACGCAGAAACCGGCCGGACCGATGAGGCAATGATCAAGCTTGGCCGTGGTCTGGCCCTCGTTCAGCTGGTCGGCATGATCATCGCCATCGTTGGATTGATTGTCGATGGCAAGATGACCCGTTTCCTCGATCCGCGGCACACGGATTGGGCGGCGAACAACATCTTCTTCTTCGGTGCGCTGGCGATTGCAGCCGTCAGTGCCTACGAGATGCGTGCCCGCCGCGGAGGGCGGTCGAACGAGGCCGCGGCTTGACCGGCGCCACAGCAACGATGCCGAAGACTCTTGCGAGACGATGATGCGTAGTTCGTCTGTCGTGCTGCTCGCGATCGCGCTGATCGCGAGCATAGTGCTGTTTGCCTATGGCATGCGGACCAAGTCTGGAGAAGTTTGCGCCATCGCCGCCTTCCTGGGCCTTTTGGCGATTCTCGCTGCTTCTTTGCGAGCCAATGCTCTCCAGCATGCCGACGCAACGCCTTTCAGCGCCGCCAGTACCAATTCCGCGCTCATTTCCGCTGCCTATGCCTGGGGCGGTCTGGCGCTGCTCGTCGGCTACGGGGCTTCGGAAATTCGCTGGCAGCACGGTTGGCAGTACGGTTCCGGCATGCTGGTCATTGCCGCCGCAATCGCGTTTCTGTCGCGGCAGATGAGTGTGAAACGGGGACCTGGCGCCGGGCGTTTGCTGGCATCGGCCGACTTTGCCAATCTGGCACAGGCCGCGGCTTCTATGGCGGGGCTGATCTTCCTCATCGGTTCGGGAAAGCTCGCCAGCGGCAAGGCGGACTGGCCGGCCAACCAGATCTTCCTGGCTGGCGGTGTCCTCATCTTCGCATTGAGTTTGCTGGCGGCGCGGACGCACCGCCGCCTGAACAGCGGCTGAACTCTTCGGCTTCAGCCGTTCTTGAAGTTGGCCTTTCGCTTTTCGGCGAATGCCGCCATGCCTTCCTTCTGGTCCTCGGTAGCGAACATCGCATGGAACACGCGCCGCTCGAAGCGGATGCCTTCGCTGAGGGTGGTCTCATAGGCCCTGTTGATGGTCTCTTTCGTCATCATGACGGCGGGCATCGACATCGACGCGATGGCGCTGGCCGCTTTCATTGCCTCGGCCATCAGGTCGGCAGCCGGCACGACTCGTGAAACGAGGCCCGATCGTTCGGCTTCGGCAGCATCGATCATCCGGCCGGTCAGGCACATCTCCATGGCCTTCGACTTGCCGACGAAGCGCGTCAGACGCTGCGTGCCGCCGGCGCCGGGCATGATGCCGAGCTTGATCTCAGGTTGGCCGAACTTTGCGGTGTCGGAAGCGATGATGAAGTCGCACATCATCGCCAGCTCGCAGCCGCCGCCGAGTGCGAAGCCGGAAACCGCCGCGATGACCGGCTTGCGGCAACGCGTGATGCGCTCCCAGCTCGAGATGAAGTCCTCCTTGTAGACATCCATGTAGGACTTGGACTGCATCTCCTTGATATCGGCCCCCGCAGCGAAAGCCTTTTCAGATCCCGTAATGATGATGCAACCGATCGCATCGTCCCGTTCCCAGGCGTCCACGACCTCGTTGAGTTCGCCGATGAGCTGGTTGTTCAGGGCGTTGAGCGCATCCGGCCGGTTCAGTGTGATGACGCCGACCTTGCCTTCGGTCTTGGCGATTATGGTTTCGTGGGCCATGGCGCATCGTCCTTCCTGTGCGGGTTCATCGTTGACAGGCTGGACAATGGAACGTCGACCGCCCTGCCTGTACGCTGCGCTGCACAATGCCCTGACAACCGCTTGTGAGGCAAGCGCCACCTTCCCGCCCATACACGCGAAATGCATGCTGGAAGTAGCCAAGTGCCCCGTCCGCATGGCGATAATCGCGCAGCGTGGAGCCACCTGCGGCAATCGCTTCAGTGAGAACTGCCCGAATGGCCGCCACCAGTCGCGTGCATCGCTCCGTGGGTTTGCTGCTCCGCAACGCGAGGCAGCCGGCCTTCCTCCGCGGTGAGAGGCCGGCCCGGTAGAGCGCCTCCGAGACATATATGTTGCCGAGGCCCGCGACGACGCTTTGATCGAGCAGGAACGACTTCAGCGGTGTGCGCTTTCCCTGTGCCCGCTCCGCCAGGTGGCTATCGTTGAAGCTGTTTCCGAGCGGTTCCGGGCCGAGCGCGGCGAACAGCTTGTGACTTTCGAACTCCGACTGCGCGACCAGGTCCATGAAACCGAACCGCCGCGGGTCGTTGTACGTCACCGTCGCACCGTTGGAGAGGTGGAAGACGATGTGATCGTGCGCTGGATCCCCGCCCGTGCTGTGCACGAAGCTGCCGGGGCTGCCAGTCGCTGCGTCCGGCATGGCGATCGTGAACCGCCCGCTCATGCCGAGGTGCATGACCAGGACCTCGCCGCCCGAAAGCCTGACGGTCAGGTACTTGGCCCGCCTTCCGAGCCCTTCGACCTCGCGTCCTGCGAGCCTTTCGGCGAATCCCTTCGGTAGCGGGAACCTGAGGTCGGCCCGCCGCTGCTCGACCGTCACGATCGTCGAGCCGGCAAACGCGGGCTCGAGACCTGCGCGGACCGTCTCGACCTCTGGCAATTCCGGCATCTAGTCTCCCACCTGCGAAATGAGCCCGGCAGCCTCGATCCCGGCGAGGCAGCACGCCTCGTCGTTGTCTGCCGCATCGCCAGAGGCACCGATTGCGCCGAGCACGTTGCCGCTGCCATCCTTGATGAGCACCGCCCCTGCAACAGCAATGAGCGGCCCCCGTATGGCAAGCGCGGCGGTCGGCATGAACTCCGGCACCATCGCGACCCTCTTCGCCAGGCCGCGGCTGCCCATGCCGAAGGCGATGGCGCCGTTGGTCTTGCCGAATGCGATTTCCGCACGCTGCTGGCTCGCGCCGTCCTCCGCAACCATCAGCCGGATGGCCGCCCGCGCGTCGAGGACGCAGAACGCCATCGGTTTCAGGTTGAGTTGTCTGGCCTTGGCCATCGCTGCATCGACGATTTTTCTTGCGACTTCGAGCTGCATTGGGTCCTCCGAAGCTGTTCCTTAAGTGTCCGGCGAGATAGATGCGGGATGCGTCTGCCGACTTATAGCCAATCGAAGCCAGCGCCGCTAACCTGAGATCATGAACGACAAAGCCAAATCCACGGACTCCGACGCAGCCCCCCGATCTGCCCCCGGCACGGCCTCGTTCGGCTTTCGCGAGGTGCCTGAGGACGCCCGCCAAGGCTTGGTGAACGACGTTTTCCAGTCAGTCGCCGAGCGCTACGACTTGATGAACGACCTGATGTCCGCCGGCGTCCATCGGCTCTGGAAGGCCGAGCTCATCTCGCAGCTCAATCCCCCCCGCGGCCAGGCCCCGTTCCACCTTCTCGACGTCGCTGGCGGCACCGGCGACATCGCGCTGCGCTATCTCGATCGCGGCGGCCCCGCCTGCCGCGTCACGCTCGCCGACATCAGCCCCGAGATGCTGGAGGTCGGCCGCCGCCGCATCGCCAGGTCCGGACACGCCGCCCAGGCCACCGTCGTCGAGGCCAACGCCGAGTCCCTCCCGTTTGCCGATGCAACCTTCGACGCCTACACCATCGCCTTCGGCATCCGCAACGTCACCCACATCGACCGCGCCCTGGCGGAGGCCTACCGCGTCCTGAAGCCCGGCGGCCGCTTCCTCTGCCTGGAGTTCTCCCAGTGCCAGGTTCCCCTGCTCGACCGGCTCTACGACCTCCACTCCTTCAACGTCATCCCCCGCCTCGGCGAGCTCGCAGCCGGCTCCGCCGAGCCCTACCAGTACCTCGTCGAGAGCATCCGCCGCTTCCCGAACCAGGAGGCATTCGCCGCCATGATCCGCGCCGCCGGCTTCGAGCGCGTCGCCTACCGCAACATGACCGGCGGCATTGCCGCGATCCACTCCGGCTGGCGGATCTGAGTATCGGCCTCGGTTAAGAACTTCCTGGCACTATGCACCCGCCGCCCCCTCGCGGATAAGTATCTGACGGAGCACCCGAAGCGATGGCCACTGCCCTCGCAAACATCTATCGCCTCGCCCGTGCCGGCATCGTGCTGGCCCGCTATGGCGTCGACCTCGTGCCGAAGGGCATGAAGGTGCCGCTGGCCCTCCATCTGGCCCGTGCGGCGACCGTCCCCTTGCGCCTGCTCTCCGCCCCCTTCCGCACCAAGGAGCAGCGCGGCCTCGCCAACGCCCTCGTCGCGCTGGGCCCGAGCTACATCAAGCTCGGCCAGTTCCTCGCCACCCGCGCCGACCTGATCGGCCAGGACCTGTCGGCGGAGCTTTCCGGCCTGCAGGACAAGCTGCCCCCGTTCCCCATGGCCGAGGCCCGCAAGGCCGTCGAGGAATCCCTTGGCGGCCGCCTAGAGGACCACTTCATCGCCTTCGGCCCCCCCGTCGCGGCGGCCTCCATCGCCCAGGTCCACAAGGCCCGCATCCGCCGCGACGACGGCACCGAGCAGGACGTCGCGGTCAAGATCCTCCGCCCCGGCGTCGAGCGCCGCTTCCGCCGCGACCTCGACAGCTACTACTACGCCGCCACCCTCATCGAGCGCTTCCATCCGCCCTCCCGCCGCCTCCGCCCCGTCGCCGTGGTCGACACCCTGAAGCGCACCACCGACATCGAGATGGACCTCCGCCTCGAGGCCGCCGCCATCTCCGAGATGGCCGACAACATCAAGGACGACACCAGGCCCGGCGAGCCGCGCTTCCGCGTGCCCGAGGTCGACTGGCGCCGCACGTCGCAGCGCGTCATGACCATCGAGTGGATCGACGGCACCCCGCTCTCCGACCGCCGCAAGCTCGCAGAGCTGGGCCACGACCTCCGCGCCTACGGCCTCGCCGTCCTGCGCGCCTTCCTCCGCCACGCCATGCGCGACGGCTTCTTCCACGCCGACATGCACCAGGGCAACCTGTTCATCGACCGCGAAGGCGCCATCGTCGCCGTCGACTTCGGCATCATGGGCCGCCTCGGCCGCAAGGAGCGCCGCTTCCTCGCCGAGATCCTCTACGGCCTCATCACCCGCGATTACCGCCGCGCCGCCGCCATCCACATCGAGGCGGGCTATGTCCCCGCGACCCACACCGTCGAGGTGTTCGCCCAGGCCATGCGCGCCATCGGCGAGCCGATCCACGGCCTCAAGGCCGACGAGATTTCCATGGGCGACCTCCTCGGCCAGCTCTTCGCCTACACCGAGGTCTTCGACATGGAGACCCGGCCCGAGCTCATCATGCTCCAGAAGTCGATGGTCATCGTCGAAGGCGTCGCCCGCTCGCTCGACCCCGAGCTCAACATGTGGACCGCCGCCGAGCCGATCGCCAACGAGTGGATCGAGTCGAACTACGGCCTTGCCGGCCGCCTCAAGGACGCAGGCGACAGCGCCGAGGTGATGGCCAAGGTGCTGGCCGAGGTGCCGCGCGTATTGGCCCACGCGGAGACGGCGACGGTGGCGCTGGCCGGCATGGCCAAGGACGGTTTCCGCCTCGACGAGGAAACCGTCCGCCGCATCGCGGCGGAGGAAGCGCGCCAGTCCCGCTCCGGCCGCATCGCCCTCTGGCTCGGCGCGATGTCCCTCGCCGCGATTGCCGCGGCGATGCTGTTCGGCCGCTAAGGCGCGCGGCAAGTCCGAGTTGCCGGAGGAAGCGGACAGGCGGGTGGTTGAGGATGAACCGATCCCGGCGCGAGCCTGATTTCACGCTCTACTACCAGAAGGTGACGCAACGCATCGGTTGCGCATCACGTTCGTGCTCGCTTCCGGCTCACCGAAGGGATGGCTTCTAAGGCCATCAAGCGGCGGACATGGCCGCTATGCATATTTTGGTAGCCGACAACGAAATAATTGGACTTTTTGCAGTATGCCTGCAATACAAGAACTTAAAATGGTGATCGTATGCTGCTAGAGTTCCAATTCCGTAACTTCCGGTCCTTCGCTGGCGAGACCACGCTCTCGCTTCTTGCGTCATCGGATGCCGACCTGATCGAGACCAACACCCTCACGACGGGGTGGCCGTCCCTGCCACGTGCGCTCACCGGCGCCGTCATCTATGGCGCCAATGCTAGCGGCAAATCCAACCTCGTGCGAGCGCTGCAATACATGCAGGCCGTGATCGTGGAGTCGCCACGCCTCAAACCCGAACAGACCTTCAACGTACAGCCTTTCCGCCTTAGCGAGGAAACAACCGGCCAACCGGCGCTTTTCGAAGCCACAATTCTACTTGATGAAGTTCGCTATCAGTACGGCTTCGAGATGACCTCGGAACGCATCCTCGCCGAATGGCTGCTTGTCTATAAGACCCAGCGGCCTCAGACATGGTTTGATCGTCGCTATGACGTGAAGGGCGATGATGACATCTACGAGTTCGGCTCTTACTTTTCAGGGCAGAAAAAGGTCTGGCAGGAAGCCACGCGGCATAACGCTCTCTTTCTGTCGACCGCCATCCAGCTCAACAACGAGCAACTCCTCCCGCTACATCGCTGGTTCACGGAGCGCTTCGTCGTCTTCCCCAATGGCGCAAATCTGACGCCCGATTATACCACGACGATGATTCGCGAGGAGGAAGGGCGCAGCTCAGTGCTGTCCATGCTCGGAGCGGCCGACACGGGTATCGCTGGCATCAAGGCCGTGACACGCAAGTTCAACCGGCGCGCTTTCCGGATTGATCTTGCCACAGGCGAAGCGCGTGTCGAAGATCCCTTGGAACTTGACGGTTTTGAGCCGCGCTTCGAGCACGAGTCTCCCACCATCCGCGCCGAGTTCCGATGGGAGGACGAGTCGCAGGGAACTCAGAAGCTCTTTGCGCTGGCAGGTCCGCTCCTCGACATCATGCGTCATGGCAAGCTGCTCGTTATCGACGAGCTTGACGGCAGCCTGCATCCCCTGCTCTTGCGCCAGATTGTCGAAAGCTTCCAGAACCCCGAAATCAATCAGCACGGTGCCCAGCTGATCTTCACGACCCACGATACCAGCCTGCTCGATCAGCGCCTGCTTCGCCGCGATCAAGTCTGGCTAATCGAAAAGAACGTGGATCAGGCCTCTATCCTGATTCCACTTGCAGAATTTTCGCCGCGTAAAGGTGAAGCGCTGGAGCGTGGGTATCTGACCGGCCGGTATGGTGGATTGCCGATCCTCGGATCACATCTCCTTAAGCGTTCGGCGGCGAATGGCTAAGCATCGTCGCCAGAAATCCCTCAAGGGCCTAAAGCGCAAGCAGGGCAAGAGGCCTCCCTACCCTCGCCTACTGATCGTCTGTGAGGGCCTCAAAACCGAGCCGATCTATTTCGA
>JBJOGJ010000174.1:0-8478 GCA_046048295.1 Pseudomonadota bacterium | reverse complement strand
GAAGCCATTGCCGCGCACTATCCAGGCCGCCTCACTACGCACTTCTGCGACGCACTCCAAGCGGATTGGCCGCGACTGCTCGAGCATCGCACGGATCCGGTCTACATCGTTGCCAATCTGCCTTACGGAATTGCGACCCGCCTGCTCGTCGGCTGGCTTGAATGTGCCCCCTGGCCACCCTGGTTTAGTGGCCTCGTACTCATGTTCCAGAAGGAGGTTGCCGAGCGAATCGTGGCGATGCCCAACACCAAGGCATACGGACGGCTGTCTGTGATTGCGCAGTGGCGCACAAAGCCACGTATCGCAATGACACTTCCACCAGCAGCCTTTACACCGCCGCCGAAAGTTGCATCGGCAGTTGTCATGTTCGAGCCGATAGAGGACCCCACTCCGGCATGCAACGTGCAAACTCTCGGCCGCCTGACCGCCGCTGCATTCGGGCAAAGGCGCAAGATGCTTCGCCAAAGCCTGCGCCAGATCGTGCCGCAGCCGGAACTTCTGCTCCGGACTGCAGGTATAGCCCCCGAACTAAGGAGTGAACAGCTCACACCGGCCGATTACGCGAAGCTGGCTCAATCCCTCGATCCTGCCTGAGGATCGAAGCGCCGGGCATCAACCGCAGCTGACGTGCGCCATCTTCTGGTTGCCGGCCATGGCAACTCCCCCGGTAATACCGTCTGAAAACGCCTCGACGAGCGCCCTCTCTTCGGCCGTTGCCGGGTTCCGATCACCGAGGCTGATCCTGCAGCCCGCCGGCGCGCCTGTGCCAAGCGCGACACTGTCTGCTTCCTGCACGAATTGCATGCTCGTGTAGAAGGTTGGATCCTCGACCGTGAACGCGAACGCCTGCCCTGCCCTCAGCGCCGTCTTGAGAGCTACCGTGAAGCGCAGCACAATCTGTTTATCGACGTGCTCCATGGAGAAATCGAAAGGCTTTCCGAATGCCAGCTTCTTCCCCTCCGAGCGCACGATGGTGAAAAAGTCGAAGTCCTCCAGCGCAGCCATATTCAGCTTCACGAGTTCATCGAGTTCGGATTTCGCAAGCTTACCATCGCCGTTCTTGTCGAACTCTTCCTTGATGCTCTCGGTGAAGTTTTCATCGAAGCGCCATTCGTGCCGCAACCCGGCAACCTGCCCATCCTTGTATACGACAACGCTCCGAACCTGCGCCCATACGTGCGGATGCGCTTGTGCCAGATGTGCACCCCCGAAAGTGGCCAACGCCAGCACGATCCCAAACAGCGCTCTCATGGCTATTTCCTCATTTCAGTCTTGGTCGCATCGAGGCTGTAACCGGTCTGCGCGAGCCCCGTGAAAGCCGCTTTTGTCCGCAATGTGCCGGTAACGTACACCGGATCGAACAATCCGTTGAGCTTGAAGCCGTCTTGGGATTTCACATAGATAATCTGATTGGCCGGCGGTGGCGGAACATGGATGCAGGCACCGACGAACGGAACGAGGAGGAATTCCTTCACGGTCGTCGCATCGAAGTCCAGCGGCACGACGTATCCACCAATCCGCACCAACTTCCCATCGAGGGCCTCGACCACCTTCGCTGGTGCACGCGCCTGGCTGGCCGCGGGCCGCGACATCCACTGCCCCTCGGGAACCGGTGCCGGCGGCGCATTCAGGTCGACGGGCTTCGTGGGATCTTCGAGGCGTCCGAGATCGAAGGGTGAACGCCGTGCCTTCGGTACGACAAGAGCTTCCGGTGGAATGAGCTCACGCCAATTTAGCTCCGCCGGAGCTTCCTTCGTCGTGAAGGCTGCTGCCGGAAAGGCTGTCGTCAAGATCAGCGCCAGAGCTGCGAATAGGAACCTCGGCATCACCTTGCCCGCCTCTAGATTCGCACCAGCATACCATCCGCCACCGACATCCGATAAGCGAGATAGGCAGGTACCAGACCGATCACGAAACCGGCAGAAATGATTCCCGCCAGGATAATGCCTTCGCTGCCCGCCAAAATCGAAATCGGCACATGTATCCCGTAGACCTGCTCGATAGCCGGTTGCATGGCCGCCAAGCCGACATAGGTAAGCAGAACCCCGAGCACCACTCCGAGCACCGTCAATACCCCAGCCTCGGCAACCATGAGCCCGACAATTGTTCGTGGACCCGCACCGACCGACCTGAGTATTGCCATTTCACGCCGCCGTTCGTTGAGCGTGGTCAAAATCATGATCACCATGCCAATCAGCGCCGTAGCCACGACCATTGCCGAGATGACGGCAAGAGCAGTCTCCGCCGTACCGACGAGCTGCCACAGTTCCTGCAGGGCGAGCCCCGGCAACACAGCAGAGAGCGGCTCCGCCATATAGTCATTGATATCCCTTTGCAACCTGAATATGGCGAGCTTTGACCTGAGCCCGATCAATGCCGCCGTCACGGCCTTGGGCTCCAGGTTCATCGACCTGACATCCTCGGGCTTGACCCCGGCACCTTGCGCGGGCGCACCGTCCTGCCAGCCGACATGGATCGCTTCGATCGCTTCGAGGCTGACGTGAACCGTTCGGTCCACCGGGGTGCCTGTCCTGGCAAGGATCCCGCTGACGACGAACGGCAATTCACTGTGCTCGACGAACGATACCGACCCGAGACCGTGCCCGATGACGATCCTGTCGCCAACCTTGTAACCGAGCTTTGCCGCCACGTCCGAACCGACGACGGCATCGAAAAGGTCATCGAAGACTTTGCCCGACTGCATGCCTAGCTTCTGGTCGCGTCGGTAGCGGTAATGCTCGAAATAATCCCGGGTTGTGCCGAGCACGCGAAACCCGCGATGGCTGTCTCCAAGCGACATGGGCACCGCCCAGCGCACTTCCGGCCGCGCCTCGATTTCCTTGTAGCTCTGCCAGCTAATGTTGTTCGTTGCGTTCCCGATCCGAAACACGGAATACAGCATGAGTTGTATCGACCCGCTCCGGGCGCCCACAATCAGATCAGTACCGGATATCGTGTCGACAAAACTCTGGCGTGCACCCGTCCTTAGTTTGTCCACCCCGAGCAGCAACATGACGCTGATTGCGATGGCGATAACCGTCAGCAAAGCAGTGAACCAACGTGCGCGAAGCGACTTCAGAGCCAGCCGAACCGTGATCATGCCGTCCCCTTGAGCGTTGTGCGTGCAAAGTGGCCGAGCTTCACCGTCTCGTCGAACATGCCAGCCAGCCCCTCGTCATGACTGACCATCACGAGCGTGCTGCCCGCGGCTTCGACCTCGGCGAACAGCAGTCCCAGGAAATCCGCCTGCCGATCCCGATCGAGGGCCGAAGTCGGCTCGTCTGCCACGATGAGCTCAGGCCGTCCGATCAGCGCCCGCGCGGCCGCGACACGCTGCTGCTGACCCACACTCAGTTCACTTGCTGCAGCAGTCTCGATTGTCCGGAAATCGAGCCCAAGCTGTCCAGCCAGCCGGCGAGCTTCGGCCTCCGCGCCCCCCGCTGCCGTCGCTCGAGCCCGCCGCGATCCAGAGAAATGTAGCGGCAGCAGGATGTTGTCGATCACCGAGCCGTAAGGCAGAAGATTGAACATCTGGAAGATAATGCCGTAGTGCTCGGCCCGGAACCTGTCCCGCTGTGCCCCGCTCATTCTTCCCATGTCCGTGCCGAGCACACTGAGTTGCCCGGACTGCGGCGCCACTACCCCGCAAAGCAGACTTAGAAAGGTAGACTTGCCGCTACCCGATGGACCGATCAGCAGCGTCCGCGATCCACGTTCGAGCACGAATGACTCAATCTCGATCACAAACCCGGTGCGTCCAGGCCACCGGAACCTGAGATCGCCGATCTCGACCACCGGCTGCCGAGTCCCCGTATCCATCCCGGACCCTTCGATCTATGGAACAACGATGTTATATTATTACATCTGGCCGTCTCAGCCAACCGCCATCTACTCCAGATCCCCCATGAGGCCCCGGGCGAAGACACCAAGGCCGAGCTGGCGATCTCGACGAAGCCTCTCAGCCTTGAGAATGGCCTCGAGCCCAGCCATGCTCTCGCTGATCTCGTTGTTTACAATGACGTAGTCGTATTCCGGCCAGTGACTGATCTGGCTGACGGCCTCGTTCATCCGGCGCTGGACCACGTCCTCCGAGTCCTGTGCCCTTGCCCGTAGCCGT
This sequence comes from Pseudomonadota bacterium, assembly GCA_046048295.1. Lineage (GTDB taxonomy): Bacteria > Pseudomonadota > Alphaproteobacteria > Rhizobiales > Hyphomicrobiaceae > CBDCWA01. The sequence continues at coordinate 4,361 of JBJOGJ010000174.1, read as the reverse complement.
TCCTCCAGGACATCGACAGAGGGCGGCAGTATGAACACCCGCACGAGATCCTGCCGCATCTGCTCGGCCAACTGCTGAGCGCCCTGCCAGTCGATATCGAACAGCACGTCCCGCCCCACGGCGAGTTGGCGCTCGACCGCATCGCGCGGTGTCCCGTAATAGTTGCCGAACACTTCAGCCCATTCGAGCAGCTTGCCACCCTCGCGGAGTTCCGCGAAACCGGCCTGGTCGACGAAGAAGTAGTCTTCTCCCTCAACCTCGCCTGGGCGTGGCGCCCGCGTCGTCACCGACACCGACAGCCTGAGATTGTCATCGGCCGCCAACAGCATTTTTGCCAGCGTCGTCTTTCCAGCGCCCGAAGGGGACGACAACACGAGCAGCAGCCCACGGCGCGCAATCTGCATAGGTCCTCCGCTCATTCGATATTCTGAATTTGCTCGCGGAACTGGTCGATGACCACCTTGAGCGCCAAACCAAGACGTGTAATCTCACCGTCAAATGCCTTCGAGCAGATCGTGTTCGCCTCACGATTGAATTCCTGCGCCAGGAAGTCCAGCCGCCGCCCTGCAGCGTCCGAAAGCGTCATGAGATCGCGGGCGGCAGCGACGTGCGCATCGAGCCGCTTGATCTCCTCCTCGATGTCGCTGCGTGTCGCCAGCACGACGGCCTCCTGGTGCAGACGCTGCGGATCAAGTCCCGGCATGCCATCGAGAAGCCGCTTGATCTGCTCTTCCATTCGCGAGCGAGCGACTTCCGGTCCTCGTGCCGCCGACCGGCGCACCTCTTCCACCAGTCTCTCGATCTCGTCGATATGCGCTCCGACAACGACTGTCAGCCGCGCGCCTTCATCCCGCCGCGCCCTGACCACCCCTGCCAATGCAACCTCGAGCGTCGCGACAATTGCATTCGCGGTTGCTTCCCGCTCGGCTGGCCCTTCGTCCGGCTCCACGGTCTCCAGCACCCCCTTGAGCGCAAGCAGCCCGTCGGCACTGATCGACGCCGTTTCCACCCGGCCCACGACATCCCTCGCCGCCGCAATGACCTGCGCCAGCGCGACCTCGTTCAGTCGCAGCTGCCCTTCACCCGCCTCGCGCCTATAGGCGAGGGTCGCACTGATGTTGCCGCGCGTGAAATGACGAGAAACTGCTTCGCGTGCCCTGATCTCGATGGCCTCGAGCCCAGCCGGAACGCGAATTCGCGCATCGAGACCGCGCCCATTGACTGAGCGGATTTCCCAATACCAGCGTGCCACATCCGAGGACCCATCGGCGCGCGCAAATCCGGTCATGCTCGTTAGCGGCATAACAGCCAATCCTCACCTGATGAAACTACAGGCTGCCGCATGCTGCGAGCAGCGCCGGGAGTGTATCAGGCGGGAGGAAGGCAACAAACCGCAATCCGTATCCATCTATCGGTTTGCGAAACGCATCACTGACTGGCACGCGCACTGCGCGGCTTGCGGGTCGGAAGGGGAACGGTGTATGCCGCCCCGGCAGCCAGAGCCTTCACGGTTTCCGGAGCATTGACCACCGTTGGCAACCCTTTGGGCTGATCGCCTTCGGCACTCGATGCCGTCGGCTGGGACGTCTTGCGCGCCGCCAGCTCCCTTTCGATCCGTCGCCAATTGGCCACCGCTGCATTGTGCTCCTTCAGCGTCTCCGAGAAGATATGGCCGCCCTTCCCGTCAGCGACAAAATAGAGATCAGTCGTCGAGGCTGGATTGAGCACCGCTTCTATCGCCGCGCGCCCGGGGTTGCAGATCGGAGTCGGCGGCAGGCCATCGATCTGATAGGTGTTGTGGGCTGTCTTGCGATTGATCTCGCTCCGGTAGATCGGGCGCCCCCAGCGGACCTTGCCGCCGTCGACGCCATAGAGAATGGTCGGGTCCGATTGCAGCCGCATTCCCTTCGTCAGCCGGTTCGAGAACACTCCGGCAACCTGCGCCCGCTCATCCCGCCGGCCGGTTTCCTTCTCGACGATAGATGCCAGCACCACCGCCTCTTGAGGCGTCCGCACCGGCAGGCCCTCCCGCCGCTTCTCCCACGCATCGGCAAGGAACTTCGACATCATGGACTGCATCATCTCGATGACCTTGTTCCGATCCATCGAGCGCGGAACCCGGTAGGTATCCGGCATCAGGCTGCCCTCCGGTGGAACCTGCGTGATCTTACCGGTGAGGACTTCCATGCCGTTGAGCCGATCGACGACCTGCTGACTGGTCAGCCCCTCGGGGATCGTGACGCCAATCAACGCGGTTCTGCCTTCCGACAGGATGTTCACCACCTGCCGGACGCTGCTGCCAGCTTCAAAAATATATTCCCCGGCCTGCAGATTGAGCCCCTTGCCACCGAACGTCCGACCGAACGCATGGGTGACATACTTGCCGATGAAAAGGTGCTGGCTTGAAATGATGCCGCTCTCTTCGAGCCGCTTTGCGATATCGCGGGCGCCTTCTCCCCGCTTGACGACGAAATTCGCCGGCGCCTTCAGTGGCCCTGCCACATCGAGCTGACGCTCATACCAGACCGCGCCGCCACCAATTCCCGCAAACAGGATGACCAACAGCGTCAAAAGCCCGTTGATCATTTTCAGCGTGGGCCCGAGTCGTCGCACTTCCCGCCTCCTCTTGCCGCCCCTGGGCCGCGCCGGTGCCCGTGTCGGCTCCAGAACTTCGGCCGGGCTCCGCGGCATGATCATCGCGGGTCTGTGAGCGCCAAGCCCCGCCGTATGGCCAGAGCCACCACTACCCTGGGCCCGCCGTCCGCCCGTCTGCTTGACGCGACGCACCTTCATCGTCTGCCACTATACCTACGTTTTGAGCTCAAGCGCCGTAAACCTCGATTGCCCCCAATTTGGCACTAATTTGCTGCCTACCACCGGAATGTGGCAAAAGGCTGCGAAGCCATGGCATTCTCGAGGTCATGCATGCGCTTTGGCGAAATCAGCCCGCCAGACGCCGGAAGATCAAGGATGCGTTCGTGCCGCCGAACCCGAAGGAATTCGAAAGCACGGTGTTGATCTCCTTATGTTGCGCCTTGTGCGGAACAAGATTGATGGCGGTATCCACCGACGGCTGATCCAGGTTGAGCGTCGGCGGCGCGATTCCGTCCCGCATGGCCAGGATAGAGAAAATCGCCTCGACGGCTCCGGCTGCTCCAAGCAGATGCCCGATCGCCGATTTCGTGGACGACATCGACAAACCCTGAGCGTGCTGGCCGAACAGACGTTCGACTGCCCCCAGTTCGATCTCGTCCCCCATCGGGGTCGAAGTCCCGTGAGCGTTGACGTAGTCAACATCGGCAGCGGATATGCCCGCCCGCGCGAGCGCTGCCTTCATGCATCTGAAGGCGCCGTCACCGTCATCGGCCGGCGCGGTAATGTGGAATGCATCACCGGAGAGACCGTAACCGATCAATTCGGCATAGATTCTGGCACCGCGCGCCTGAGCGTGCTCGAGAGATTCGAGCACGACGACGCCGGCTCCCTCACCCATGACAAAGCCGTCCCGGTCCTTGTCATAGGGGCGTGATGCCTTCGTCGGCGTATCGTTGAAATTTGTGGACAACGCACGGCAGGCAACAAAGCCCGCAAGCGCAAGCCGGCAAATGGGGCTCTCGGCGCCCCCGGCAACCATCAGATCGGCATCCCCCAACGCAATCAGTCGCGCCGCATCTCCAATGGCATGTGCGCCGGTCGAGCACGCCGTAACCACGGCATGATTGGGCCCCTTGAGCTTGTTCCGGATCGACACGTAGCCCGAAGCAAGATTGATCAACCGGCCCGGGATGAAGAATGGGCTGATGCGACGGGGTCCCTTGTCCTTGAGGAGCACGGCATTCTCGGCGATCCCATTGAGCCCGCCGATCCCCGAGCCGATAAGAACGCCCGCTCGCTCCTGCTTTTCTGCGGTGTCGGCAACGAACTCCGCGTCCTGAAGTGCCTGCCGGGCGGCGGCGACGGCGAAGACGATGAAATCATCGACCTTCCGCGCCTCCTTGGGCTCCATCCATTCATCCTGGTTGAAGGCCCATGGATCGGCAACACTCCTCGGAACGAAACACGCGATCTTGCACGAGATATCGGAGACGTCGAATTCCTCGACCTGTCGCGCCGCATTTTCGCCGGCGAGAAGACGCGCCCAGGAGTTATCGACGCCACAACCAAGCGGCGTTACCAAACCCAGACCAGTGACAACGACTCGACGCATTGCTCACCCGGAAGGAAAATCGATGGCACGGCCCTGCCAGCCACGAAGGGCATCAGGAGCGATGGCACATCCGAAGGCGGATCGGCACACTGACGCGAATCAGGCTTCCGCCTTTCCAGCATGCTTCTTGAGGAACTCGATGGCGTTCCCGACC
>JBJOGJ010000173.1:0-8555 GCA_046048295.1 Pseudomonadota bacterium | reverse complement strand
GCTCGCCGGCCTCATAAAGGACGACACCCGCCAGAATATCGACGGCATGCCAGGCCTCAAGGACCTCCCGGTTCTCGGTAATCTCTTCCGCAGCCGTGACTTCCTGCGCGAGGAGACCGAGCTCGTGGTCATCGTCACGCCGTACGTCGTCCGCCCGACGAAGCGCAGCAAGCTTGGTCGTCCCGACGATGGTCTGGCTGCTGCGACCGATGCCAAGGCGAACTTCCTGGGTCACATCAACCGCGTCTACGGATCGAAGGTGCAAGTCCCGCACGGCGGTCTGAAGGACGACTACGGCTTCATCGTGGAATAAGGCGCTCGGTGGGAGAATGACTATGCACACCACATCTCGTAGACTGCTCGCCAGGTCGAGCACTAAAGGCACCGGCACGCTCGCCATCGCCTCCCTTGCGCTCGCCACCCTCGCCGGCTGCATGCCGAACGGGCACATGGGCACTCAGGTTGCCGCTTGGAACCTCGTCGACCCGACCCAGCGTCACCCGATCATGGTCTCCCAGGAACCGTCGGACCTGAAGATCAAGATCGCTCCTCACGGCTACGGGCTCTCGCCACAACAGCGCGCAAGCGTCGCTGAGTTCGTCGGACATTACCGGGACGTTAACGCCCAGAACAGCAAGCTGATCGTTTCTGCACCGACAGGTTCGAAGAACGAGGTTGCCTCGATGCGTGCGATCGCTGAAATCAGGCATTTAATTCAAGAAATGGGCTTTGATAGGACATCAGTAAGTGTCGAGTCGTATCATGCTGCTGGAATTGCGAAGCCACCGATCCGGATCTCGTACACGCGTTACGTCGCCAAGGCCCCAGAATGCAAGAGCTGGTCGACCAACCTGGCCCAGAGCCCGGCCAACCTGAACTATCCGAACCTTGGTTGCGCAACTCAGAAGAACCTCGCCGCCATGATCGCCAATCCGGCCGATCTGCTTGGCCCGAGGACTATGACCGCTCGGCCCGGTGAGCGCCGTGACGAGGTATGGGACAAGTACCTGAAGGGTCAGTCCACGATCGCTAAGAAAGATCAGGACCAAAAAGTCTCGACGCAGGATAAGTAAGGATAGTGACGCCATGAGCAATCAATCCAATCAGCATGCGGGAAATCCCGACGCCGAGGTTCTGGAGCAGTATCAGGACGAGGCTTATCCTGCGGATCAATACGAGCAGGACGACACCGGCTACGACCAGGGCGCCGTGGCGCCCTACGCCGAGGTTGCCGACGCAGGTGATGCAGCACTTCGTGCCCGCCCCATCCCGCGCATATCGATCCAGGCATTCTGCGAGGACCCCAGCACCGCCGACGCCATACAGGCTGCTGCCGAGGACCGTCGTCTCGCCAAGGCCCACGTTGCCGTCCACATGGGTGGCATTCCTGCTGCGACGGCCCACTACCAGGACAGCCCGACGCCGAACCTCATCATGGTGGAGTGCGCTGGTTCGCGCGAACAGCTCATCAGCGAGCTCGACCAGCTTGCCGAGTGCTGCGACTCGGGCACCAAGGTGATCATTATCGGCCACATGAACGATGTAGTCCTCTACCGGGAACTGTTGAAGCGCGGAGTGAGCGAGTACGTCGTCGCGCCCGTCAGGCCGATCCAGCTCATGGAGACGATATCCAACCTCTACAATGACCCGGATGCCGATCCGGTTGGCAACGTCATGGCATTCATCGGCGCCAAGGGTGGCGTCGGCTCGTCGACCATCTGCCACAACGTCTCATGGATTCTCTCCGAGGCCGTTCGCTCCGACGTCTGCATTGCTGACCTGGATCTCGCATTCGGCACCACCGGTCTCGACTTCAATCAGGATCCAGTGCAGGGCATTGCGGAGGCATTGTCGAGCCCAGAGCGCCTTGACGAGGTTCTGCTCGACCGGCTTCTGACAAAGTGCACGGATCATCTCTCGATCTTCGCAGCACCGGTCATCCTCGATCGTGACTATGACATCTCGGCGGACGCCTGCGACATGGTCATTGACGTGGTGCGCCAGAACGTCCCCTACGTGATGGTCGATCTGCCGCATACCTGGTCGGCCTGGACGAAGAACGTTCTGCTCAACGCCGACGAGGTTGTTATCGTCGCGGCTCCGGACCTTGCAAACCTGCGCAACGCCAAGAACATCATCGACCTCGTCAAGACGTCGCGCAATAACGACGGTCCTCCGCACCTGGTCATCAACATGGCCAACATGCCGAAGCGCCAGGAGATCCCGGTGAAGGAGTTCTGCTCCAACCTGGACCTGCAGCCGACAGTGGTCATCGAGTACGACAGCGAGACCTTCTCCACGGCCTCCAACAACGGCCAGATGATCCAGGAAGTGAACGCCAAGGCGCCTGCTGTCGTCGAGCTTCGCGACCTGGCCATGGCGCTGATCCATCGCCGCGAGACGCGGGTAGAACAGAAGAAGTCGGGCTTGGCACCGCTTCTAGAGAAGTTCGGCCTGAAGCGCTGAGGCATAGACCTGCCAGGGAGGCATACACATGTTCGGAAGGCGCAGTGATGAAGGGCAGGCACCGAAGGTGCCGGCAGCACAGCCGAAGCCCACCTCGGCCGGTCAGCCCCGGCCTGGTGGACAAGCGGCTGCCAAGCCTGTCAAGGAGGCTCCGGCAAAGCAGGCTCCCGAGCCGATGCCTGAGCCGGAATCCTCACGGCGACGCTCCGACGAATACTATGACGTGAAGACGACTGTCTTCAACGCGCTCATCGATACGATCGACCTCACGCAGCTGGCCAAACTCGATGCGGCCGCGGCCCGGGAGGAGATCCGCGACATCGTCAGCGAGATCATCCAGATCAAGAACGTCGTGATGTCGATTGCTGAGCAGGAGGAACTGCTCGAGGACATCTGCAACGACGTTCTTGGCTACGGCCCCCTGGAGCCTCTGCTCGCTCGCGACGACATCGCCGACATCATGGTCAATGGCGCCGGCACGACCTACATCGAGGTCGACGGAAAGATGCAGCGGACGAACGTCCGGTTCGCGGACAATGCACAGCTGATGAACATCTGCCAGCGCATCGTCAGCCAGGTCGGCCGCCGCGTCGACGAATCGAGCCCGATATGCGACGCACGTCTCCCCGACGGTTCTCGTGTCAACGTCATCGCACCACCGCTTGCGATTGACGGCGCTGCACTCACTATTCGTAAGTTCAAGAAGGACCGTCTGAAGCTCGACCAGCTCGTGAAATTCGGGTCGATTTCGCAGGAAGGCCGGATCCTGCTGGAAATCATCGGCCGTGTCCGCTGCAACGTCGTTGTTTCGGGCGGCACGGGCTCGGGTAAGACGACGCTGTTGAACATCCTTTCGAGCTGCATCGATAATACAGAGCGTATTATTACGTGCGAAGACTCTGCCGAACTCCAGCTCCAGCAGCCGCACGTGGTTCGTCTCGAAACCCGTCCGCCCAATCTCGAGGGTGAGGGCGAGATTACCATGCGCGACCTGGTCAAGAACTGTCTGCGTATGCGTCCCGAGCGGATTATCGTCGGCGAAGTGCGCGGCCCGGAGGCATTCGACCTTCTCCAGGCCATGAATACCGGTCACGACGGATCAATGGGAACGCTGCACGCCAACAGCCCGCGCGAGGCCATCTCGCGTATGGAATCCATGATCATGATGGGTGGTTACACACTCCCGACCAAGACGATCCGCGAAATGATAACCGGTTCGGTGGACATCATCGTCCAGGCCGCACGTCTCCGCGACGGCTCGCGTCGCATCACGCACATCACCGAGGTGTTGGGCATGGAGGGCGACGTCGTCACGCTCCAGAACGTTCTGGTCTACGAGATTACCGGTGAGGATCCGAACACCGGCAAGCTGATCGGCCGGCACCGGTCCACCGGAATCGCGCGTCCGCGCTTCTGGGAGCGGGCCGAGTACTACAACGAGACCGACCGACTTGCCGCCGCCCTCGCCGCTGCCGAGGTTCAGGACGCGCAGGGCAATCCGCTCGGAGAGCACCATGGCTGATCTAGACCCGCAAACTATCCAGCTCTTGGCGGTTCTCCTCGGCGGCTTCGCAGTCGCCGGCATCGCTTATGCACTCGCATTTCCCTACTTCTCGGGCGAGAAGCAGGCAGAGCAGCGATTGAAGAGCGTTACCGAGAGCAAATCGAAGCGCGTCGCACGGGTCAATGCTGCAACCGAGACAGCGAACCGTCGTAAGGCCGTTGCCGATACTCTGAAGGAGATCGAGCAGCGTCAGGCCGCCAAGGAAAAGGTATCATTACGCTTGCGGCTGCAGCGCGCCGGCCTCGATATCACGCCTAAGGGCTTCTGGATCGCGAGTGTCGCTTCCGGTGCCGTTGTCGGGCTCGCCATGTACTTCGGCCTTCCGAACATGCCTTGGCCCGCCACCGCTGCTGCGGCGTTCATCGGCATGTTCGGTCTGCCGCGCTTCGTGGTTGGAAAGATGACCAAGCGCCGCCAGGCCAAGTTCCTGAACGAGTTTGCGAACGCCATCGACGTCATCGTCCGTGGCGTCAAGTCTGGCCTTCCGCTCAATGAATGTCTGCAGATCATCGCGCGTGAGTCGCCCTCTCCTATCCGCGAGGAGTTCCAGGAAGTGGTCGACCAGCAGCGCGTCGGCGTACCTCTTCAGGATTGCTTCGAGCGCATGATGGCACGCATGCCACTGCCGGAGGTGAAGTTCTTCGCGATCGTCATCGGTATCCAGCAGCAGGCGGGCGGCAACCTTTCGGAAGCTCTGGGCAACCTCTCTGGCGTTCTTCGTGACCGCAAGACGTTGCAGATGAAGGTTGCGGCACTTTCGGCTGAAGCAAAGGCCTCGGCCATGGTGCTTGGTGCACTGCCATTCATCGTTATGTCGATGGTCTACATCACGACTCCGAACTACATCGGGCTGCTGTTTGCCACCAAGGTTGGCGTGTTCATGCTCATCTGCGCTGCGGTCTGGATGACATTCGGCGTACTCGTGATGAAGAAGATGATCAACTTCAAGTACTGAGCCTGTGAAGGGATCAAGCGACTTTAGCGCTAAGGCAGGTGCCCTATGATGGACTTCATCGAATTGGTCTTGCGCCCGCAGATGCTGGTCATGATCATGTCGGCTATTGCGGCTTTCGCCACTGTGCTGACCATCGTCATGCCGATGATGGAGCGCGACCGTACCGCTCAGCGCATGAAGGTAATGGCGACTGAACGCAACAAGATGCGCGCTGCCCGCTTGACCGAGTTGAAAGCCGGTGAGGTTGCAGGTGGTGGCGGCGTTGGTTCGCTCCGCCAGGCCCCGAAGGGGTTCATGAAGCAGATGGTCGACAACCTCGACCTGCGTTCCAAGTTCGAAACCGCCGAGCTCAAGGCGCAGCTCAAGATGGCCGGTCTGCGCGGCCAGGGTCCGCTTGTAACCTACATGTTCTTCCGCGTAGTGATGCCGATCATCGTCATCATAGCGGCCCTGGTCTATCTCTTCCTCATCGCGCCACAGCTCAAGTATCCGCCGATGATCAAGTTCATGATGGCGCTTGGAGCTGGCTTCGTCGGCTTCTACCTGCCCAACATGTTCCTTTCCAACATGATCGCCCGCCGTCAGCAGTCGATCAAGGCAGCCTTCCCTGATTCTCTCGACATGCTGCTCATCTGCGTCCAGGCGGGCATGTCGATCGAGGCAGCGTTCGGCAAGGTTTCGAAGGAGATCACCTCCCAGTCGATCGAACTCGCCGAGGAGCTGTCGCTGACCACTGCGGAGCTCTCCTATCTGCAGGACCGGCGCCAGGCCTATGAGAACCTGGGCAACCGCACTGGCCTGCCCGGCATCAAGGCGGTCTCGACTGCACTGGTCCAGTCTGAGCGATACGGTACCCCTGTTGGACAGGCGCTGCGCGTCATGGCCAAGGAGAACCGCGAGATGCGCATGTCGGAAGCCGAGAAGAAGGCTGCAGCGCTGCCACCAAAGCTGACTGTCCCTATGATCGTCTTCTTCCTGCCTGTGCTGTTCGTCGTCATTCTTGGCCCGGCCATCATTCAGGTGATGAAGTTCGACTGACAGAGCCAACGCCATTCTAGGTTTGTGTTGCGTGGAGCCCCGGCATTTCGCCGGGGCTTCGTCGTTTGATTTGTCATTTTTTAATTGCATAATACATGAATTCTTGAAATATTGGACATATGGACAACGAAAGCGCAGTCAGGGCGTTGCAGGCCCTCGCCCACGAGCATCGGCTTGCGATCTTCAGGCTACTGGTCCGGCACGGACCGAACCCGGTGCCGGCAGGCGAAATCGCCCGCGCGATCGGCATCAGCCCGACGGCGACGTCATTCCATCTGAAGGAGCTCGACCGTGCAGGCCTCGTATATTCGACCCGCGAGGGCCGCTATATCCGCTATGCCGTTCACATTGAATCCATGCGTGCATTTCTGGCCTTTCTGGCCGAGGACTGCTGCGAGGGGCGCCCGGAACTTTGCGGCAGCGATGTCTCACGAGCCGGCGCCTCCTGTAAGCCTTCACCGAAATCTGCAACCAGACGATAGAGTACCGTGTCATGACCGATAGGCCATTTAACGTCTTGTTTCTCTGTACCCACAATTCAGCACGTTCTGTAATCGCCGAATGCATCGTCAACAGCGTTGGCGCTGGCAGGTTCAAGGGTTACAGCGCAGGCTCACAGCCCCGTGGCGAGGTTCATCCCTACGCCATCGATCTTCTAAAGCGGCTGAACTACGACACGTCGGCTCTCCGTTCGAAATCATGGGAGGAGTTCGCCGAGCCGGGGGCACCGCCGCTCGACTTCGTATTCACCGTTTGCGACAGCGCAGCCAACGAGACCTGCCCGGTGTGGCCCGGCCAGCCGATGACGGCACACTGGGGCATACCCGACCCCTCGAGCGCCGAGGGTACCGAGGCAGAGCGCCGCTTCGCATTTGCCGAAACGCACCGCATGATGCACCAGCGCATTTCGATCTTCGTCAATCTACCACTTGCTTCCCTCGACAGGCTCACACTACAGAAGAGGCTCGACGACATTGGTCAGCGTTCGCCAGCCGAAGGAGCTTGAGAGTGGAAGCTACGGCAAGATCCCGCCGCCTCGGTGCAGAAATGCTCGGCACCGCATTTCTGCTCGCCGCCGTTGTCGGCTCCGGCATCATGGCGGAACGGCTTTCGGGCGGCAACGTTGCGCTCGCGCTTCTCTGCAATACCATTGCAACCGGCGCTATGCTCTTTGTGCTGATAACGATGCTGGGGCCCATCTCCGGCGCCCACTTCAATCCCGCGGTCACGCTGACCTTCTGGCTTCGCGGCGAGACGGAGGCGGGTGACGCCCTGGCCTATGTTCTGCTGCAGGTCGCAGGAGGCATCCTGGGTGTGCTTGCGGTGCACGTCATGTTCGAGGCCGATGTCTTCCAGTTCTCTGGCAAGGTGCGAACCGGACCGGCACAATGGTTTGCCGAAGGCGTGGCGACGTTCGGTCTCGTCGTGACGATCCTGCTGACCCTGCGCGCCAACCGGGCGGCGGTACCCACGGCCGTCGCGCTCTATATCACGTCGGCCTACTGGTTCACCGCGTCGACGTCGTTTGCCAATCCTGCAGTAACCGTCGCTCGCGCCATGACCGACAGCTTTGCGGGTATCCGGCCGGCCGATGCCCCTGCCTTCATCCTGGCGCAGTGCATCGGTGCCGTTGCGGCACTAATTGTTTGTCGTCTGCTGTTGGCTCAGGGTTCGACGGAAAAAGCGCCCGCCGATGCCGGAGAGCGCTCGATCCGGTCGTGATGCTTAGCGCACCTCGGCGAATTTCGTAGTCCAGCCGCTTCGGGTGATCTTCTCGACCGGCTGGATGCCGCGCAGTGATGCGTGGCCTGCCATAACCTGCTGCGCTTCTGCGTCCTTGCCCTGCAGGCTGAGCACGAGGGCCAGGTTCTTGTGGATCTTGTCGCCCGGGGTGGACGCACCGGCGGCTTGGCGAAGCAGTTGCTCCGCCTCGGCGGCTCGGCCGTTGGCGGCAAGAGCCATGGCAAGGTTGTTGAGGAGGGTCTTCTCGCCTGGCTTCAGCTGCAGCGCCCGCTTGAAATATGGCACCGCGGCTTCATACTTGCCTTGCTTCGCGGTCGCGGTTCCGAGCGCGGCGACGATCTTCCAGTCGGGTTCTGTCTCGCTGTCGGCCGCCTTCAGCAGGTGTTCTGCGAGCGAGACTTGGCCGAGAGACAGCGCAAGTCTGCCGTATTCGCCGGCGAATTCGCGGTTGCCGCCATGGTAGATCGAAGCCTGCTGCAAGACGGTGAGCGCCTGCTGCTTTCGATCGGCAGCGACCAGGTTGCGTACGAAGTTCAGCACCGCCTTTGCGTCGCCGGGATTCTCGGCGCTGCGCTTGCCCCAGTAGGTGATCGCCTTGTCGAGTTCGCTGGCATTGTCCACCGGTGCCGGCGCCTGGGCGACTCTCGTGCTGCCCGTGCTACCCGTGATGGTCGACTTCGGACCTCCGAGAGCCAGTTCGCCGGTTCCGGCACAGGCGCCGCACAGAAGGCTCGCCGCCACGACAGCGGCGGTGCCGATGGGCCTGTAGTTCACTCGAAGCATCTTGTC
>JBJOGJ010000172.1:0-8565 GCA_046048295.1 Pseudomonadota bacterium | reverse complement strand
GGCGCAGCGTGCTCAGGATGATCGTCTTGCTCAGTCCGGTTTCGCTGCGTGCGATGGAGAACACCTCGATCTGGTTGGCGAAGATGCGCGGCAGGAAGATTGCGGTGATCGTCGAGAAGGCGGCGAACAGGGCGAACCAGAAAGCGAAATTCGGATAGGCCATCGCCCTCAGGATGCCGGCGATGCCGCCTGTACGGCCCATCACGGCGAAAACGTAGGCACCGAGCAGGAGGTATGCCGGTTGGATGCTCGCGCCGCCGAGGGCCGGTAATTTTATGGCGGCGGCCGCCCCGAACAGCATTGATGGCAGGAGGATGTAGATGCCGGTATTGGGTCCTGCCCGGACGATTGCGAAGCAGGCCAGCAGCGTCAACAGGCCGATCGGCTCGATTACCATTGCTGGCGCGCTCCGGCCGCTTCCGGCTGGGCGGCTGCGTTCGCATGCCGGCTACGCCCGCCACTCTGTTCTCCGCGGTCGCGTGGCGTTGCAGCAATGGCCGGTATACGGGCCGTGGCCTTGGCGATCTCGGTCGCGAGTTCGTCGATGCCGGCCGAGGCCTGTGCCAGGATTTCGGCGTGGGTGGCGGCTGCGATCCCTTCTTCGATCGCGGATCTTGCGCTTTCGGCAATGCCATCGGCGGTCGCCTGATCGAATGGGAGCATATGGCGATCGCGTTTCACGAGTTCGAAGAAGGCGTCGACCTTCTCGTCCCACATCAGTCCGATCGCCGGCACGTTGTAGGAGTAGGCGATGATCGTCGCGTGCAGGCGGTGCGCGACCACAACGTCACAGTCGGCGATGGTTTGCGCGAGCGCCCGCGGGGTTTCCGCCCTCTGCGCAAACATTATATTGTCGTTCCCGGCTGCCATCCGGCCGCGGAGCTCGTCGAGCGCCGCCTCGTCCTCGCCTGCACCATTGGTGAAGCAGAGGACGTCGAAGCCCTGGGCAGCGAGATTTCCGGCCAGCTTTTCGTAGAGATCCAGCGCTTCGCCGGCGGAGACGCCTCGTCCGCCGGTTGCATGGTGGGATATGACGGCGGGGTGGGTTATGCAGAGGCCGGCCCGCTGGCGGGTGCGCACCTCTTTGCGGCTGCTTGGCCATGTTCGTGATGCGAGCAGGCCCGGGTCGAGCGTCAGCCGCGGCTGGGCGCCGAGGCTCTTCAGAATGCTGATCGAGCGTGCGTCGCGAGCACCTGCAAGGAACAATCTTTCGGAACTCAGGATCTCGGAGAAGCAGCGCCGGCCCCGTGGTGACCGGCTCGGGCTCGCGCCTACGGCATACACGGCCATTGGCAGGGCGTATGCAGCACATTCGTGCGCTGCTGCCTGAAGCTTGAGGGGAAAATTCAGGTCCCCGTCCTGGATCAATTGCCCGCCGCCGAAGACCGCCACATTCGCCCTGGCAAGCGCCTGCTTCCACAGGGGGATCAGCGATCGATGCAGCTTCCGGCCCAGGATTGTCGCTACGATGGCGTCCCTGACAGTGGTCGGAAGATGCGTCAGCAGGTCGAGCGCCAGTATCCTGAGGCGGCTCCGCCCCGGAGTCTTCCATTCGGTGCGCCCTGCCAGGTCGATCGACGTTACCGACCAGCCTGTACGGTTGCGCAACTCCGCTTCGAGGCACTCCGCAATGACCCCGTCGCCAAGGTTCGGACTATACTTAACATTGAAGACCACGACATTCATATCGTGCCTGCACCGTTCGCCTTTCAGGCGTCTCAGTTTTTGCCGCTCGCATGCCGAGGCGGCATGGTATCGTTGCCGATGGGACCGAGGGCAGCGGCATGAACCGGTGGCCGGCGCCCTCTGGAGCGCTCAGCAAGTTTCGCGCCAATGAACTCCTCGATCTGGCTGCAGAAGCGTTCGCGGCTGAATGTGGCTGCAAACCTCAATATTCTGCCAGTATCGAAGGAATGGGCTTCGAACCGCGTGATCGCGTCGAGCAGGCTCTCGACGGTCGGCTCGTTGAACGTGATCCCGGTCACGCCGTCGACGACCGTATCCAGCGCGCCCCCGCGTCCGAATGCAATCACCGGGCGACCGCAGGCCAGCGCTTCGACCGGCACGATCCCGAAGTCCTCCTCGCCGGGGAAGACCAGCGCTTTCGCTCGCGCCAGGCGGTAGTGCAACTCGTCGAGACCGACGGCTCCGCGGACGTCCACCGTCGGCCCGGCCATCTGCCGGATCTCATTGAGCATCTGTCCCCCGCCCATTACCACGAGGCGCTTGCCCGAGCGGTTGAACGCTTCGACGGCCAGGTCCGGCCGCTTGTAGCGCACGAGTTCGCCGACCATCACGTAGTCTTCGCCGACTTCCTCTGCCGCAACCGGGCTGAACGTATCGAGATCGACGGGGGGGTGGATGACCGTGGACTCCCGGCGGTAATACTTCATGATCCGCTCGGCCACGGCGTGGGAATTGGCGATGAATGCATCGACCCGGGCGGCAGCGCCTTGATCCCAGTTGCGCAGGTAGTGCGTGAGGAACGGCATGGTGATGCGGGAGAGCAGACCTGCCGAGGCACGGTAGTCGTGGTACATGTTCCAGACGTAGCGCATCGGCGAGTGGCAGTAGCAGACATGCAGCGCATTTGGGGCGGGAATGATCCCTTTCGCCGGCCCCGATTCGCAGCTGATGACGAGATCGTATTCGCGCATGTCGACCTGCTCGAGCGCGAGCGGCATCAGCGGCAGGTACGACTGGTACAGACGCTTTGCCATGGGCAGCTTCGAGATGAATGTCGTCTTGATGTTGTGGCTGAGGATCTTGTCCGAGACGGCGTTACGGTCCACCACGTGGGTGATGATGTCGGCATCGGGAAAGATGTCGCACAATGCCTCTAGGACTTTTTCTCCGCCCCGCATCGTCACGAGCCAATAGTGGACGATTGCAACTTTCACTGACTACCCCGGCGTGTCTTCGCTCCGTCGAGCGCGAATGTTTTGGCCGCACGGCAATGACCAGCCGATGCCAACAACTTCTCGTGATTTCTTAGGACGTTTGTACGCCCCGGTGGCGAACTAATTGGCCGAATGGATAACACCGGCGTGTCGCGGAGCTGCACTTGCGGTCCACGTCCGCTCCGGTCTCCTGGTGGTCGATCCGCCCCTGCACTAGGTCGTTAATCAGCTTCGCGAAGTCTGTTTGTCGTGCTGCGGCGAAGCAACTATTCTCGACTCCTCGATTTTATTGAACTCGCTTCGAGCGGCTCGTTGCGTATGTTCGCTGGCGCGGCTTGTGGGCTGCAATTCGATCTGTAAACGGCTATGTTGGCCGCGCTTTGCTGGATGATCTGGCCAGGAATGCAGCAATGGGTGCGCCGGCCGGAGCGGTTGCGGGCCGTCTGCCGATACCAGACGTAATGGACGTCCTATGGCCATGTTCGATGAAGTGCGCAGCGGTGGAATGGGACAGGGCTCTTCTCAGGCGTGTCCCTGCTGCGGGTATGGCGAAACGCACCTCTTTTATACGGTTCTTCAGGTCCCAGTACACAGCTCCGTGCTTCTCGACAGTCGCGAGACCGCGCTCGGTTTCCCGAAGGGAGACCTTGAACTCGCGTTCTGCAACGCCTGCGGCTTCATCAGCAACCGGGCTTTCGATGAGCGGCTGGTGCGCTATGGCGAGGACTTCGAGGAGTCCCAGCACTTCTCGGGCACGTTCAGTTCGTATGCACGCACTCAGGCCGACGAGATCGCCCGCCGCTGCGATATTGCTGGCAAGACCGTTCTCGAGATCGGCTGCGGCAAGGGCGAGTTCCTTGCCGAGGTTTGTCGCGGTGGCCGCGCGAGAGGGATCGGCATCGATCCAGCCTACCGGCCTGATGCGGGGCGGTCCGCCCGCCAGGATCATCTCGAGTTCATCGTCGATAACTTTGGCCCCGCCTACGCGCATCTCGCTGCCGACCTCGTCTTGTGCCGCCATACGCTTGAGCACATCTTCGACGTTCGTTCCTTTGTCGGCGACATTCGGCGGATGTGTCCGGACGGGGACGGACCCTGGGTGGTGTTCGAGACGCCTGACAGCGAGCGCGTGCTGATGGAGGGCGCGTTCTGGGACATCTACTACGAGCACTGCTCTTACTTCAGTGCCGGGACGCATGCCCGGTTGTTCCGGAATGAGGGATTCGACGTGACGGGTCTCGAACTGGTCTATGACGACCAGTACATCGTACAGTATGCCAGACCCGCCGCAGGTCCGACTGCACCACGTTTCCAATCCGAGAACGACCTCGATGTACTCAGGCGCCTCGTTGACGCGTTCCCGGCCCGCGTTTCTGGAATGCAGCGCTTCTGGCGCGACAGGATAACCCAAGCGAGCGTTAAGGGCAGGGATGTCGTTCTTTGGGGGGGCGGCTCGAAAGCCGTCTCATTCCTGACGACGCTGGGGATCGGTGAAGAGGTTGCGGCTGCCGTCGATATCAATCCCTATAAGCAGGGTCGCTTCATGGCCGGTTCGGGTCACCCGGTCGTGGCGCCCGAGGCGTTGACGGCGCTGCGCCCAGGTCTGGTGATCGTGATGAACCCGGTCTATGTGGCGGAAATCAGCGCCATGCTCGGTGCCATGGGGCTGGAACCGGAAGTTGCCGCTCTCTAGCTGCTAGCCTCTATTCGCCACAGAATCCGGCCCGCGTCATTCGGTCTGCCACACCTTCACGTAGTCGATGTACATGAAGGACGGGTTGGGCGTCTTGTCGATCGGCCAGCCGGGCCCCATTGCAAGGTTCATGAGCACGAACATCGGCTGCCGGTGTTCCGGCTGGGTAGGTGTTCGCCAGACTTCCTTGCGATTGAAGTAGATCCTGATCCAGTCGTGGTCGATGAGGGCGCCATACGTGTTGTAGTCCGCATAAAGCGAGCCCTTGGCAACCGGTATGCGGGTATGAGCCTTGAAATTGTTGCCGCGGACACCGTTGCGGTTCCACACCGGCGTACCGGTTGAATAGCGATCCGGCATATGGCCGTAGTGCTCGATGATATCGATTTCGGCCGTATGCTTCTTTTCTTTCCGGTCGATGCCGATCAGCCAGAATGCCGGCCACAGGCCGGGTCCCGGCGGAAGCTTCGCCTTCATCTCGAAGTATCCGTACTTCTGCGCGAAACCCTTCCAGTCGCGGCCGACGGACGAGAGTAGGCCCGAGCGCCATACGCCGCTTGCCGTTTTGCGGGCTTCGATGCGCAGCTTGCCGTTCTTGACGACGAAGGGGAAACCGGGGGCTGGATTGGAGAACTTTGAGTCGCCGAAATCGCCGTTCCAGGGCGTATGGGCAATCCATCGCGTTCCCGGTCCCCAAGGTGAAACGTCGAGCGGGGCATCGAATTCCTCACTGAAGGTGAGCTTCATCTTGGAGGTGTCGATCGTCCCCTGGGAAGCGATGTCGGTTGCCGTTGCGGGAGATAGGAGAAGTACAAGCGAAAGCGCCACGCCGAGAAATCTTTTCATGTCGCCCTCACATCACTCCTTGCCGTGCTTCGGTTTCTTGGATCTGCGCCATTCCTCGGCAGCATTTGCGCTCGAGGCGGGATGGTCATCGAGGATACCGTCCGTGTCCTTGACCATTGATCTGTACTTTACACGCGCGAGGGGAATTCCGTTTGCTCCAACACCTATTTGGGTAAAGAGGAGCGGGCACCCATGGTTAATCCGTTCGCCGCCGCGACCAGAAGCATGAGCGGGAGAAGGAGCACGAACGCGATGGAGGCGGGGACGATATTCAGTAGACGCCTGTGTGTGCCGCCGATGGCCGACGGCCTGGTCTTGTAGATGTCCTGAACGGATACGTCGTGCGTGAAGATGCCGCGACCCGACTGGATCGCAGCATCCACGGACGAACTAGAACCGGATGTTCAGGCCGGCGCGGACGATGTGGATATCGTCGGCCGGGATCGTCGTCGTAACGAGGGCCGGCACATCGACGTCTCCGAGATCGACGTACAGATACTCGCCCTTGAGCGTCCAGTTCGGCGCCAGTGCGACCTCGAGGCCGCCGCCGATCGTCCAGCCCGTATTCGTCTGCGTCTCCGTGAAGCCGCCGAAGTCGGCGCTGACATCGCCCACCGCGAGGCCGCCGGTGACGTAGGGCATTATGCTTCCGCCGAGCGGTATGCCGAGGCGCCCGCGCAGGGTCCACAGCCAGTCGAGCGCGATCGGGCCCGATATGTCGCTGGCGGAGATATCCGTTTCGACACCCCACACGAGTTGACCCGCCTGGATATTGTAACCGAGCGTGGCGCCGCCGATCAGTCCGTCGCTATCGCCAATGGCTGCCCCGATCTGTGCACCTGCATAGAGGCCCGACCAGCCGTAGGGCGCGGAGTAGACGCCGAACGGGGCGGGCTCTGGCGGCGGTCCGTCGCCGAGATCCGCTGACTGGACTGGGCCAGCAGCGCCTGCGGCAAGCATCAGGCCCGCTGCGATCGCGCGAAGTGACACCATGCTGAAATCCTCCGTATGGTTGCTGCCACCAGCGCTTGCGTCATTGCCGGCCGGACCGCTTCGATCCGTCCCCCGGAGTGCTGGCCGCTCACCGTAAGATTTCTGTTAGAATAATGTTTTCAATGTGTTGTGCGCACGGCGAGCATAGTGGCCGCCGTGCTGCCGGCATGCGATGCGTGCGCGACGAGGCGGGGCTAGTGGTTGCCGGTCACCAGGTCCGACGCGCTGACCTTCACCGGCGGGTAGGTGAGGGGGCTGTGCCTGAGGCCGAGCGAGACGCACATCTCAGCGTACCGAATGGACACCGACTTGGTGTTGTAGACCGGTATGCCGGCCTGCTCCTGCAGCACTGCCGGATCGACGACATAGGGTATCAGTGCCCCGCCGAGCGGTATCACGGCTTCCGCGCCGGTATCCTGGACGAGGCCCCTTATCAGTCCTGCCGCCTTCTCCGTGATCTCGTCCTTTCGCGACATCAGGTCTGCGCCGTAGATCTCTAGCGGCCTAATGCCGGTGACGAGATGCGCCATGCCGATCTGGCGCAGCAGGCGCCACGTGTAGGAGACATGACTCGACAGCGGCACGGTGATGCCGATCCGGTCCGACAGGACGCATGCGGCATGTATCGTCGTGCGCAGTGGTCCGATGACAGGGATGTCGACAACGAGCCGTCCGCCATCGACGCCCGGGTCGAAGGTGTTGCTCTGGATGACCGCGTCGTATCCATTTTCGGCGGCCCACACGATCTTCCGGATGAGTGACGGCACATCCATCATGTGATCGAGCCCGTTGAGCTTGCTCTGGTTGCCGATCACTTCCTGCACCTTGGCGCCGGGGAAGTCGTCGGGAAAGCCGATCTCGATCTTCGTTCCCGCGGAGGCGTAGGAGTTGAGCAGCGCCTCGATGCGCTCGACGTCGTAATGTGCGCCCTTGCGAGGCGCCTTGTTCAGGAACAGGATCTTCATGCAAGGAACCTCCGCATTGGGACGAAAACTGAAGCTATCTCAGGCAATGCTGGTGCGGGTGCCGCCGTTTACATGCAGCATCTGGCCGGTCATCTGGCGGCACTGGTCACCGCACAGGAACCGCACCAGCGCTGCGATCTCCTGTTGTCGTGCCGGCCGTCCGGTCGGAACTTTCGCGCGGCGCTTCTCATCGAAGAGGTGGGCGTCGACGACGGTCTCTATCTTACCCGGAACGATGCAGTTTACCGTGATGTTGGATGGGCCGAGCTCGACGGCCAGCGCAGCGGTCATGCCGGCTACGCCAGCCTTTGCCGCGGAGACGTGGGCACGGTCCGCGCGCCCTTCATGGCCCGAGCTGCCGCCGATATTGACGATGGTGCCGCCGCCTGCGGCGCGGATTTGGGGCACAGCGTATTTCGTGCAGAGAAACGTGCCATCGAGTGTGGTGGCCAGTGTGTCCCGCCATTCCTTGAACGTCAGGTCTTCCAGCGGGCAGTGGCTGCGTTTGGTGGCGTTGTTGACGAGGATGGTGAGCCTGCCGAGCTGCTTGACCGTCTCGGCGATCATGCGCTTGACATCGTCCTCGTTCGTAACGTCGCCCTGGATGGCTATCGCCTTGCCGCCCGCCTTCTCGATCGCAGCGACCGATTCGAGCGCGCCTTCCTTGGCATTGCGATAGTTTATTGCGACGGCTGCCCCTGCTGCCGCCAATGTGCGTGCGATGGTGCTGCCGGTGTGGACACCGGCGCCGGTGACGAGCGCCACCTGCCCCTTGAGATCGCTTCCCTGTTGAGCCATTGCCCTGTCTCCTGATTCCCCAAATGCCGTTTCTCGTTCCGGCCTTCGACGTCTTCGTTAACGCCCCTTCCAGTCGGGGCGGCGTTTCTCCATGAAGGCCGTGCGTCCTTCCTTGAAATCTTCGCTCTGCATGCAGCGCCGGACGAGCTCCTCGCAAAGCGCCATGTCGCGGTCCGCGGCGTCCTTCATCACCTGGTCGACGAGCGCCTTGGCTGCGTGCATCGACAGCGGAGCGTTGCCGGCGATCGTGCCGGCGATCTGGCGCACCGTTGCTTCCAGTTCGGCGCGCGGCACGACCCGGTTGACGAGGCCCATCGCCTTTGCCTCTGCGGCGGGGTAGCGCTGTGCGGTGAGCAGCATCTCTTTCGCC
>JBJOGJ010000171.1:0-8571 GCA_046048295.1 Pseudomonadota bacterium | reverse complement strand
GAGCGAACTGAAATTCTGGAGAAGGCCGACAACCGTACCGTCCTTCGCAGCGACGTTATAGACGTAGTTCATCGCCCTGACGCCGCTCGCGCCCGGCATATTCTGCACGATGATTGTCGGATTGCCGGCAAGGTACTTCGGCCATGTTCGGGCAATCGTGCGCGCATAGAGATCGTAGCCGCCGCCCGCCCCCGAGGCGACGATGAATGCGACGCTCTTGCCCTTGTAGAATTCCGCTGCCGTCTCTGCTGACGCGGAACCGACCCCTGACAACGCGGCCACAGCCGCCAACGCAGGCAAAATACGCCCGCCAATACGCATGCCCACAGTTTCCTCCTAGCGATCGGCTGCTTGTTTGTGCGCTCTCGACGCCGCAGCCGTTGCCCGGAGTGTAGATCAGCCGCAGGAAGCTTGCAAAGCAGCGATCTATGCTAGCCCACCAGCCGCAGGACATCTTCCGGCTCGATGGGCGCCTTCGATATCCGAGCACCGAACGGTGACAAGGCGTCCTCGATCGCCGAGATCACGGCAGCGGCAGCCGGTATGGTGCCAACCTCGCCGACGCCCTTCGCGCCGAGCGGATTGAACGGTGACGGCGACTGCTCGTACATGGTCTCGAAGCGTGGGATCTCCGGCGCCGTCGCCAGCAGGTAGTCCGCAAATGTCGTCGTCTGCGGCTGGCCCTCCGCGTCATATTTCATGACCTCGAACATCGCATTGCCGATGCCGTGTGTGATGCCGCCGCGCACCTGCCCCTCGACCAATGCCGGATTTATCAACGTGCCGGAATCCTGGATCGAAAGGAAACGAAGCAACCTGACGTGCCCCGTCTCGATGTCGACCTCCACCTCTGCGACATGTGAGACGTTGGCGTAGGCGAGCGGACCCGCCTGCCATTTCTCGTCGGCCTCGAGCCCCGGATCGAGCCCCTCCGGAAACGCATAGCCCGGGGCCCCCCGGAGCTGGCGCGCGATCTCGGCGAGCGTTACACCGTGTCCCGGCGCACCGACGACGCTGACACTGCCGTTCCGCAGCTCGAGATCGGCTACATCCGCCTCGAGAATGTGAGAGGCAAGCTTCTTGGCCTTTTCCGCGACAGCGATCGCTGAGAGCTTCACTGTCGATCCCGCCGTCACGAGCTGGCGGCTCGCAAACCCGCCAAGCCCCAGCGGCGTCATCGACGTGTCGCCGGCCACGACGGTCACCTGCTCTGGCCTAATGCCGAGTTCGTCCGCCGCGATCTGGGCGAGCGCCGTCGTAAGCCCCTGGCCCATCTCGGCAGCACCGGTCATGACGGTCACCCGGCCGGATGGCGTAATGCGCACACTGCCGGATTCGAACGGCCCGCGTCCCGTACCCTTCACTGCGTTGGCCAGTCCGATCCCAAGGTAGCAGCCTTCTTTGCGCGCGGCCTCCTGCCGCACCTTGAAGCGCTCCCAGTCGGCGGCTTCGAGCAGCCGGGCCTGCGCTGCCGGATAGTCGCCGCTGTCGTAGATGATACCCGACCCGGAGCGTGCCTTCAGCGGCTTCTCATAAGGCAGCTTCTCTGGCGGTATGAGATTGCGCCGCCGGATCTCCGCGCGATCCAGTCCGAGCGCTTGCGCCGCCCGGTCCATCAGTCGCTCCATCACGAATACCGCCTGCGGATAGCCTGCCCCGCGCACTGACGACACCGGCATCCGGTTGGTGAAAGCCACCGTTACGTCCATCTTGTATGCTGGCAGCATGTAAGGGCCCGGCACGGCGGTAGCCGAGTTGTAGGGAAGGTTTGCTGCCTTGAAGGTGTATGCACCCTGGCAATGTATGAGATGCCCGCGCACGCCCTTCAGTTTGCCATCCCTTGTAACGGCGATCTCGACATCCCAGTGCTGGTCGCGCTCCTGGATGGCGCCTAGGAAATGCTCGCGCCTGTCCTCGATCCACTTCACCGAACGCCCCGACAGCTTCGCCGCGCACACCACCGCGAGTTCTTCCGGATAGACGCAATACTTCGGCCCGAATCCTCCGCCGACATCGGGCGTGATCACGCGCAATCGGTTTTCGTCGATCCCGATGGTCTCCACGATCGCCTGGAAGAGATCGTTCGGCATCTGCGTCGAGGACCAGACCGTCATTGCATCTTCGCGCGCCCGGTTCTCGACCACGATGCCGCGGCCTTCCATCGGATGGCCCGCGCCCCGATGCACGAAGATCGAATCCTTTACGATCACGACATCGCCAGAGAATGCGGCCTCGATGTCACCATAGGCCACGTCATAGGTGTTGAAGACATTGGAACCGAGTTCCGTACGCACGCGTGGCGCGCCCGGCTCGATCGCCTTCCTCGGATCGACGACCACCTCCAGCGGCTCGTAGTCGACCAGGATCGCGTTGGCCCCGTCTTCCGCCTGATGCCGCGTTTCCGCCAGCACGATCGCAATCAGCTCGCCGACATAGGCCACCTCGGACTTCGCCAGGATGAACGGAGTATTCGCCACCTTCGCCTGGACCGGTGCGGCGATGAGCGTCATCCGCTCGCTCGCCGCAACTTTCGCGATGTCCTTGACCGTGTATGCGGCGGCGACACCGTCGACCGCCAGCGCAGTGCTCACATCGATGCCGGCAATCCGTGCGTGAGCATGCGTACTCCGGACGAATGCAGCGTGCAGCCCACCCGGCAGCTGCACGTCGTCGACATAATTGCCGCGCCCGGACAACAGTTCCCTGTCGCGCAGGCGCGGCTGCTTCGTGCCGATCGATGCCACGTCGTTCGTCCCTACTTGAAGAGGTCCGGGAACTTTGCCTTGAGCCGGTTGCCGAGTTCGGAAGAAACCTCGACGACGGTCGGGAAAGTGCCCTTCAGCTTCTGCTCATAGGGAATGCATGCATCGATGAGGATGCGGCTGTTGAAGTTGCCTGGCTTGTACATCGGATCGCGCTTGGAAGACCACGCCTTCTGGATGATGTCGATATCGGTATCGGGATCGAAACGCGTGCACATCGCCCACAGCACCTCACCAAGTTCGCCGGCATCGATGTCCTCGTCCACCACAACGGTCCACTTCCCGTTGTAGGCACCGCCCTGGCAGGATGAGGCGATATGCAGCGCCTGGCGGGCATGTCCCGGGTAGCGCTGTTTGATCTGCACAACCGTAAAGCGCGTTGCGGGACCTGCCTCGTGGTTCCAGACCCCCAGAACTTCCGGCACACCGCAAGCCTCGAGCGAGCGCCAGATCTCCGCGCACCCCGCGATGCCTTTCAGCAGTCCCGTCTCGTCGATCGGTTTATGCTGCGGCGCGCAGCAAATGATCGGATCGTTCCGGTGAAGTATGGTCTTCACATTGAGGTAAGGCCTCGGAACGGTATCATCGGAATAATAGCCCATCCATTCGCCGAACGGTCCTTCCGGCAGCACCTGCCCGGGCACCGCCTCGCATTCGATAGCGATTTCGCAATCGGCCGGAATCGGGAAGCCGGACCATGGGCCGCGGATCACCTCGATGGGCTCACCCCGCAGGCCGCCCGCGATCTCGAGCTCGCTGTGACCTTCCGGAAGCGGACTGGCAGAGAGCATGTAGAGCAGCGGGTCCTGGCCGACGATGATGACAAACTTCATCGACTGGCCGCGCTCGAAATTCTTGTCGCGGTGGATGCGCCCGTGCTTGCCTTCGGTGATCTGGCAGCCGATACGCTTGGCATCGTAGACTTGGCAACGGTAGGCCCCAAGGTTGTACCAGCCGGAATCCGGATCCTGCGTCATGCACAGATCAGCAGTTCCGATGTATCTGTGGGTATCCTGCTCATGATGCCGCGGCACCGGAAACTTCAGCACGTCGACATCGTCGCCGGTGATGACGTTCTCGAGGATAGGGCCGGTCTGCACCTCCTTCACGGGAAGCGGCTTCAGGTTGGAGAGACGCTGGTGGTACGCCTTAACGATATCAACCTTACGATTGTACTCGAGCGGCAGGCCGAGCGTCAGCGCCACGCGCTTGATGGTCGAGAAGTGGCCGTACATGGTACGGTAGCCCTTGGGATAGCCGGGAACATCGTCGAACAACAGCGCCGGAGCCGAATTGTTGGCTTTCTCGGTCACGAGTTGGGTCAGCGACCCCATCTCGACGTCCCAATGCGCGCCGCTCACCCGCTTCAGCTCGCCAAAGCTGTCGACCTTCTCGATCCACTCGCGCAACCCGCGGTAGTGCACCATGGTCCCGGTATGCTCCATCTCTGTCTCCCGATTAGCCCAAGCGGCTGTGACTGGAAATTCGCTGCGCGGACATCCAAATCATTGGAATAGCGAGCCATCCTTAGGCTGCCCGGGCGCAATGTCGTGACACACTAGAGGATGCTTCGGCGAAAGCCAATCCAATCCGGGCGGCTACCAGAAAACGCTTTGCTTGACGGCTCCTCCGCCCGGTGATGAGAGTACCGCCTCATGGATCACGTTGCAGCGCCCGCCCGCATACTCACCATCCCGAACCTGCTGACTATCGGTCGCATCGCTGCCGTGCCGGCACTCGTCGTCTGCATGGCGCTGGTGCCTCAGGAGGCAGGGCGCTGGCTGGCCCTCGGCATCTTCGCAGCGGCAAGCGCCACGGACTGGCTCGACGGCTATCTGGCCAGGATTTGGCAGCAGCAATCCGAGCTTGGCCGCATGCTCGACCCGATCGCCGACAAGTTGCTGGTTGGCGCCACGCTCGTCATGCTCGTCCACGACAACACGATTGATGGCATGGCCGTCTATGCGGCGGTCATCGTGCTCTGCCGCGAGATCCTCGTGTCCGGCCTCCGCGAGTACCTTGCCGGCCTCGACGTCACCGTCCACGTCACCTGGCTTTCAAAGTGGAAAACTGCAGTCCAGATGCTGGCACTCGGCGTGTTCGTCGCCGGCCCTGCAGGCGACAGCATCCTTCTAGGGCTGCATGCAACCGGCATCGCCTTGCTGTGGCTTGCCGCCCTGCTTACTATTTGGACAGGTTACGGCTACCTGCGGGCTGCACTGTCCCGCGCCATCGGAGGGTACCCATGACGGTCAAGCTGCTCTATTTCGCCTGGGTCCGCGAGCGGACCGGCATTGCCGACGAGACCGTCGAACTCCCTCCCGGTACGGAGACCATCGCAGACGTCATCGTATGGTTGAAGTCGCGGGGACCCGAGTTTGCACACGCCTTCGAGAAAGGTACCGCCATCCGCGCAGCGATCAATCAAGCGCACGTCAAACATGACGCGCCTATTGCCGGCGCCCGCGAGATCGCCTTCTTCCCGCCGGTAACCGGAGGCTGACCGATGCCCGTGCGCGTCCAGAAGGAGGACTTCGATCTCGCTGCGGAAATACGCGCGCTGACCGCTGGAAGGACCGACATCGGCGCCACCGTGACGTTCACCGGTTCCGTCCGTGGGAGTATCGGCGGGATCGAAACGATGACCCTCGAGCATTACCCGGGCATGACAGAACGCGAACTCGAACGCGTCGAGACCGAGGCACTTGAGCGCTGGCCGCTCC
This sequence comes from Pseudomonadota bacterium, assembly GCA_046048295.1. Classification (GTDB taxonomy): domain Bacteria; phylum Pseudomonadota; class Alphaproteobacteria; order Rhizobiales; family Hyphomicrobiaceae; genus CBDCWA01. The sequence continues at coordinate 3,086 of JBJOGJ010000171.1, read as the reverse complement.
AGGCGAGCCTGATCATCCACCGCTACGGCGAACTCCGCCCCGGTGACAACATCGTTCTCGTCATCACCTGCTCGCCACATCGCCAGGCTGCCTTCGAAGCTGCCGAGTTCCTGATGGACTACCTCAAAACGCAGGCCCCCTTCTGGAAAAAGGAAGCCGGCCCGGGCAACGAAGGTGAGTGGGTCGATGCGCGCGAGTCCGACGACCGGGCCGTGGAACGCTGGAACCGGAAGTAGAAGTCTTGCCATCATGTGGCCGCATGGAATACGTGTTAATGCTTAATCATGTTCTCTAGCGGCAAACGGGGCATTCGATGACAACGATCAGGCTGGCGCTGGTGCTGGCAATCTGCATGAGCACGTTAGGACTCGCGGCCTGCGGTGGCAATTCTGTCGCCGGAACCCCGATGCCGGATTGGGCCCGAACTGCCCATGAGGAAGCCAACGACAAGGGCCCATGACGGAGGCGACCGCGTCGCGCCGATCTGCCTAAACCATAACTGCACATCCCTCCGCGCTTGCGCCAAATTGCAACTAGAACGTCCTCCAACCGCCGGCGGACAATTCGGCGTCGGACACGGAGGATATCGAATGCGCGTGACAGTGATCGATGGCGACGTTTCCTACCCGCCAACGTCCGGCAAGCGTCTGCGAACCCTCAACCTACTCCTCGGGCTGGCCGATAGCTTCGAAATTACCTATATCGGGCGCGCCGAGACGGCACCGGACGCCGACGTCGAGACCTTCTTCCGCGATCATCGGATTTCGCCCATTCTTGTCGAAGCCCCGCTTCCCAGGAAGCACGGCATTCGCTTCTACATGCGCCTGCTTGCCAACCTCGCCTCTGACAAACCCTATTCCGTCACGTCCCACACCCTTGCCAGCATGAGGGCAGCCGTCCAACGTCATGCAGCAAGTCAGCCGCCGGACCTCTGGCAACTCGAATGGGTCGGCTATGACTACTGCCTGGATGCAAACCAGTCGCCAGTCGTGCTGCAGGCTCACAACGTTGAAGCCCTGATCTGGCAGCGCTTCCGCGACGTCGAGACGAACCCTCTCAAGCGAGCCTACTTCACCACGCAGTGGCGAAAGATGATGGCGCATGAAGCGCGGATCTTCCCGCGTGTGAGCCGCGTCATCGCGGTGAGCCGGGAAGATGCCGCACTTGCCCGAAATCTCTACGGCCACTTTTCCTCCGAAGTCATCGAGAACGGCGTCGATACCGCTTACTTTGCGAAGACAGGCCGGCAGGCCGGTTCGCGGACGATACTGTTTCTGGGCGCACTCGACTGGCGGCCCAACCTGGACGGAATTGATTTCCTGCTGAGGGAAATCTGGCCCCGCGTGAGAATGAGACTGCCGGATGCCCGCCTCAGTATCGTCGGGCGCCACGCACCGTCCGGCCTGGTCCAGCGCATTGCGACCGAACCCGGCGCGACGCTTGCCGCCGACGTAGCGGACGTACGCCCGTACATGCGCGAGGCAGCCGCGATGGCCGTTCCACTCCGCATCGGCGGCGGCTCCCGACTGAAAATCCTCGAGGCCCTGGCCGCCCGCCTGCCCGTCGTCTCGACGACTGTTGGCGCGGAGGGACTTGATCTCATCGACGGCACCCACTTCGCAAATGCCGACGACCCGGAATCGTTTTCCGCCGCCCTGGTCGATGCCCTCGAACACCCGGCAAATCATGCTCGAATGGCCGAAGCAGGCTGTGCGCACGTCGCCCAGCACAACGATTGGTCGATCCTTGCCGACAGGCTCGGCCGAATTTGGCAGCAGGCGATTGCCGATTCCGCAAAGGCTGCTTGCCCGAAGGCGGAATTGACAGGCCCGTGACTCCCGGCTCTAACTTGAGCGCCTTCATCAGGCGCCTGTCGAACAAGAACAGCAAAGACTGAGGACGCTCGCATGAACATTCGCCCGTTGCACGACCGCATCGTTGTCGAGGTCGCAAAATCCGAAGAAAAAAGAGGCTCGATTTTCCTCCCCGATAGTGCCCAGAAGAAGCCGCACGAGGGCAAGGTCCTGGCAGTCGGCAACGGCACGCTTGATGGCAAGGGCAAGCGCACCCCACTTGGAATCAAGCCTGGTGACCGGATTGTCTACGGCCAGTGGTCGGGCTCCGAGGTCAAGATCGACGGCAACGACTATCTCATCCTCCGCGAGTCTGACGTGCTCGGCGTTGTCGACGGCGCGGCCAAGGTCTCGGTTCGCGCCGCCGCCGCCGCGGGAGCGGCAGGTGCTGCCGCCACCGCATGCCCTCTGGACCACATCCACGACGGCGACTGCTGCGACGACTGAGCAGCCCCTAGCCAGGCAGCATCTCGGCAAGCAGCCGGCCGAATCCTTCGACCGGCTCCTTGATGTGCAGCCGCTTCTGGATTTCCCAGCAACGCGCCGGCACCGGGTGGATGACCGGGACCCCGAGATCCTGCTCGAGCATGTCGATTACGGGCAGCACCTTCCAACCCGACCCGAGCATGTAGATCGCGTCGGCCTTGGAGTTGGCCAGAAAGGCGCGCTTGGTGTGCGCATAAACCTGTTCCGGTGAGAGGAGGCCCACCTTGTCGAAGGCGACGTCGATTCCTTCCATTGCGAGCACGTCGAAACCAGCCTCCTCGAAGTAGCGGCCGAAGACATTGTTGATCTCGCCGGTGAAGTACGTAACGCCGACAATCTTTTTTGCCTTGAAAGCCTTCAGCGCCCTTACATGGTTGGTGCCCGAGGTGAACAGCGGGACCTTGTACTTCTTCTCCCACTTCTTGAGCAACTCCGCCTCGCCCTTGTAGCCGAGCATCATGAACGGCGGCGCCCCCTCTGGATGGATAAGGTCGCAGCCCTTCTCAGCGAGCCGCTCGATGAAGGGCTCATAGGGTTCTGAAGCGCGCTTGAACTCTTCTGTCGTACCGCGCTGGATGTCGAGGAAGAACGGCAACACGCCGATGCCCTCCGGCAGCATGCGGATCAACTCCTCGAGCGATCCCGCCCGCATGGTCGGTTTGATGAGCCCGATGAGGCCGCGCCAGCTTTCGTATGCCATGTCCCGTTTCCTTCCCGTATCGCAAGAGCCAGTGGATTGAAGGCCGG
>JBJOGJ010000170.1:0-8673 GCA_046048295.1 Pseudomonadota bacterium | reverse complement strand
CAGGAGACCTTTACGGTAACGAGGTAAGCCTGCAGCGGTGCGCGGGAAGCGGGAGCTGGGGGCCTGAACACGGCAATTCGTGTCAGCACCGACCTGCCGCCTGTCACAACCTTTCGATCGCCCGGCAAAAGTGGCGTCGAGCGGCCTGCTTCTGCGAGCTTGGCCTTGGCGATCTGAATTGCTTCGCGTTCTCCATCCGTTGCGCCGATCCCGCGCCAGGCGATCGACATTCCTTCGTGCAGCGCCGAAAAAACGAAGGTGAGGATGAACAGGGCTGCCAGAACCTCAATCAGAGTGAAACCGTCGCGATGCGAGGTGCCCTTCATCATTGGGTGCTCCCGAGCGCGATTGTCCCGGTCAGACCGTCGACCCTTACGCTCGCAACGGTTCCGCCGCTCCGAAACGAAATTCTTCCTGGTGTTGCGGAGCCGTCAGGAAAGAAGCGGAACGAGAACTTGAACTCGTCGTCGCGCTCGCTCGAAGGAACCGCGTATTCAATCGCCAGCAGATCAGGGAATGTTCCTCTCTTGGCCGTGTTGGCACGCGCGAAAGAACGTGTGGCAAGATCGACCTTAAGCACTCTGACCTCGTTGGCCTCGATCGCGGCAAGCCGCGTCAAGCGCAAGACACTGGCGAAATTCGAGGCAGTCGATTGTACAATTACCGGGCCCGATGGCCTGGCCAGTGGAACCAGCAGGGCTGCCGCCAGCGACAGTATGAACAGTACGACTGTCAGTTCGAGCAATCCGATTCCCGTTTCATCACGTCGTAGCCGATTATGCATCATCGCACCGCAAGCTCGTTCAGGCCTATGATCGTCGACATGACCGAGTAGACGATGAGGGCAATCAACGTGCCGACCACGATAGTGAGCGCCGGGGCGATCATGCTGGTCAGGCGTTCGAGCTTGCGTTCGAGTATCGTCTCGCAGGTTGCTGCGAGCTTCTGCAACATTTCTTCGAGTTGCCCCGTCTCCTCTCCAATTGCGACCAGTCGTGTCGTCAACTCGGTGAAACCGGGCGATGCAGAAAGTGCGCTAGAGAGTCTGCTGCCTTGCGAGATGCTTTCAGTGGCCTGCCTCGCGGCTTGCCGGAAAACCGAATTGCTCAGTTGGGTCTCGCTGATGCGCAATGCCTCGTGCAGCGGGAGCCCACCTTTCATGAGCATCGAGAGCACGCGTGCGTAACGTCCGCTCTGGTGCAGTCTTATGAGTTCACCGGCAAGCGGCACCTGGAGGAGCAAGCCATCGATCATGTGGCGCTGAGCTGGCCTGTGCCAAGCAGCAGCGAAAGTGATGGCTGAAGCAGCGAGAAAGATTGCGACGAGTGGCCAGTTGGAAGCGGTCCATGCATGAATCGAGAGCATGACGCTCAATGCAACCGGCGGCGTTGCGCGGGCTTCCGCGAAGAGGGGGGCAATGGTGGGCAACAATACGCCTACAACGAGCGTGATCGTGACGAGGGCTGCAATGATCAGTACCAGCGGATACAGGAGTGCGGCGGAAAGACGGGCGTGCAGGTTGGCGCTGCGCTCAAGGCTCGCGGCAAGTTCACCGAGTGCCGCATCGAGTCTGCCGCTTTTCTCACCGGCGCCGACCAGCTTGGCAAAGTAATCTGGGAACACTGGCGCTTCGGACTCGATGGCTTCCGACAGGCTTTCGCCGGCGACCAACCGGTCCAGAATGCGGCTGACAGCTGCCTGCATGACCCGGGGCAGCGTGCGCTGCGCAAGCACGATGCGCAGTGCTTCGTCGAGCGGGACGCGGGCACTGATGAGGGTTGCAAGCTCTCCAGCGAGCAGAGCGAGCGAGGCTTTCGACGCTTGACGCCCGATGAGGGTGATCTCTCTCTGCCACCAACGCGTCTCGCTGGCGGGCGCCGTTTCGTGGATGGACACCGGCAGCAGACCGAGGCGCGCGATCTTCGCGAGCGCTTCTTCGCGTGTTGGTCCGTCAATATGACCGTAAACGGATGAACCTACCTTGTCGTATGCCTTGTACTCGTAATGCGGCATCAGCTCACCCGTGCCACGCGCAGCACTTCCTCAAGTGTCGTTAGGCCATCAAGCACCTTCAGAAGGCCGTCGGTAAGCATCGTGGCCATGCCTTCGGCTTTTGCGGCCTCCTCGATGGATGTTTCATCGGCGCTTTCGATTACGGCGCGCCGGATGGGTTCGCTCAGAGACATCAATTCGCAAATGGCGAGACGGCCACGGAACCCGGTGCCACGGCAGCGATGGCAACCGTGAGCACGTCGCAATCTTGACTGTCCCGATTGGAAGTGGGCTTGGGCCTGCTTGCTGCGTGTGAGGCAGGCGTGCAGTGCTGCTGTTGGCTCGGCGGGGCCGGCGCAATCCTCGCATAACTTTCGCACCAAGCGTTGGGCGAGGACGCTGGTCAAAGTCGATGCAAGAAGAAAATCCTCGACGCCCATGTCAAGTAGGCGCACGATCGTCGAGGCGGCGCTGTTTGTGTGGACGGTCGAGAGAACGAGGTGACCGGTGAGGGCAGACTGAATGGCCATCTGCGCTGTCTCGAGATCTCGGATCTCACCAACCATTATGATGTCAGGGTCTTGCCGGAGGATGGACTTCAGCGCGTTGGCAAATGTTAGGCCGATGCGTGGCTGAACCTGGATCTGATTGGTTCCCTTCAGCTGGTATTCGATCGGATCCTCGATGGTGAACAGCTTGCGGTTTGGTTCGTTCAGTCTCTTCAAAGCCGCATAGAGCGTTGTGGTCTTGCCACTGCCGGTTGGGCCGGTCACGAGAAACAGGCCGTTCGGAACAGCGATAAGGCGTTCGATTTCCGTAATGAGCGGGGCGGTGAAGCCTAGCGGGCCGAAGTCGATGCTGATCGAGCCGCGATCGAGGATGCGAAGCACAACACTCTCGCCGCGCATCGTCGGCATTGTCGAGACGCGAATGTCGACCTGTTTACCGCGCACATTCATCTTGGTGCGGCCGTCCTGAGGCAGCCGCCGTTCGGCGATGTCGAGTCGGGACATCACCTTGATTCTGGAGACCACGGCGGAGGACAAGGTTGGCGAGAGCGTCTCGATGTCGTGCAGGATTCCGTCGATGCGGAGCCTTGTGCGAAGTCCCTCTTCGTGGGGCTCGAAGTGGATGTCGGACGCCTGTTCCTCGATTGCTCTGGTTATCAGGTCGTGGACGAGACGGATTACGGGGGCCTCGCTCGCCAGCTCGGCCAGCCTGCGGACGTCCTCGTCGCTTTCCCGGCCTGGTTCAGATGCCTCGACAGCGGCCTGGTGCAAGTCCCCGCGCCTAAGGGCGTACAGCCTCTCCAGCTGGCGCAGAAGATCGCTCTCGCATGCAATGACAGGCTCTATCGTTCTAGCGAACATGTAGGAGAGAGCCGACAAAATCTCGCTGGTGGGTGGCTCAACGGTCGCGAGCTTCAGGCACTGGCCATCATCTGTGATGGGCAAGACCATCCTGGTTCGCAGAAACGTCGGGTCGAGTTCACCCAGGAGGACCGGTGCATCGGGAAATTCCTCAGCGGGCAGGAAGGGAATGGCAAGGAATTTTGCCAAGTATTTTGCGGTGGATTGCTCATCGAGTAATCCGAGACTGATAAGGATACGATGGATCCTCTCACCGGATTGTGCCTGGGCACGTTCGGCGCGCTGAAGTGAAAGATCGTTAAGGGCATCATTCGCACGAAGGAACGCAGCAAAGCGACGGTCGAATTCGGTGCAAGGCAGCGTCATAGTATCGAGTGAAGAATACGTGTCGTCGGCGGCCATCGCATGTACCGTTAAAGCTATGGATTGCAGCATAATACAACGGGAGGAACAGTGATATAGATTATAAGCGCGAACCAATACAATAATGGTTCACGTGTGTTATCTTAAGTGCGAATTTGCCGAGAAAGGGTTAGGACTTGTCGCGCGCGCAAGTAACGTTAATTCCGGGGCTGCCGCGATTCTTCGGTTGGTGGAGGAGGGAACTCTTATCGCTCATCCCACGCGTCGAGAGCGCGGGCCGCTCTGGTCGCGGTGCTTGGATTGTCGTCAGCAGAGGCCGCGACGAAACCGAAATTCTCGACGAGAACAATGGCAATCGTCGCACGGTTTCGGTGCATCCAGAAAATGGCGATCCCGCTGCGATTGCGAGCATGGTGGCATCGCTCAAGGAAGACCGACGGTTTCGGCGGCACCGGCTTGCCATCCGTCTGCCTCATGAGCTCTGCTTTTCGAGAACGCTCGAAATCCCCGAGGCAGCTGAGCACGACGCTGTGCGTATTCTCGATCTAGATCTTGCGCGAAATCTGCCTTTTCAGCAGCAGGATATCGCTGTTGCTCAGTACCGGCTACGCGGCGGCGATGGCGACGGCAATTCGGTATTCGAGCAACTCATCATCAAGCGGGCATTCATTGCTCCCTTGCAGGAGGCGCTTGCGGCAGAGGGTCTCGCGATCGATCGAGTGGATTGCTGGGATGCGGCAGGGAAACGCGCGCTGCCGATCAACTTCATCGAATCAAGCGGAGAGAAGGTTGGCAGCAGAAGTTCAGGCCGTCTCGCTCGCTGGCTGGTCGTCCTGAGCCTGTTGCTTGGTGCGACGGCGGTTGCGGTACATGCATACCGATACAACTCAGCGATCGAGGACGTGCGCGCTCAATCGGCTGCGGCACGGGCCAACGCCCTTGGTGCGAAGGCCGAGGCTGCAAGTCTCGACAGTGTCCGACGGACTAGCGAAACGCTCTTCGGTTTGCGGGCGAGCGAAGTTCGCCGTCTGGATGCCTTGCGAGTTCTCTCCGAGATACTGCCCGACAGCGACTATCTCACGGAATTGCGCATCGAGGACGATCAGTTGAGCGTGTCTGGCTACAGTGCGGCGGCAGCCAGGCTCGTGCCTCTTCTAGAGAAGTCTCAGAAATTCATTGGCGTCCGCCTTACCGCGCCGGTAACCTTTGATAGCAGAGCCGGGAAAGAGCGCTTCAGCTTGAGTGCGCGCCTCCATCATTCGGGGCGTGGGGCGGCTTCCCGCTCAACGCAAGTGGATGGCCCATCCGTCGCCGGGAAGCGCAATCTATGAGCGGTAGCCTTGTTCGGTTTGCACAAAAGATTACTGCTGTGTTGCTGCTTGTAGGCGCCTGCCTCGCGGTATGGGGTTTGGCTGTGCAACCTGCTGCGGATGTCCTGCAATCGCTTACGAGTACTCTTGCCGACGAGCAGGACAAGCTCGCGCGCTACCGGGCGGCGGCGGGTGAACTCTCGGCAGAGAACGCGCGCAAACGGAATAGCCTGGCCTTGGAAAAGCAGGGCCTGCTTCTCGAAGGTGCGAGCTATGCAGTGAAGGCAGCGCATATCCAGGCGGAACTCGTGCGGTTCTCGAGGAAGCTCGGCATCCGGCTCGAGAGTACCCATGTGCAGCCAGCGAACCAGTCAGCTTCACTCGAACTCGTGACGGTGGATACGACGTTCACCGCACCAATGGAGCAAGTCCGCTCCCTGCTGTTGGCTCTACAAGATGCGCGCCCGTTGCTGATCGTCAGGTCGGTTCAGCTGACGCCTGCGGTGGAGCGGCGAACGGATGGTGCGCAACTCTTGCGGGTGCGACTCGGCATTTCTGGTGTTTCAGTCTCCCAGCCGGTGAAGATCCAGGATGGGGCCGATGCACCTTAGGTTTGGCGACATGACGAAGGCAACGGTGCTCTCCGGGATTTTGGCTGGCATGGGGTGGCTCGTGTGGTCGGCTGCCACCCATCCGCTCCCCGTTGCCGGGATCGAGACGAAGATCGGGAAAGTGAGCCTGTCCAGTCCGCCACTGCAAGAGGCACCGGGGCTGCCGCATATCGACTGGACGGAGGACCGGGCAATGCTCGAACGGCCAATTTTCGAGAAGACGCGACGGCCGCAGCTCAGCAAGCCCGTGCTCGCTCCCCGCAAGACTATTGCTCGTGCAGAAGAAATTGCGCCACCAAAGGGCCTGAGGTTGCTTGGAACCATGCGCGATCAATCGGGTGATGCCTTGGCGTTGGTAGCAAGCCAGAAATGGCCGAATGGGGAATGGTACCGACTTGGAGCCGAGATCGAGGGTTGGCGCTTGGGTACTATCGAACCCGGCGGCGTCATGCTCGAGGCGCGTTCGAGAGTTATTCCGTTGCGGCTATACCCCAATACTTCTCCGAGTCGATGAAGGCCGGATTTCTTATCGGGGTGCGATTAGATCCATTGTGCGTAGACCGGTGGATAGAATTCAATCTCGCCCGGTTGAATGCCCCGAATCATGAGACAGGCAACACATTCGTAGTTCGCATGTAGTCTCTGAAAGGGGCGTCATGGCGCAGGGGTCACGGCGAGCCTCCATATTGAAATTCTTGGCTAGTCACGCTGCTCTTTCCGGGGCCTTGTGGCTCGGCGCCTGCTCGTTGCCTTCCCAGCAGCTATCGCTACCGGGGCCCATCGAGGGGCCGGCCAAGGGTAGCGCGATTGGGAGTGCTGCAAACAGGGGCGGTGCACCGCTCTCAGGAACCGCCGGGTACGATTCCAGGCCGAGGGCGGTCGAAGGGACCGGTGAGTTCACCAACCCGGCTGCCGGGCCAAGTGCCGAGCCGGTTGCACGAGCCGATGCCAACAAGGACGGGGTTACGCTCAATCTGGCTGGGGCCGGTGTTCCAGCGGTTGCCAAACTGGTGCTGGGGGATACTCTCGGCCTCAACTACTCCGTCCATCCAGACATCTCTGGGAAAATCACGATATCTACGCCGCAGGCGATCCCGAAATCGGATCTTTACGCGGTTTTCCAGTCGCTGTTGCGCTCCCAGGGCATGGTCATTCTGGTCGAGGATGGCGTTCACAAGATCGTTCCCGACTCGGCTGCACCAATCGGGCTTGCAAACCGCGGCCAGACTGCCGGCCTCACCAGCAGTGTCGTCAAGCTGCGGTACGTGGCGCCTGAAGAAATCGAGCGAGTCCTGAAGGCGTTGGCGCCGCAGAGCAGCATTGTCAGCGTCGATCAGAACCGGAACCTGCTCGTGGTGCGGGGGACGCCGAGCGAGCTGACTTCGATCCGCCAGACGGTGCAGACCTTCGATGTCGACTGGATGCGGGGGATGTCGATTGGGATCTATCCGATCGAGTCGGGTGATCCCGAGGCGGTGGCCAAGGAACTCGACACGGTCTTTGCCAACGACAGGGAAAGTCCGATCAAGGGGGTTGTCCGGTTCGTGCCGAACCGCCGTCTGAAATCCGTACTAGTCCTCACATCACAGCCCGCCTACCTGAACAAGGCGGCGGCGTGGATACAGCGGATCGAGTATGTTGGAAAGGCAGCGGAAAAGAAAGTTCACGTCTACCACGTGCAGACCCGCCCGGCGACCGAGTTGAGCCGACTGCTTCAACAGATCTACAAACCGGCACGCGGTGAAGACGCTGAACAAGCTTCGACGCCTGCCGAGAATGGCGGAGAGCAGCTTTCCACCCAGCAACGGACCAATGGCGGTGCAAGTGGAGGCGCTGGAGATCCGCGTCCCCAGCCGGTTCAGATCGCCCCCGTGCAACCGGTGGCCGGGCTTGGTGTGGGCAGTGCGACCTCGACGGACCAGCGCCCTTCCTCGGACATTGTCACCGGTTCGGTCGGAGCGGCCTCCGTGCCCGCGGCGACGCAGTTTTCCGATGATCGCGGCGGTGGTGTGCAAATCATCTCCGACGATGCGAACAACGCGTTGATCATAACTGCGACAGCGGCCGAGTACCGACGCATGCGAGAGATTCTCAGGCGTCTCGATGTGGCACCCAATCAGGTGCTACTCGAGGCGACGATTGCCGAAGTATCCCTGAACGATCAGCTGAAGTTCGGGCTAAGGTGGTTCTTCCAAAAGGGGCGGAGCGATTTCTCGCTTACCGATAGCGCGCTGGGTACCATTGCGCCTCGGTTTCCGGGATTCTCGTACTTCCTCGACCTGCCCAATGTGCAGGTTGCGCTCAATGCTCTTTCCGACGTCACCGACGTCAACATAGTCTCATCGCCGTCTTTGATGGTGTTGGACAACAAACTTGCCGTTCTTCAGGTCGGGAACGAGGTGCCGGTCGCGACGCAGTCGGCTGTCAGCGTGATCAGCCCCGGTGCGCCGATCGTCAACTCGATTTCATTCCGGTCAACTGGCGTAATATTGCGCATCCGGCCACGTATAGGTGACAGTAGCCGCGTGCTGCTTGAGATCGAGCAGGAGGTCAGCGACGTCATCCCGACCACTTCATCCACGATCGATTCACCGACGATCCAACAACGCCGGATCAAGACAACCGTCGCTGTCCAGAGCGGCCAGACAATCGTGCTCGGCGGGTTCATGCAGGACAATGCGTCGAAGAGGCGCCAAAAGATGCCACTGATCGGCAGCGTTCCGGTGATTGGCAACTTGTTCAAGGACAAGGATGACAGGTTGCGTCGCACTGAGTTGCTGATTGCCATAACGCCGAATGTCGTCAAGGATCCGAACCAACTGCAGGGCATCGCGGCGGAGTTCCGGGACCGGCTGAACTTTACGACACGGCCTCAACGCCGGGCACCGCCGGATCTGCGCGAGCAAATCGACCGGACGCTGGTGAAATGATGATGGTCGGGAGGGCATATGGACCGTCCGACCATAGTATCTGTTAAGGGATAATTAGTCTGGACATTGATCTGGAACAAGGTATAGGTTTCAATAG
>JBJOGJ010000169.1:0-8684 GCA_046048295.1 Pseudomonadota bacterium | reverse complement strand
TCCCCCGCGAGGATGCAGAGGACCTCTGCATCCTAGGCTCCGGAGGCATGGCTCGCACCTATCTCGATGCGATACGCTGTGTGCGCGACATTAAGCGCGTTCGCGTCTTCTCGCCCACGAAGAAGAATCGCGAAGCCTTCGCAGACGAGATGACCGCCAGATTTTCGATACCCGTGGAACCGGTCGAGTCGGCTTATCAGGCGGTGAAAGGATGCGACATCCTCGCCTGCTGCACCGATTCGGTGGTCCCGACGTTTGACGCTGCCTGGATCGAGCCTGGCATGCACATCGCCAATCTCAATTGGCACGAACTTTCCTATGACGCCTTCGCCCGCATCGACCGTATGAGCCGGAAGGGCAACCTGTCGGAAGGCCGTCGCAGTTATCGCGAAGGCCAGAACGCCTACTTCGCCGGTACGCCTGAAGAGCGCCGGCGCCTGCCGTCGGACGCCCTGGACAGCCGCCCGTACGAGGGCTTCAGGGGCGAGGCCGTCGAATTCGAGGAGATCCTGCGCGGCAACGAGAAGGGCCGCACTTCGCCCGAACAGGTTACGTTCTTCCAGAACTCCGGCAACCAGGGCATCCAGTTCTCGTCCGTTGGTGCCGTGGTGTACAACGCCGCGAAGCAACAGGGCCTCGGCCGCGAATTACCAACCGAATGGTTCCTGCAGGATATCCGGGACTGATCGGCGGATTCAGTGCTGCCAGCCGAGCACCTTGCAAAGCGCCTCGCCCATGATGAGGCGCTTTTCATCGGCGTCGAGAAAATCGAGTGCTTCCGTGAAGTGCGTCACGCGCCGCAGGTAGGGATGCTCGTCGAAGAAGTGACTTGCGTCCGTGCCCCAGAAACATCTTGCAGGTCCGTATGCGTCGACGAGGCGCTTGATGTAGGGATCGAGATCCTTGTGCGGATATGCCTCGTGCGAGTAGTTCGGCGCCGCCGATAGCTTGACGAAAATGTTCCGATGTGAGGCAAGCTTCGCGGTCTCGACGATTGCCTCAGCCGTTCGCCCCTCTTCCGCGATCCTGTGGCTGAGACCCATGTGGTCGATGATGAGCGTCAGCCCGGGGTGCCGCGCCGCGATCGGCCCTAGCGCTGCCTGCTGGCCGGCCGTGTGCATCATGATTGGTATGCCGGCCCGCTCTGCCACAGGCCACAGCCAGTCGATCGAACCATCGAACAGAGCGTTGGCGAGCCTGCCGATGAAGGTGATGCGGATGCCCAGCATGCCCGGCTGCGAACGCCATGTCGCCAGCTTGCCTGCGTTGGATGGATCGGTGACATCGATCCGCCCCATGACTGCGAAACGGCCAGGGTGGAGGCGCGCTGCCTCGAGCGCATAGTCGTTGCGGTCTCCCTCCCAGGATGGCGGCACGATGATTGCGCCATCGACACCTGCCTGGTCCATCAACTCCAGCATCATAGGGTAGGTGAGTGGATAGGGCATCTGCGCCCGCTCTGCGCCGCCGGGCGGCCAAGGCCGGTCGGGTCGTTCGGCCGTCCAGAGATGGACTTGAGAATCGACGATCATGTTACGTGCCTCCCACAGGTTTGCACCAGTTTAGGAAGCCGGGCAGGTCACCGCCAGTAGAGATACGCGTGCAGGAAGGAAGGTCCCTCGAAAAGGTCGATGCCGGCTATCGACTTCGCCACGTAGAGACCGGCCAGAATGGTGGCTCCTGCAACCGCAGCCACGAGGAACCTGGCGAGGTCTAGCGCTGTGACCCGCATTCGAACGGAGCTTCTTTGCCGGCAATCGACGAACTTCTGCATCGCCGATGGAAACAGCAAATCCCATACCAGTTCGCAATTCGCTGCACGACTAGCTTCCGCCAGTTCTCGGGTGTAGCTTTGTCAACCTTACTCCCGGGCTCCGGCCCACTCCAACTTGTCGGGAAACCGTAGCATGGCGAAACCGTTTTGGCGCAATCCCTGGCTCGTGCTCGTTTGCGCGACGCTGATCATTTTTCTGACCTATGGGAGCCGCCAGAGTTTCGGCATCTACCTTCGCCCAATTACGGAGGAGTTCGGTTGGGGGCGCGAAAGTCTGTCTCTGGTCTTCGGTGTTCAGGCGCTCATGTACGGTATCTCAGCGCCATTCGTCGGTGCTCTGGCTGACCGTATAGGACACATCAAGGTCCTCCTCGTTGCCTCCATTCTGTACGGCAGCGGCATTATAATGATGGCGAACTCCGTCACGCCGGAAGGGATGATGCTGTCGGCCGGCCTTCTGAGCGGAATTGGTTCTGCGGGTTGCGCTCTCTCGCTGATCCTCGCGGTTGCGAGCAAGGTGGCGCCAGACGATAAGCGTTCATTGTGGATGGGCATCATCACCTCAGGCGGTACGGGAGGCCAGCTCGTGCTCGTGCCTGCGGGTCAGCTCATGATCGATGCCAATGGCTGGTACATGTCGCTCTTGGTTCTCGGTGTTCTGGTCATGTTGGTCATGCCGATCGCGTTGCTGATGAGAGCGGCGGCGGGAGAGGCGCTGATCGACAAGAAGGAAGGGCAAAGCCTCGGGCAGGCGTTGAAGGAGGCGCGCGGTCATCCTGGGTTCTGGCTGCTCGTACTCGGGTTCTTCACGTGTGGCTTCCAGGTCCAGTACATCAACAACCACCTGCCGGCTTACCTGCAGGACATGCACATGGACCCGATCATCGGAGCAACCGCCATCTCGGTGATCGGCTTCTTCAACATGATCGGCACCTGGATTTCGGGTTACCTTGGTGGCATCTACCGAAAGAAATATCTCTTGGCGCTGCTCTATCTCGCCCGCTCGGTCATCTTCGCTGCATTCATACTTGCGCCATTGTCAGCCTGGTCCGTCTACATCTTCGCCGCGTGCATCGGCCTCCTCTGGCTCGCCACTGTGCCGCTCACCTCGGGCATCGTTTTTGGCATGTTCGGTCCACGCTATATGGCGACGCTGTACGGCATCGTATTCTTCTCTCACCAGGTCGGCAGCTTCACCAGTGTCTGGCTGGGCGGCAAGATTTGGGACATGACCGGCTCCTATGACATCGCATGGTGGATCGTTATCATCGGCGGCGCCTTGGCATCTCTGCTGCACTGGCCGATCGACGACAGGCCCGTGAGCGAGGTGCTTGCCGAGCGCCAGGCCGCGCGCGCCTGAGCCTCTTTGCACCGGATGGCATATGTCCGTTGAACCATTTTCGCACACCTTCGTCCTGATCGACGACAGTCGGGAGGATGGCGCCGGCGCGTTGCTTTTCGAGCAGCCGGAAGAGATCATCGCCGCGCACTTGCCCGGCGAGGTCGACAAGGCGTTGGCTCGCCTGTCTGAGACACTGGCCAGTGCGCGCTATGTGGCGGGCTTCATGTCCTATGAATTGGGCTATGCACTGGAGCCGCGTCTCGCTCCGCTGATGCCGTCAGCGCGTCGGTGTCCGCTGCTCTGGTTCGGTGTGTTCGATGCTCCCCGGACTCTCGACGCTACCGCAGCAGCCGACTGGCTCGAGACCCGGGCGGCGCCCGGCCACGGCCTCGCGCTTCTCGGCCCTGACTTCGACGAGCAGGCTTATCTCGAACGCTTCGCCCGGGTCGAAGAAGCCATATATGCCGGCGATCTCTACCAGGCCAACCTGACCTTCAAGTATCGTTTCGCTCTATCCGGCAACCCGCTCTCGCTTTATCGGGCCATGCGATCCGCTCAACCCGTCCGACACGCCGCATACATCGCCGCGCCCACCTTCACCGTCATGTCCGCGAGCCCTGAGCAGTATCTCACCATTCGGGAGGGGCACATAGAGACGCGTCCCATGAAAGGGACGGCGCCGCGAAAAGAAGATGCCGCTGCCGATCGCCGCGCCAGGGAGGACCTTGCAGCCGACGAGAAGAACCGTGCCGAAAACCTGATGATTGTCGATCTGATGCGCAATGATCTCGGCCGCATCGCCAAGGTCGGCAGTGTCGAGGCGCCGAAACTGTTCGAAGTCGAGACGTACGCCACTGTCCACCAGATGGTTTCGCTCGTTCGCGCGCGTCTGCGTGAAAATGTGTCGATTTCGGATCTTGTCCGCGGCGTATTCCCGCCTGGCTCCGTAACAGGAGCACCGAAGATCCGTGCAATGGAACTGATCCGTGAGCTGGAGGCGGAGCCGCGTGGCGTCTACTGTGGCGCGATCGGCATGTTCGCGCCCGACGGCAGCGCCGACTTCAACGTTGCAATCCGCACAGCGGTGTACTTTGCAGATGGCACCGGCGAGTTCGGAATAGGCTCGGGTATCGTCGCGGATTCTTCGGGCACCGACGAGTATGCGGAATGCCTTCTCAAGATGAAATTCTTCGAGGCCTGTACCGGCGACTTCCGGTTGATCGAGTCGCTCCGCTGGACGAAGGAAAGCGGCTATTGGCTGCTCGACGAGCACATTGCGAGGCTTGCGCGCTCGGCGCAGGCGCTTGGCTTTGCGTTGGACCTGCCGCTTGCCCGCGTCCGCTTGGCAGAAGCTCCCGGGCCCCGTGATGAACCGGTCCTTTTTGTAAGGCTGCTGCTCTCCAGGGAAGGCGGCATCGAAGTTTCAGTCGCTCCCCTGCAGCTGCCGGACCCCTCTCGGCCCCTGCGCTTCACCATATCGGAGTTCCGGGTGTCGAGCGCCGATAGCCTACTGGCGCACAAGACGACGCGGCGCGAATTCTACGATCGCGAGCACGCACGTCTCGCTGCCGCTCATGGCCTGGACGAGGTCTTGTTCCTGAATGAGCACGGTGAACTGACGGAAGGCTCTCGTACCAACATCTTCATCGAACGTGAAGGCCGCCTTTTGACGCCGCCGCTATCTGCTGGCGTTCTTCCCGGCACGCTTCGCGCCCGCCTCATCGCCGATGGCCGCGCAATTGAAGCGCCGCTCACTCTGGAAGACCTCGAGCCGGATCAGGGGGTCTATCTTGGCAATTCCGTCCGCGGCCTTCTGCCGGCAAGGCGCGCCGAAACTCGCTGATTGATAACTGGGATGCGCCCGGTCCAGCCACGTACACCACGTCGATGAACGCGACGCTGCTTGTCCTGTGTCAATGCGCCAGCGGCGCCGATTTGGCCTTGTTCGGGCCGTTCACGATTACGCCAATAAGGGTAGACCTCGCCGGACATTCAAAATAACCTTCGGCCCGTAAGGTGTATGCCGGTCTCTTTGAGAGGACCGGTTTGGTATTGAGATTTCCAAAAGTTCAACCTGAAGAAGGGTACGGAGCATGTCCGAGAAGCTTGACGAGCGGATTGAGATCGATCCGCGGATCTTCGATCTCTACGACGAGTACTGCCACTCCAGCACAATGGACCGCCGGGATTTCCTGAACCGTGCCGCAGCAATTACTGTGATCGGCGGTTCCGGCTTGGCAATGGCGCAATCGCTTTTGCCTGACTACGCCAGGGCGCAAACGGTTTCGTTTACCGACAAGCGCATCAAGGCGACTTATGTTACCTACGACTCGCCCGGCGGCAACTCCGGCAAGATGCGTGGCTATCTCGTCCAGCCAACCGGTGATGGACCATTCCCGGTTGTTCTTGTCGTGCATGAAAATCGTGGTCTCAACCCCTACATCGAGGACGTGGCCCGGCGCCTCGCTACCGAAGGCTTCCTGGCCCTCGCACCTGACGCGCTCTACCCGGCCGGCGGCTATCCCGGCAACGATGACGACGGCCGCAAGATGCAGGCCGCGCTTGATCGCAACAAGATCTTCGTCGACATGGCGAACAGCGCCAAGTTCCTGAAGGCACACGCACTTTCGAATGGCAAGCTTGGCGCTGTCGGCTTCTGCTTTGGTGGCGGTGTCGTCAATTGGCTGGCAACCGAACTGGGCGGCGACCTGAAGGCGGGTGTGCCCTTCTACGGTGCAGCGGCCAAGACCTCCGAGGTGCCGAAGATCAAGGCGGCGATGCTGGTACAGTACGCCGAGGACGACAAGAAGGTGAACGCTCAGCGCGCCGCCTACGAAGAGGCCATGAAGGGCAACGGCGTCTCCTTTGAGATGCATTCCTACCCGGGCACCCGCCACGGCTTCCACAACAATTCGACGCCGCGCTACAACCCTGAGCAGGCGAAGATCGCGTGGGAACGGACGGTTGCCTTCTTCAAGAAGCATCTCGCCTGACGCTCATCGTCGAACCTGGTTACAGCGGCGGCCTCCTTGGCCGCCGCTTTCAGCTATCTGAGCCGCACCTCGACGCGGTCGACCCGTCCCTTCGCGTCGATGACTGAGACCTTCACGAAGCCCCGCGATCCGCTTTCCCAGACGAACGACCGCTCATGCCGCGATGAGCCGACTGGCGCGTCGTCGATCATCCACGTTAGCGGCAGTACCCCGCCGCTTGCCTTGAGTACGATCGGCTGGCCTGCATCCTCGACCGCGACCTCGGAGCGGTCGGGAGGGAAGGCGATCCTGACCGGTGGATCGATGAACGGGCCGGAAATTTGCTGGTCGTGCCCTTCGTTGAAGCGCTTGAGCGGTGGCGGCAGATCGCCTCCAGCCATCCGTATCGCCCCGTCCGGAGGTGACTTCAGCGGTGTCCGCGTCTTGGCAATTCGCTTGAAGGCATCGAATAGGATCGGTGCCGCCGCCGTCCGGCCGGTGAGGCCGGGCGTGGACGTGGCGTCCGCTCGGCCCACCCAGATGCCGACCGCATGCCGACCGTCGAACCCGACCGCCCAGGCGTCGCGGTAGCCATAGGACGTCCCCGTCTTGTAGGCAATCTCGCCGGCACGGGCGGCTGCAGGCGGCGGAGCATTCTTGAGGATATCGGCAATGTACCAGGATGCGACCGGCGAGAGTACATCGAACGGTGCCGAGCGGTCGGGAGTTGTCCGCGCCTGATGGCGGAGCTTCACGCGCCTGCCGCGATTGGCCACGCTGGCATATAGCTCCGTCAGTTCACGCAGCGTAAGGCCGAGGCCCCCCAGTGCCACGGCGAGAGTCGGCGCGGTTGCCTCGGGAAGCTGCGGCGCCAGTCCCGATTTACGCAACCGCCCGATGAGCCGTCCCGGTCCGACGGCGTCCAGGACCTTCACGACGGGAATGTTGAGCGAAAGCGCCAGCGCCTCGCGTATTGTTACGGTTCCCCGGTAGTTCTCGTCGAAGTTCTTCGGTTGGTAGAGACCAAACCTCACGGGCTTGTCTTCGATAAAGGTCTCCGGATGCGCAAGCCCCGCCTCGAACGCGAGCCCATAGATCATCGGCTTCAGGGTCGACCCGGGCGAGCGCACGGCGTCGACCATGTCGATGGCGCCAAGCCTGTTTGAATCGAGGTAGTCTGCCGAGCCGACGTGGGCCAGGATCTCACCGGTCGAGTGGTCGGCAGCAAGGATAGCGACCGATAGCCTCTTGCCGAGGCCGTGTGCCTGTGACCTGGCAAGGGCCTCTAGCCGCTCCTGAATGCCGCGGTCGAGCGTCAATCGGTGAATCCGTTGTCCCGTTTTCTTCGCCACCAGTTCCTCTGAAAGGTGCGGTGCGAACTTTGGAAACTCCCGCCTGGTCTGTGGCACCGGCTGGGCCGTCGCCCGACGGGCTTCTGCCATGCTGATGACCCCTGCCAGGGCCGCCCGCATGAGCACCCGGTCGCGCGCGATGCGTGCAGCGCGCGGCGAGCGGTCCGGCCGCCTTGCTTCCGGCGACTGCGGTAGCGCAACGAGCAGCGCTGCCTCCCCGAGCGAGAGCCGCCGGGGTTCTTTGCCGAAATATGCAAGCGATGCGGCCCTGACACCCTCCAGGTTGCCGCCGAAAGGTGCCATCCGAAGATATAGCGCCAGTATCTCACGCTTGCTGAGCAAGCCTTCGAGCTGCAGCGCCCTCGCCATCTGCAGCCATTTTGTTGCGAGTGAGCGATCGTGGCGACGGTCGATGAGCCTGGCTGCCTGCATCGTCAACGTCGAGCCGCCGGAAACCGCGCGCCCGTGCATTGCCATTTGCATAACAGCACGGCCAACGGCCAGCAGATCGACCCCTCGATGCTGATGAAACCGCCGATCCTCGAACGCATACAGCATCTCGAGGTATCTCCGGTCGACCTCTTCCGGCTCGACCGGCAGTCGCCATCGGCCATCGGCCGTCGTGAATGCCCGCAGCAGCCGTCCTTCACGATCCACCACGATCTCCGAGAGCTGCTTTGCCTCAGTGAGCGGTGGCGGGCCGAGCCGCGCCACGGTGATCGCAAGTGCGAGGGCGATGGTCCCCGCCATTGCGACCAGGCCGAAGCCTGCCCATGCACTCCGTCTCGTCCAGCGGCTCATCGCTATCGCCTCAATTCGCCGCCGTCACTCTTAGCCGCCCCGCAGCAGTGCGTGCGTGAAGGTCCGGACGGTACATGTCTTCGACAGTCGCCGCCGGGTGCACGAAGTCGCCCGGTGTCACCGCCCGCACCATGTAGGCGGCCGACAGCACGGTCTCTCCCTGCCGCCGACTGCGGAACAGATCGAAGGCCGCGACGAAACGGTCGTCACGGAACTCGGTGTGCTCCGGATTGACCATCGACTTGAGCCATTTGAGTGCCCCGAGGTCGCCACTGTCGACGAGCCTGGGATTCTCGATCTCGAGACCGGCCGCCAGGCGGTCCACAAGCAGTATGCGCCCGCCAGGCTGGCTCGTCTTGACCGTCAGCACCACCACCAGCCGTTGTGTCTGCGCAATTTCTGCTGCTACGCCTGTCGAACTCCCCAGTTCCACCTTTTTTCCG
>JBJOGJ010000168.1:0-8708 GCA_046048295.1 Pseudomonadota bacterium | reverse complement strand
AAGACGCTCGCCGATGGTATCGGCCGGTGCACCTTCGCCCCATGGCACCTCGATGACATCGACGTCGAACTTGTGACGGCGGCAGAGTTCGGCCCAGAGGTGCGAGAACTGACCGTAGACCGGGCTTAACACCTTGTCGCCCGGCGACAGCGTGTTCGTCATGGCCGCTTCCCAGCCGCCGGTGCCGGAGCCTGCGAAAAGCGCGACGCGGCCGGTTTCCGTGCGGAACACCTTCCTGACCTTCTCGAACAACGGCAGGGTCAGCTCGGGAAACGTCGGGCTCCGGTGGTCCTCGAGCGCCACGTCCATGGCGGCGCGGATCTCGAAGGGCAGGTTCGTCGGTCCTGGGATCGAGAGACTGTTGAAACCTTTCAGTGCCATTTGTGCGTTCCTTTCCCGCCGCGCGAGCCGGCCGTTGCGGATGCTTGTCATTGCAGGATTACCAAAGGCCCGGAAAAGCCCTGGCGGCATCATACAGAAGCTTCAAGGCGAGTATAGTGAGCACGGCCTTCAAGCCGTTACGGAATGCCTGCTCGGGAAGCCGGTTCAACACCTGCTTGCCGACCCAGGTGCCGATGAAACCGAAGACCAACAGTCCGATCAGCAGCGGCAGGTAGGGCCCGAACGCGAAGCCGACGATGCCGAACGCCACCACCTTGAAGCCGTGCTGCAGCGTCATCAGCATGGCATGCGTGGAAACCACCTGCTGGCGCGTCTCGGCGGCTGCATTGACGAACGGCGCGATCAGCGGGCCGCTGCCGCCGATGAACATGCTGGCGAAAGTGCTCAGCAGACCAACAATACCGAACGTCCAATGGCCGGGCTTGCGGCTCTTGAAGCCGGGAGCCCAGGTCGCATAAAGGACGAAGCAGCCGAGGATCCCGAGCAGGAGCCACTTCGGCAGCGCGAAAACCACCTTGGCGCCGACTGCGGCACCAAGCACGGCACCGATCAGGAAGGCCGGCAGGAATCTGTAGAGCACGTGCTTCGCCATCAGCATCGCGCGGCCGAAGTTCGAACCGAGCTGGACGACGCCATGCACCGGGATCAACACCGTCGGCGGCAGCACGACGGCCATCGTCGCCAGCACCAGGACGCCGCCACCCAGACCGAGCGCAGCGGCGATGAAGCTGCCCAGGAACGAGACGGCGCAAAGCACGAAGAAGGCGAGAGGCGAGAGCCCCGACCCACCGATCAGGAGGTCCATAAAACTGTCCACGTTTCCCCCACGATGCCGTTCTTCTGGCTATAGATGCTGCCACGGCAGACGCGGTGTCATAGCACGGCGGGCGCGTTTGGAAAGCGGGGAAGGTTCAGTCGGCTAGTACGGCTGGGGCGAGGACAAGAAGCGCAGGCCGAGGCGGGACGCTGATCGCCAGACGATCTCGCATTCGACCTCGGTCGCCTCGGCCCGGAGATCGAGCATCATGGACGCGGGCAGAGTCTCCGGATCGACGTAGTCGGCATCGCCCTCTCGCGGCAAGCCAATGCATGCACCGACCGCCGACATGTCGATGATCATGCACGGCAACTGCAGCTGCATTTCCCGGAACAGGGCGAACGCCGGCTTCTCTTCGATCCAGCGCTCAGCGCGCCCCTCGAACAACGGAACCCGCGGGCGCTCGGAGCCAGGCTTCTCATCGAAGTCGCTATTCACAGGCCAATCTCTCCGGCTGAGGAACGAACAGTCAGATGTCTGACATCCCGGGAGTGTCGTCGGCGATGCCTAAGACTTCGTTAACGCCCAGTGCCCCGACGTCAATCGAACCTGAGGGTGAAGCCATGCTCGTCCGACAGGGCCTTGACTGCCTGCTCGGCAGCATCCTCGGTCATGGCGACGAGGGGCGGGCGAACGAGCCGCCACTCGGGATCGTCCAGGTAATGGGCAAGCACGGCCTTCAGGGCCGGGATCGGCGGATAGCGCTCTATGGATTCGCGGAAGGACGTAATCGCCTGCTGGCGCCGTTCAGCGTCCTCGCCCTCCCAGCCGTCGAACTGCGCTCTCAGGCTGCCGGCTGCGATATTGGCGGTTGCCGATATGACACCGGCCGCCCCCTGGCGCAGACCGTCGAGCATCAGCTTCTCGGTGCCCGGAAAGATCTCGAGATTGGGAAACCGTTGGAGAAGCGACATCAGGTTCTGCCTGTCGCCGGAGCTGTCCTTTAGCCCCACGACGCACTCCGGATATTCCTCGGTGAGCCTCCCCACGAGATCGAGAGAGATCGGAACGGAGGACATCTGCGGATAATGGTAGAGGTAGACGCGCAGGCGGTCGTCGGCGATGTCCTCGATCACGCGCGCATAGTATTCGTAAAGGCCTTCGTCGCTCGGGTTCTTGTAATAGAAGGGTGGCAGCATCAGAACGCCGCCACAACCGAGATCGACGGCATGCTGGCTCAGGATTGCAGCATCCGTTACCGAGCACATGCCGGTCCCGGGCATCAGTATCCTCGCGTCGATACCCGCGTCGACGAGATCCTCGAGCAACTCCATGCGCTCGTCCAGCCCGAGCGAATTGGCTTCGCTGGTGGTGCCGAAGGGCGCGAGTGCAGTGCAGCCGCTATCGATGAGCCACTTCGCATGGTCGGCAAAGCGCTCCGGATCGGGAACGCCATCGGCATCGAATGGCGTCAGAACTGGCGCGATGACGCCACTGAATATCCGGTCGTGCACGGGCTTTCGTCCTCCGTTGTGCCGATGCGTCCACCAATCAGGGGACGGGGATTCCCGGCTGTTTCACCGGCACGTCGTAACCGCGCTGAACAGCAGGGCGCGCGGCAATCGACTTGTACCACCTCACGACATTCCCGAACCGGCCGATCTCCGGGTTATGCCACTCGTAGCGCGAGACCCAGGGCCAGATGGCGATGTCGGCGATCGAATAATCGCCTGCAACGTACTCCACCTCCGCGAGGCGACGGTCGAGTACCCCGTAGAGCCGCTTGGCCTCCGCGACGTATCGCTCCTCGGCATAGGGCGCCTTGCCCGGGGCAGCGCGCAGGAAGTGGTGCACCTGGCCGAACATCGGGCCCGGACCGCCCATCTGCCACATCAGCCATTCGAGCGTACGCCAGCGCGCCTCTCCCGCTTCAGGCAGCAATTTGCCGGTCTTGTCGGCGAGATAGACCAGGATGGCGCCGGACTCGAACAGCGACAAGCCGGTGTCGCGGTCAATGATGGCCGGAATACGATTGTTGGGGGAGATCTTCAGGAAGTCCGGCGCGAACTGTTCGTCCTTCGAGATGTCGATAGGATGAACGTCGTAGGGAAGGCCGACCTCCTCAAGCATGATCGAGATCTTGCGGCCGTTGGGCGTAGACCAAGTAAAAAGGTCGATCATGGTTCCTTCCGGGCGCGAAACGCATTGTATGACGCGCCGCAATCTAGCCGATGCGCGCTGCCCGCGATAGGGCGGTTCTTGACAGGATTTTCCCGCTCGTCCCAATTTGCCGTGCCATATTGGACCTTAGAGGAACGAGCGACGGGAGCGAAACGGCGATGACGGCGATCAAGGACATTAGACTGGACGGCAGGACGGCACTGATAACGGGCAGCGCGCGCGGGCTCGGCAAGGTGATGGCAAGAGCCCTGACCGGCGCCGGGGCCAAGGTTGCCATTGTCGACGTCGACGAGGCTGAGGCGAAGAAAACGGCCGCGGAACTGACGGCGCGCGGCGGCGGCGAGGCGGTCGCCTTCGGCTGCGATATTTCCAGCATGGAGCAGGCCAAGGCAACGATCGAAGGCACGATAGCCCGCTTCGGACACCTCGATATCCTGGTCAACAACGCGGCAATGGGGCAGATCCACGTCGCCAAGTCGCCAAAATCGAAATCGACCAAGTTCTACGAAGCAGACCCGGAGGTCTGGCAGAAGGTCGTCGTCGTCAACGTCAACGGCGCCTACTACATGTCGTACTTCGCCGCGCCGCACATGATTGCCAACGGCTGGGGCCGCATCGTCAACACGACGACCAGCCGGCGCTCGCTGCAGGCGGCGGCAAACTCTCCCTACGGCGTCTCGAAGGCCGCGATCGAATCGGAGACGCAGATCTTCGCCAAGGACCTCGAAGGCACGGGCGTCACGGTGAACACCATCCTGCCGGGCGGCGCCGCCGATACGACGTTCGTTTTCAGCTCTGCGGCATCCGGCCGGCCGCTGCTGTCGCCGGAGGTGATGTTCAATCCCATCCTGTGGCTTGCGTCCGACCATTCGAACGGCATCACCGGACAACGCGTCGTCGGCATGCTGTGGGACGAGTCGCTCGACGTCAACGAAGCCGCGAAGAAAGCCATGGAAGGCCCCGCCCTGGTGCCGGGCGACTGAGGCCCGACCAGCTCACGGGCTGCTCCGACCGGCATGCCGGGTGCGAAGCAGCCTAGTGACGGGCGCCACTCACGCTCCAGATCACGAAGCGGATTATCGCGCCGACGACGAGCCCGATCAGCAGCAGCAGGACCGCCTTCGGACTGAGTTCGCCGCCGAGCGACGCTTCGAATTGCGTGCTCATGCCAGGCAGCACGGACTGCAACGTCGCGATGACAACGTTCATCACCCCGCGGGACAGACTGACCAGATGGCCGAACAGGTCGACACTGTAGATCTGCAGCAGAGTGTAGGTGAGCATGGCGCAGAACGCCTCGACAGCGAGCAGCAGCAGAGTACCGATCGTTGCCGTGAGTGCCCTCGTTATTCCGTTCATTGTCCGGTTCCCAATGTCCGAGCCCAACTGACTTCACCGCGTTTTCTCGCATCCCAATGGGGCGAGAATTGATCAGGTCCGTCAAAAGCACACAACGCCAGTCGGGAATACCGGGAAAGCGCCCCGCACGAAATTCGGTGAAATGACGTTGCCCTATTGTACCGCTGCCGATTGACGCCCTGCCGAGCAGTCCATGACCAAGGGAGGTGGAAGAACCCGGTTGCTGCCCGAGAAGTGGGCGCACGCGTCAAAATTTCGTCACGAACCCGATTAATCATGTTATCAGTTGGAGGCGAGGCCCGATGGATCCTCGTCGCCTCTCGGACGCCGGCTTCCGCCAGTGCGCTCCCGAGGGGAGCGGCGGACCTATCCTGACGGCCTCGCCTCCTACTTTCCCAGGAACTCCCGTACATAATGCCCGGACGGATGGCGCCTTGCACGGCAGCGCGGCGACGTGTCCGGGGCAGGCGGTCAATTTGCCCGGGCACAGAAGCCCCCCGCGGCCATTGCCCGCTTGGGCCAGGACCTCTATGGTTTACGACACAGCGGGGCAAAGCGATTCCGCCGCCCTGATGGGGCCAGCAACCGGGGGACCACAAATGGCATCGAGCCGGGACGCGATGATCGACTCGCTGCGGTGCAGCATCGATGCAGCGACGCCATACGAGACCCCATACCGTTACTGGACGCTGGAAGACTGCCTTCCGGACAGCAGCGTGGACGAGATCATTTCGCTACCCTACGACGCGCCCAGCCTCGAAGGGCTTTCCGGCAAACGCGAGCTTCACAATGCGACCCGAAGCTACTTCGACGCCGATGCGCGCAGCCGGTTTCCGGTAGCGGAGAGCTTTGCCTCTGCTTTCCAGTCCCGCGCCGTGACCGACGCGATAACGACCACGTTCGGTGCCCGCCTCGACAATACCTACCTGCGCATCGAGTACGCTCTCGACGTCGAAGGCTTCTGGCTGGAGCCGCACACCGACCTTGGTGTCAAGATGTTCACGATGCTGCTCTACCTGTCGCGCGACGCAAGCCATGGCGACCTCGGTACCGACATCTACGACGCCAACAAGAAGCATGTCGGCCGTTCACCGTTCGCCGCCAACGCGGCGATGATCTTCGTTCCCTCGGACACCACCTACCACGGCTTCGAGCCGCGCCCCATCGAGGGCGTACGCCGCTCGATCATCGTCAACTATGTAACCGCGGAGTGGCGCGCCCGCGAACAACTGGCCTACCCCGACCAGCCGATCGCGGCCTAGTTGAACCAAACCGCGTAGGACCAGATATTCCGCCCGAGCGGATTGGTCACGGCCCGCCACGCCGCAGCGTCGACCACGTCTCCCTGTTCGAGATAGGGCAGCAAGCCGTGGCCGGCGATCATCAGCACCAGATCGAATTCTTTCGCGGTCGCGAGAAACTTCCCGAGGTTGAACCCGAGCCTGAAGCGGGGATGCGGTAGCAGCTTCTCCCCCTTCACAACCTGTCCAGCCAGGGCCGTCGTGGCGAGCCAGCCATCTATCACCTCGTCCGTAACCGGCTGGCTCCCGAACGGTGGCGTCTGCCGCGGGCCTGGCAGCCACTCCCGATCATCATCGGTCTCAGCGCGCACAAGCCGCCAGGTCATCTGGTTCTGGGCCACCACCTGCAACAGGTGCTGGCCAACGGCTTTCAGTCGCGCCGGCTCGACAACCGGCCAGCTCATGGTGTGAACATAGGCTACAAGATCGAACAGCGGTCCCCATGAATTGCCGGGCTGGCGGCCGGCCATCTCGGCTTCCAGATCCCTCCGCCGCTGGCCGAGCTCGCGCTTCGTCTCGTTGTATCGGCGCTGACGCTCGCCAATCTCCCGGAGCTCGGTCTGCAAGGCCCTGCGTTCGGCCGCTGCCTCAGGCGTATTCGGCAGAGAACTCAGAGCTTCCCTAAGGGCGCGCATCTGCTCGGACGCATCCCGCTCCGGATTGCCCAGCGCGGCGAGATCACGATCGATCTCCTGCATCAGGGTTTGCAGGACCTCACCCGGCCGAGAGGTGGCGGCCTGCGATTTCAACGCACGTCCGAGCCGGGTCGCGTCCGGACCGTAGAGATTGTGCGCAGCCGCCTCGTAGGACTTCTCGAAGTCGAAAGCGAGGATGAGGTCGGTCGAAGCCATCAGCAGATTGGCATAGCCGCGAAGCCATGAAGCATCGGCGGTGTCGAAGGCAAGTATGGCCTCCGCCGCCTCCCTGCGCGGTGCCTGCCGTCCCCCGCCGATAAACATGGCGAAGACGCGCTCGTTCTCCTGGATGCTGCCGTCGTGATCGAGATCGATGGCTATTCGGAAAGGTTCAAGCGGCAGCTTCACCGGCCGCTCGCCGACCCGGGCCAAAGTTGCATCAGCCAAGCGGAGATCCGCGGCGAAACGAACGAGGATCTCGCGAAGCCGACGATAGGTCATCGGCGTCGCCTTCGGATTGGCAGGTAACCAGACCGTGCCGGGCCCGAAGCCGAACGGCATCCATGCCCGGAACCAGTGCATGTGCGCCGCACCCGAAGCCGCAACAGGCGCGGCGCTGTGCTGGTACAGGCTGTCCTGCATCGCGGCCACGGCGCCGAAGACCTGCAGCATGCCGAGGCCGAAAACCGCCTCCACATCGTCTGCGTCACGGGCCGCCATGGCGCCGACGCTGGCGATACCGCCCTTGTAGTCGCCGGAGTAGAGCGCCCGCTGGACTTCCCGCACAGCGGCCTCGCCCGCCGTCGCCGGCTGGCCCAGCGTCACAGCAAGCAGGAGGAAGAGCGCAGCCGCGCTCCTTCCAAGATAACCGAACATCGTTTTCAACTTTCGCCGGTTGTTGCCTACCCAAGAGGATCCGAAGAATGTGTAAACAAATAGAAGCGACATGGTTAGTGCGGCTCATCCTACGCCGGCGAATTAACATCCATTTAGCATCGCCTTGATATAGCTGATGTCTCTGCTCAGTTTCTCATAGAGGGAGACCGCGCTTTGCGCGTATTGTTCTGGCAACGCAAAAACAAGAAGCTCGAAACACGCCTCACCAACGTGGTGGAGACGTCCGAGCGCGCGCGCGCCTCCTACCGCCCGAAGAAGCGGCGGGTCACAATCGATACGTCCTATCTGCAGCAGTCGTCGGAACCGCAACCCGCCGAGGCGGAATACGACGAGGAACAATTCGAAGAGGATGAGTTCCAGGGCCCGCACGCCACTGGCGACGCCGCCGACCAGGAAACCGGCACGCCGGAGCCCCTGGATGAAGCCCATTCCGATGACGAGGTCGATACGGCCGACTGGGACGAAGAATCTTTCTCGGTGCTCGAGGAAGCTCTGCGCCAGCTCGATGATGCAGAGGCCCGCAGCGACGAGGCGGAAAAGGCACTGGAGGCCGAACGCGCAAGAGCAACCGAGCTCGAGGCGGCTATGGCACGCGAACAATCGGCCCGCGAAGCCGCCGAGGCCAGGCTCGGCGAAGCGACTGCCGCACTCGAAGACCTTCGCAAGGTCACCGCCCCGCCGGTCGCCACCGCGGAATTGGACGGTCGCCTCGCCGCATTGCAGCGCGACCTCGAGGACCAACAGGCACTGACGGGACGCGTCGAGGGTGAACTCGTGCGCGCGCAATCGGCTAAGCGCGATCTCGAGACGGAGCGCAACGAAGCGCGCAAGCGCGCAGAGGAGGCCGAGAAGTCGCTCGCCGAACTGCGGCAGGCAGCCACGCGCACCGATGACACCGGCCTCGGCAATACGGACGAAACCACCGAACTCAAGGCCCATCTCAAGGCGCTCAAGAACGAGATCGAATGCGAACGGCGGGCACGTCGCGAAGCCGACGTTCAACGCGAGAAGGCCAACATCGGGCTCGAGGACGCGAGGAGCCGCGAGCAGTCCGCCATCAGGAAGGCCGAGGAAGCCGCCGCTCAGGCCGAAGATCGCGCCCGCGCGGCAGAAGCACGGGAAGCCCGCATCCAAACCCTCGAGCGTGAACTTGCAGAGGCTACGGCTGCCCGGGAC
>JBJOGJ010000167.1:0-8749 GCA_046048295.1 Pseudomonadota bacterium | reverse complement strand
ACCCGCATCGAACCGCACCCATTGTGGATTCCTGTCCTACTTCTCGCCTGCCAGTACGGTACTGCAGCCGGTCTCTCTGCCGCAGCCGTCGCCATTGCAATTCATCTTCTTGCCGACGTGTCGCCGCAGGCGAGCCTGGGAGACATGTACGACTACCATTCGAACTTGTGGCGCGAGCCGATCCTTTGGTTGTTGGCCGCGCTCGTCTTCGGCAGCTTCCGCAGCCAGCAGCAGAAGGCGAGCATCTCCCTCCAGGCACGCCTGCTCGAAGCAAGCGAGAAGCTGCAGACGACCGGCGATCTTGCCTATAGGCTGCGCGGCCACGTCGAGGCACTGGAACGCCAGATCCTTTGCTCGAAGGATCGCTCCGTCGAAGCCGGGCTACGTGCGCTCGAGGCGGTGCGCCATTCCCCACGCGAGCAGCTCTCTCATTCACTGTCGCATGCACTCGCTGTACTGCTCGGCGGCGCGGACTACGCCATATACGGCAGGAATGACGGCGGCTGGATGCTGGAACGCGACATGGCTGGCTCGACAGGCATACGACTGAAGGTGTCTCTGCCCGATGAACTGCCTCAGGCCCTGCGTCGCGCAATGGTCGAGCGAAAGGATCTTTTGACCGTACGCGACGCGAGCGATGCGCGCCTGCTCGGCAGCATGGGCCTGATCGCCGCTCCGATCATGCCGGCCGGCACTGGAAGTCTCATTGGCGTTCTCCTCATTCGCCAGATGGATCCGTTGCGCCTTGACGACGATGCGGAATTGGCAGTTCGAGCTCTTTGCCGAGAACTTGCCACTCCGTTGTCTGCGGACCGCGTCCTCGTAAACCTCAATACTGGCCGCATCCAGTCTGCCGGTCTGCCTGGTTCGGCGCCGCCGTTGCCAACGCTGACCGAGTGGCCGGTCCGGGCGGCAGGAAAGTTTCTCAAGGGTAGCGCCTAGTCCGGCGCGGAGCGGCTGGTGGTGATGCAACGCTCAAGAGCAGACGAGCAGGCATGGAGAAGGTTTCTCACGTCCTGCAAAGCGAACGGAGCAGGCTCAATCGCGCTGCTGTTGCTGGCTGATGCGGCATGCATCGCAGCGGCGCTCTATCTGGGTCTCGGTTACTCGGCTGCTGCCGTTTGCCATTTGGCGGTCACCGTCGCGTTCGGTGCCGTTCTCATCGGCAACGGTGCCTCTCCGGCTGGATTGGCGTCTGTCCTTTTCGTCCTGGCTGGAGGTCCGTTGGCCATCGTGGCGATCGCCATCCTTCTGCTACAGAAGCTGTTCGATGCGCGCGATGAGAGATTGCTTGACCGTTGGTACACGCTGTTGTCTGGACAGGTGGCAACGGAGCAGAGCGACCGGCTTCATCAGGATGTGTTGTGCGGCCGTGAGTACACGCTGCAGTCGCCCGAGCCGGGGCGCTTCGAGAAGATCTTCGAGAGCGGCGCGTTGAACGAGAAACAGCTTCTGCTCGGACGAATTGGTCTCAACTATCATGCGGAGTACCTGCCGTTCCTGCAACGGGCGCTGCGCTGTCCCGAGCCGGCTGTAAGGGCGCAGGCCGCTGCCGTTTTCGTCAGGCTGAAGGAGAAGTTCAGGAGACGTTTTCATGACGTGCGCCGCCGTGACAGCGCTGAGGACACTGCAGACGAGCTTCTCGAAAGTGCATCGATCGCGTTGGATTGCGCCGAATCCGGCTTCCTCGAGCCAGCCGACGTGCAGGACGCGATTTCCTTTGCACGCGCCATCTGCGCGAAGGCGGAAGCCGCGGCCGGTCCGGTGGCGGTAGCAGCGGCAGAGGTTCTGCAGTGTCGCATCGTTCGTCTCAGCGGAGAGGATGACGCAATTCTCGACCGGCTCCTGCACCAGGCTCATCGATTGCCGGCGGACCTGAGGTTGCAGTTGGCCCGCTGCCTTGTTGCCACCGGACGGTTTAGTGATGTGAATCTGCTCTTCCGGCACCGCTACGACGCACCTTTCGCCATTGAAGGGGCGGGGCTCGACACCGCCGGGGCCGCTGGAGGCTGGCGATGCTGAACCTCCATCGCAGACCGCTCGCTGTTCCCGCCGCAATGCCGGATGACCCGGCGGATGTCTGCCTGATCGTCGAGGGCTGCTATCCCTACATTGCCGGCGGCGTTTCTTCCTGGCTCGACTGGCTCATGCGAACGCAGGACGATCTGGAATTTTCCTTGGTGGCCATCGTATCCGGGAGTGAGCCCCGGCAGTCCCGCTACGAGAAGCCTGACAACCTGCTGTTCGTTCGCGACCTCATTCTGGGCGGCGAGCCGTACTCCGGTCCTGGTGCAGACCGGAGCCACAAGGCTGCCCGCATCGGCCCGCGGCTGGCCGACGCCCTGAGCCGGTTGTTCAGCGGCGGTGGGATCGATGAGTTCAGGGAGATTATCGCCATCGTCGACAGTCCGGACGAGCCGCTTTCCCTGCACGATCTTCTTGACTCGCCCCTCACGATCCAGATCGCCCGTGAGATGTACAACTCCTTGATGCCGCATGCGTCGTTTCTTCAATTCTATTGGGCTTGGCGTGCGCTCTGCGGCGGTTTGTTCAAGACACTGAAGTTCGATCTGCCGAAGGCGAAAGTCTATCACACCATCTCGACAGGATATGCCGGGTTGCTCGCTGCCCGCGCCACCATCGAACATGGTGCCCATTCGCTCATTACGGAGCACGGGATCTACACGAACGAGCGGCGGATAGAGATCCTCATGTCCGAATGGATATCCGACACGGTCGACAAGGGGCTGAACATCGACGACTGTCGCCTCGACCTCCGGGACCTCTGGATACAGGCATTCGAGAGCTACGCGAAAATTTGCTACGCTGCATCTTCACGCATCACGACCCTTTACGGCGACAATCAGCAGCTTCAGACGGCGCTCGGCGCCGCCCCCGAGAGGCTGCTCGTCATAGCCAACGGCATAGACGTCGCGAAATTTTCCTGCCTGGAGACGGCCCCTGCCGACGGCAGGCCCACCATGGCCCTTATCGGGCGTGTCGTGCCGATCAAGGATACACAGAGCTTCATCATTGCCGCCGGGGAGGTGCGCCGGAAGGTTCCGGATCTGCGGGCGCTCGTCATGGGCCCGACCGACGAGGATCCCCTCTACTTCGACGAATGCCGGCAACTGGTACAGGATCTCGGGCTCGATGACTGCGTGGAGTTCACTGGCGGTGTACGGATCACTGATTGGCTGCCCTCGATACACGTCGTAGTCCTGAGCAGCCTGAGTGAAGCGCAGCCCCTCGTCCTGCTCGAGGCGGGGGCGGCGGGAATTCCCTGTGTCGCAACGAACGTCGGCGCCTGCCGCGAAATCATCGAGGGGGCCGGGACGCCTGACGATCCGATCGAGCATGGCGGCATCGTTGCCGGTCTTGGATCGCCGGCCGAGCTTGCCACTCACGTCAGCACCCTGCTGGAAAACACTGCGCTTCGGCGTCGCATGGGCGAGGCGCTGCGGTCTCGCGTCGAACGGCGCTACGCGACGGAAATGTCCTCGGCCAAATATCGCGAGCTCTATCGCGGCATTCTCACGCGCGGCGTCGAGCCGGTGGGCGTTGTTGCCCTGTCGCAAGCCGAAGGAGCGGAGTGAGCACGATGGCCGGAATCGGGTTCAGGTTGAGGTCGCTCGGGGATCAGGAAAACCTTCTGATGCCTGTTGCCTCCATTGGCCACTCGGTGATCATAGCTGCTGGTCCATGGCTCTTCACGATCACTGCAATTGCGCTCATCAGCGCATTCGCCGCCGGCCTCGCGCCGGCACACGTGACCGAAGGCTTCCGCATAGTCGTCATATACGCATTCGCGATATCGCTCGTCGTCGCAACGCCGATCGTGCTCGTGACGATGCGCCTCGTTGGCGATGTCCTCTACGCGAGGGACGTCGATCGGATTGCGCCCCTGCTCGCCGCGAGCCTTCTTGTCAGCACCGGCCTGTCGGTCGCCGCCGGGCTGCTCTGCTACGGTGTCGTGTTTCGGATGTCCGGTGCGACCGTGGTGGCTGCGACGAGCTGCAGCGCCATTGTCAGCCAGATATGGGTGACATTGGCTTTCTGCGGTGCCGTTCGTGATTACCGGGGCATCACGATCAGTTTCCTCGCCGGTTTGGCCGTCAGCGTGGCTGCCACGCTTGCCGTGGCAGGCGGACAGGATTGGAATGCCATGATCTGGATGTTCAATTCCGGGCTCCTGATCGTCCTCGCGTTCCTGTGTGGCCGGGTGCTCCTGACGTTTCCGAGTTCCAAGAGTGGACTGAGCGCCTTCGCCGACCTCGTCATCGGCATTCGACTGCATGCCCCGCTAGCCGTCGCCGGCCTCGCGGGCGCGCTTGGCGTGTGGATCGACAAGGTCGTGATGTGGCACAGCCCGGAGCGGATCATGCACGAGACCGGTCTGGTTCATGCTCCGCTCTATGACAGCGCAATGTTCACGGCCTATCTGACCATAGTGCCGGCTCTCGCAATGTTCGTAACGCACGTCGAGACATCCTTTTTTCGCCGCTACCAGAACTACTTTGCAGCCGTGAGAAATCACGCCACGCTGAAGCAACTCGACGACATCGCCTCGTCCCTCAAGCGAGACACCTTCGAGCAGATTGGCCGCCTCATCATGATCCAGTCGGCCCTGTGTACGCTCGTGGTCATAGCGGCACCGACCATTGTCGCGACCGCCGGCCTGCATTACGAGCAGATCGGCATTCTGCGTCTGGGTGCCCTGGGCGTGCTTTTCCAGCTCATATTCTTCGCCGCGACATCGCTGATCCTCTTTTTCGACAGACAGCGGAGCTTCATGGCGCTGCAGGCATTGTTCCTGCTTCTGCAGGGCGTGTTCGCCATTGCCTCGATCTATCTCGGCCCTGCCTACTATGGCCTCGGCTATCTGCTCGCCAATCTCGTTTGCGGCGTCGTGGCGCTCGCCGTTCTCGAGCGTACGCTGGAAGATCTGACATACATCACGTTTGTTCTCTCGAACCGCGCGAAATCGGTGGCACAATTGTATCGGGGTCGGCTTGAGGGTCTCTTCGGGAAGCAGAATCGCATCGCTGAGTTGGAGTGAAGCTATGAAACAGGGATTGTTCTTCAAGAAGCGCAGGACGCTGGAGCCGGCGGTTGCGACGTCCATGCTCGTTCTGCTCGCAGCCTTCGTGCCCGTGTACGGCACGACGACCCAGGGGGCTCGTGTCGAAAGTCCTGAGGCCGGTCGCGACGCCTCCGCGATGATCGGCGCTGTGAAAACCTCAGGCACCTCTGGCCGTCAGGCGACAACTGTCCGTTCTCCCCGTGGTGCTCTCGCCATCGGCGACCGGGTAAGGATCGAATTTCACGAACTTATCGATGTTCCAAGCGCCAGCAGACTGCCGGGCGCGGGGTCCACGTTGCGCACCGTCTTCACCCGCAAGGACCTCTCCGGAGAATATGTCGTCGAGGCGGACGGTTCCATGTCGCTGCCGCGTATCGGTACGATCAATGTCGGGGGCCGCTCGATGAAGGATTTACGACAGGATCTTGCCACGGCCTTCAGCAGAAGGCTCGGCAGGCCGGCGGACGTCAACGTCTCGATCGTAGAGCGCCAGCCTGTCTACGTGCTGGGTGCGGTCAAGAACGCCGGGCCGGTCAAGTTCGTGCCTGACATGATCGTGCTGCAGGCGCTGTCGCTGGCCGGCGGCCTGAGGCAGTTCGACGGCAGTTCGGCAGAATTGATCGGCGCGGTCCGTGAGACCGAGCGGGCGAATATGCTCAGTGATCGCCTGAAGCGGCTGATCTCGCGCAAGGCGCGGCTGGAGGCACAGTGGAAGAGAAGTGACGCCGTCGCAATGCCGGCCGAACTGGTCGCATTGACCGGCAACCAGGACGCGCAGGTGATGATGGACACCGAATTGCTTCTGCTGAAGCTTGAGCAGAGCCGTCACGAACGTGAAAGAAGCCAGGCCATTACCGTCTCGAACAGCATCCGTACCGAAATCGGGCTGCTCGAAGGCCAGGTCGAGGAACTGGACCGTCAGCGCGAGATGCGCAACGAACACCTTCAGGACATGAAGCAGCTCAAGTCGTCGGGAATGCTGCGGCGGCGCTCATTCATTGCGACCAGTACGGAGCTGAACGATCTGAACGCCAGGCGCCTTGCTGTCCTCGGTCAACTGAGTGCGGCGAAAGCTCGCCTCGCCGATGCCGAGCGCCAGAAGGAGCAGGTTCACGTTCAGTATGCATCGGGCCTCATCAAGGATCTTTCGGAAGTGGATGCCCAAATTTCGCAGGTTCGCCTGTCCCTCGAAAGTGCCAGGCGGTTGACGTCGCATCTTCGCAAGACGTCCGGCACGGCGGCCGACATGAGTTCGGCCGAGTTGGTATTCAATATCGTCCGGTTGACGGCCGATGGCAGGCGCACATTCGAGGCGGAGGAAACGACGCCGCTGCAGCCGGGTGACGTCCTCAAGGTGACACCGCGCATCATGGAGCACGGTAAAGCCCGCCCGGCAAGCGCCGAACTTCACGAACGCTGAGGTGGCAGTCGCGCCAGATCGCTATGCCGGCATTGCATGGTAAAGGGACGAGGGCTTCGGGCATGGTGGGCTTCGGCCGTGCCTGGAGGGGCGTTGCCGGTTTGACGAGCAGGGTTGCCGTCCTGCTTCTGGCGACCGTTCACGGTGTACTGGCCGATGAAATGGCGGAGATACAGTCGGCGCGCGCCGAGCAGAGAGCCGCGTTGAATGCGGTCGCGCGCTGGGGCTGCCAGTACATGAACATCGACTTGGAGAAGCTGGCGCAATCTCCACTCGATCTCGTCGTCATCGAGCCGATCGTCGATCCAGCGGCGGGCAGGGCCGCAACGCGCGGTGAAATTGCGAAATTGAAGCGTCGCCCAGACGGGCGGCGCCGCATCGTTCTCGCCTACCTGAGCGTTGGCGCGGCCGAGGAATACAGGTCGTACTGGCGCGCAGAGTGGAAGAAGGGGGCGGCGCCGGGCTGGCTCGGGACGGAGAATCCGGAATGGCCCCGCAGTTATGCGGTGCGCTATTGGCACGACGAGTGGCGTGCTCTGCTGACCGGTGCCATCCTCCGGCTCGTCGAGGCGGGCTACGACGGCGCGTTTCTGGACAAGGTCGATGGCTTCCACGACTGGCATGGGAAACGCCCAACCGCCATGGCGGACATGGTGCGGCTGATCGAGGCCATTGCAGGGGCTGCGAGGAAGCAACAACCGGGTTTCATCCTCGTGGGGCAGAATGCGGAGCAGTTGATCGCCAACCCTGCGTATCTCGCGACGATCGACGCCATCAGCAAGGAGAGCCTGCTCTATGGACTGCATGGACCGGGTGTCATGAACCGGCAGGAGGACCGGGCGTGGAGCCTGAACTATTTGCGGTCAGCAAAGCAGTTTGGCCTGCCGGTCTTCACGATCGAATACATCGACGATGCAGCGGCGCGCGAATATGCTGCAACGCAGCACAAGTCCATGAGTTTTACGCCGTTTTTCGGATCGCGCCTGCTCGATGTCCAGCCGTAGGCATATCATCGGTAAGCGGGGCACATCAGGACGAGATAGATAAGAAAACATCGAATTTCTAAGTTTGTTGACTTAGGTCATAATGTTGAGCTTTAACTATGTTACTCGGTACTAAGGTCGGAGTTGGATGGGGCGATCGAAGTTGGATCGCATCTATTTTTGCTTCGCAGCAATATTGCGGTGCGGCTTTTTTTGTGCGTAGCGGGTGCACCAATGTCGGCGGGTAAAGTTGGGACTGTACGTCGTGGATTGAAACCGAACGCTCCGAAAGGAGGCGGGTGTGAACGCCCGGCTGCCGCATCAGATGGTTCGTTTATCGAGCTGCCACCTCGTAAGCGGCTGAGCAAGACCGGAGCCGGTGCCCAGGATTGGCTGTATGTTGCAGCCGGGGTGCTGGCCATCGAGGCTTCTCCCTCCGGCGGGCGCAGGCAGATCGTCGACTTCCTCGTTCCTGGTGATTTAGTCATCGGAGCGACCTTGTCACTCGGTCAGCTGAACATCCGTGCAATGTCTGGTGCCACGCTTCAGCGATGCTCGGCCCCTCATGTGATATTCGCTAGTGCTGGTGAGTTGCGCAGAAGAGTTGAGCACGGCGTATTTCGCGGCTGCATCCGACAGCTGATCATTGGTCAGCTCGATGTCGAGTCGCGCGTTTCTACATTCCTTCTCGACCTCGCCTTGCGCACCACCGATGGCGCGTTGCGGGACGAGGCCGACTTGGATCTCCCGATGGCGCGAGACGATATCGCCGATTACATCTGCATCAACGCTGACACGTTGAGCAGGATCATGATGCGTTTCGAGAAGCAGGGCTACATTCGCCGCCACAACCGGCACAGGGTCAAATTGCTTTGCATCGAGGGTTTGCGTGCGTCTACGCCGATAGCGGATCTCCTCTTTTCGTCGATGAAGCTCAATGACGTTGGCCCGGCGCCTCAGGAGACCTACAATCGCGTCATGGGGGCGGACATCGTCACCGCCACACAGCACCTGAGACTGGCATAAGCATTGCTCGCATCGACCGTGGTTGCCTGGGCCAGAGGGTTCGCAGGCCGCGTTCCCGATCTATTTCATGTCGCAGTCCAATCGCGTGTCGCTGCTGGGCTGTAGCTTGCCAGCAGGCATCAGGTCTTGCGGTCTCATCATCCAGCCGGCCTGACCGGTCCGAGACTTTCGCCTCGTCAGGAACGAAGGTCGGAACGACGTTTCGTCATGCTCCGCATACAATGGTCTGTTGTGACC
>JBJOGJ010000166.1:0-8769 GCA_046048295.1 Pseudomonadota bacterium | reverse complement strand
GGGCCTATTACCAGGACACCAAGATCTTTCCCCCGATGCACACGATCGTTATACGCCGCGACGTCTACGAGAAGCATCGGTGGGTGGCGCAGAACCTCTTCAAGGCTTTCGTCGAGGCCCAAAAGATCGTCTATCAGGACTTCGCGCAGACCGCTGCCATGATGGCGATGCTGCCCTGGCATAACGCGGCCGTTGAGGAGGCGGTCGAGTTGATGGGCGAAGACTGGTGGCCCTACGGTTTTGAGGCCAATAGGGAATCCGTTGCGATCTTCCTCAAGTATCACTACGAGTGTGGGCTTTCCAAGCGTCTGCTGGAGCCGGAAGAAGTCTTTGCGCCAGAAACGCTGGAGGCGTTCAAGATCTGAGCCCGGCGACTGCAGCAAGCTTGAAAGCCTTTTGAATGCTAACCGGAATTGCCCTTATTCCTTGCAAAGTGAGCGAATTAGCGGCGATTGTAATGAATTTGCAAAAGGGAAGTTTGTTTCGGATTGACGGAATAGGCTGCCAATCCGTACATACGGCTGCCTTTCTCGTGGCAGATTCATCAGGAATGGTCTCGTGGCAAGGTCGTATCGGGAGGTAAGGATATGAAAATGCTCCGTTCTACTGCGAGCGTGATTGCATTGGCGGGCATCGTCGGTGCAGGACTCTCGCTTTCTAGCGTGGAATCCCACGCGAACGATTTCTACAACGGCAAGACCGTCCGGCTCATCGTGGGCTTTTCGCCTGGCGGTGGCTACGACACCTACGCCCGCGCGCTCGCCCGCCAGTATGGCAAGCACATTCCGGGTAATCCATCTGTCATCGTACAGAATATGCCAGGCGCTGGTAGTGTGAAGTCGATCCAGTATATCGACGTCGGTGCTCCGACCGATGGCACCGTGATCAACTCTTTCAACAACGGCGTTCTGATCGAGTCCCTGACGAACCCGGCCAAGGTCAAGGTCAAGCTCAATAACTACCACTACATCGGCAGCACGACGCGCGACTTCCGGGTCTGCTACGCGTGGCACGCAACGGGTATCAAGTCGGTGAAGGAGATCATGGGCGGCGGGAAGCAGTTCATCATCGGCGGTACTTCAAAGGGCGCAAGCTCCTACCTGAATGCGGCCCTGCTGGGTAATGTCATCGGCGTCAACGTCAAGCATGTGCTTGGCTTCCCGGGAAGCGCCGAAGTTCGCATTGCTGTCGAACGTGGCGAGACGTCCGGCGACTGTGGTTCCTACAGCAGCATTCCCGATGATTGGATCAAGAACAACAAGATCGTTCCGCTCGTGCAGTTCTCGAAAGAGAAGTCGGACGACATGCCAGCTGGCATACCATATGCCGGTGACCTCGTGGATGATCAGAAGAAGAAGGAAATCATCGAGTTTGTCCTTGCTCCGAACGACATCGGCAAGCCCTACATCGTGTCGAAGAAGGTTCCGATGGATCGGGTCAAGATCCTGCGCG
Organism: Pseudomonadota bacterium; assembly: GCA_046048295.1. Classification (GTDB taxonomy): domain Bacteria; phylum Pseudomonadota; class Alphaproteobacteria; order Rhizobiales; family Hyphomicrobiaceae; genus CBDCWA01. The sequence goes on along the minus strand of JBJOGJ010000166.1, from coordinate 7,317 downwards.
AGGCTTTCAATGCTACCATGAAGGATCCGGAATTCCTGGCTCACGCAAAGAAGCTCACCTTGCCGATCACCCCGTTTACTGGTGAACAGGCAGTGCAGGTGGTTGCCAAGATCTATTCTGCGACGCCGGAGACCATCAAGGCAGCGATCAAGGCCGTCGACTAGATCCACATCGCGTTAGTGCCAGAGACCCGGCGCTCCGTGCACCGGGTCTTTTCATTTGGTTGCCTGCACAGCACCCAGCTTCTTCAACACGATGTTGATGGTGCTGAGGGTGGAGCCTTGGCTACGAACGAAGATCGACTGGGTGTCATTGGTAAGGAGCGTCGTCAGCGTACCGTTGAGGGCTCCCGCGAACGAGAGATGGATCTGGTTGCCCGCAATGCCACCGGTCGCGGTGCCGGAGGCATTGAATGTGCGTTCTTCCCACGTGCCAGTTAGCTTTCCGTCCAAGTGGTCGAGCGTTCCGCGCATCTCGATTTTCCCGGCAGAGGCATTGGCACAGCGGATGACGAGGCTCAGGCGTAGCCCCTTGTCCTTTTCTACATAGTACGTGTTGCAGGAAAGCCTTTCAGACTGGCCGCCTTCGAATACGACCTGACCTTCGCCGCGCCATGTGCCGATCAACGCGCCGAATGCATCGGAAGCCGATGAGCTTGGAACCGATGCTGCGAGGGCCGCAGCAAGCAGTGCAATGCGGATCGGGGCCGTTGGGCCACCCTTGGAAGCTTGTGAAGTTGACTTCATGTGGGTCCTGCGTCGGATGATGCGGTTCACGGTGGTTTATTTCGGGCGGGTGCGCCCGACAGTTGGCAGAATGATGTCCTTTTAGATGTCGGCGTCAAAATCGACGCAGCTTTCGCTCGGTGACATGTTTTTGCGCTGTCGAGTGTGGCAGGTAGGCAGCAGTTCTTTCTGCCCGACTGGCGGGGCGTTGCGCCAATCGGGCCTTGAAACATTGTAACTTGTGGTCGAGGCAGGCATATTCGATCAAGTGAGTTCAGTAGAACGATGGTTCAACCAGGGCAGGAGGCGGTGTGCACGCGACGATGATCAACGACGCGCGACGGCCGACCGGCAGGCACATTATCGAGGTCGAGGGCCTCAACAAGTGGTTCGGTGCTTTGCATGTGCTCCAGGACGTCAGCCTCGATGTGGCGCGGAGCGAACGGATCGTAATTTGCGGGCCGTCGGGGTCCGGCAAGTCCACGCTGCTCAGGTGTCTCAATCACCTGGAGCAGCACCAGGGCGGGCGGATCATCGTTGACGGCATAGAGATCAATAACGATGTCAGGAACATCGAAAAGGTCCGCTCCGAGGTGGGCATGGTGTTCCAGCAGTTCAATCTGTTCCCGCACTTGACGGTCCTGGACAACCTTTGCCTGGCTCCGCAGTGGGTGCGCAAGGTGCCGCGAGCGGCGGCGGAGCGCACGGCGATGCTTTATCTCGAGCGCGTCAAGATACCCGAACAAGCCGGCAAGTATCCGGGGCAGCTTTCCGGCGGCCAGCAGCAACGTGTCGCCATCGCGCGCGCCTTGTGCATGAACCCCAAGATCATGTTGTTCGACGAGCCGACGTCGGCCCTCGATCCGGAAATGATCAAGGAGGTGCTCGATGTCATGATCGAGCTCGCAGAAAGCGGCATGACAATGTTGTGCGTAACGCACGAGATGGCATTCGCGCGGTCTGTGGCGGACAGGATCGTTTTCATGGACTACGGCAGGATCGTTGAAGTTGCACCGCCGCAGCAATTCTTTGAGGCACCGAAGTCGGAACGAGCTCAGCAGTTCCTGGCGCAGATCCTGGGGCACTGAATTATGGCACTGCATGCGGACTGGCGGATAGGACATCGTCATTTCGGGGGCAGGCTGAATCCGTCGGCACACGAAAGTGCGCCATGTAAGCGGGCAATGAGAAAGGAGACTTGGCGATGAGGAAAAGCATCCTGGCTTCTGTTGTGGCCGTCACGGCAGCAATGGCGCAGGTGGGGGGCACGACCGCCGCCGTGGCAGGACAGACATTCGACGCAATCAAGAAGCGAGGTGAGCTTATCTGTGGAGTGAACACTGGTCTGGGCGGGTTCTCGAATACGGATTCGAAAGGGCGCTGGATCGGGCTCGATGTCGATGTCTGCCGCGCCGTCTCGGCCGCAATTTTTGGCTCCGGCGAGAAGGTGAAGTTCGTGCCGCTCAATGCGTCGCAGCGTTTCACTGCGCTGCAGACCGGTGAGATCGACGTGCTGTCACGCAATACGACGTGGACGTTGACGCGCGATTCGGAGCAGGGGTTGAATTTTGCGGCCGTGACATTCTACGACGGTCAGGGGTTCATGGTCCCCAAGAAGCTCGGCGTCAAGAGTGCTAAGGAACTCGACGGGGCGAGCATCTGTGTGCAGCAGGGCACGACCACCGAACTCAATCTGTCCGACTATTTCCGTTCCACGGGTATGAGTTACAAGCCGGTCGTCATCGACAATCTGCAGGAGATCCTCGCTGCGTTCTTCGCAAACCGCTGTGATGTGTTTACGGCTGACGCGTCCGCGCTTGCGGCAATCCGGGTCAAGAATGCGCCGCAGGGCCGTTCAGACGATTATCTGATCCTTCCAGAGATCATCTCAAAAGAGCCGCTCGGGCCGGCGGTCCGGCACGGTGACGACCAGTTGTTCGACATCGTGAAGTGGACCATCTTTGCGCTTATCGAAGCCGAGGAGATGGGGATTACGCAAGCAAACGTTGATCAGATGGCAAAGGAGAGCAAGAACCCGTCCGTGCTTCGGCTGCTTGGCGTCAATCCGGGCTTCGGCAAGGCGCTGGGGCTCGACGAGGCGTGGGCGGTGAATGCCATCAAGGCGACGGGCAACTATGGAGAGATTTGGGAGCGGAATATCAAACCGCTCGGACTCGATCGCGGCCTGAACCAGATCTGGAAAGAGGGCGGCATGATGTATGCGCCGCCGGCCCGCTGAGCTGGGGCATGGAACGGCAGCGCGAGGATGCGGGAGCGCGGGGCGCCTCCAATGGACTGGCAGTCGCCCTCCGCGACCAAACCGTACAGGGTATATTCTGGCAGGTGTTGGTCGTTGCGATCGTTCTGGCGGTGGCGTCGTACCTCTATGCGAACACAGTCCACAATATCGCCGAGCGGGATATTCGGACCGGATACGATTTTCTCGAACGTGAGGCAGGCTTTCCGATAGGAGAAAGCCTCATCTCATATTCCGCTGCCTCCAGTTACGGTCGGGCGCTGCTTGTCGGGTTCCTGAACACGCTGCATGTCTCGCTCATCGGGCTGGTTCTGGCGACCCTACTCGGAGTATTCGTCGGCGTAGGCGCGCTGTCGAACAATCTACTGCTTGCCTGGCTCACGGCCGGGTATATCCACTTCATGCGCAACATCCCGGTGCTGCTGCAGATTATCCTTTGGTACTCGATCCTCATAAACGATCGCTTCCTCCCGCGTCCGCGAGAGGTCGAACCCGTTCTCGGGGTCTACTTCACGCAGCGCGGTGTCTACTTTCCTTTGCCTGAGTGGCATCCGGGGTGGGTGGGAGCCCTCATTGGATTGGCTTTGGGCGTGATAGTTGCCTGGTTCCTTTCCAAATGGGCAGACCGGCGCAAGCAGGAGACGGGCGAGCGGATTGCCGTAGGCCCCTGGAGCGTGGGGCTGATCGTCGGATTGCCACTTCTTGCCTGGCTTGCACTTGGCGCACCCACCGGTATGCAGGTGCCCAAGGCGGGTGCCTTCAATGTTACTGGGGGTGGCAGGATAACGCCGGAGTTCGCGGCCGTCCTGCTGGGCCTCACCGTCTACACGTCGGCGTTCATTGGCGAGATCGTCAGGGCAGGCATACTCTCGGTGCCCAGAGGACAGATTGAAGCGGCGAGGGCGCTGGGGCTGAGCGACGGAGTGATCCTCAGGAAGATCACGCTACCACAGGCGATGCGCGTAATCGTGCCGCCGCTGACGAACCAGTATCTGAACCTGATCAAGAACAGCTCGCTCGCCGTTGCGGTCGGCTATCCGGACCTCGTCAGCATTGCGCAGTCGACAATCAATATTACAGGTCAGGCGATCGAGGGGGTGACGATCATCATGATCGTATACCTGACAACGAGCCTCCTGACCGCTCTCATCATGAACTGGTACAATGCGCGCGTGCGCCTGGTGGAGAGATGACGTGAACGCTACATCCCAAAGCACGCCGACTGCTGCACCGCGCCTTGGAGATTTCGGCGAATGGGTAAGGGCGCATCTCTTCAACAGCCGCCTGAACAGTGTCATCACCATCGTGCTCGCGGTCGTCCTGGCCATGGTGCTGCCCAGGATCATCGACTGGGCCGTGCTGAGTGCGGTCTGGCAGCCAGACCCTGCCGTTTGCCAGAAGGCAAAGGGCGCTTGCTGGGGGTTCATTGCAGAGAAGCACCGTGTCATGCTGTTCGGGACTTATCCGTACGAGGAGCAGTGGCGGCCGCTGGCAACGATGGTGTTACTCATCGGGCTGATAGTCGTGACGCTGCGTGCAGGGTTCTGGGGGCGGTGGCTGTGGCTCAGCTGGCTCGCCGGCATCGTTGCGATGTCGGTGCTTATGTTCGGCGGGGTGCTGGGGCTGCCTTATGTGGCAACGGAGAAATGGGGTGGTCTTCCGGTAACCCTCATCCTTTCGGTCAATGCCATCGTGTTCTCGGTGCCGATCGGAATTCTGCTTGCGCTTGGGCGGACCTCCGACCTGCCAGCGATCAAGGCGCTGTCGGTCGGATTCATCGAGCTCGTGCGAGGCGTGCCGCTCATAACCATTCTCTTCATGGCCAGCCTGATGATCCCGCTCTTCCTCCCCGAAGGGATCACCATCAACAAGCTTCTCAGAGCCCAGGTCGGGATAATCCTGTTTGCTGGCGCCTATACCGCCGAGGTCGTGCGGGCGGGTCTGCAAGCGATTCCTCGCGGTCAGTACGAGGCTGCCGACGCCTTGGGGCTCGGCTACTGGGAGAAAATGAGCCTGATAATTCTGCCTCAGGCGTTGCGGATTGTTATTCCGCCGATGGTCAACAACTTCATTTCTATCTTCAAGGATACGAGCCTCATCATCGTAATTGGTCTCTTCGACTTCCTCGGTGCGGTGCGCCTCGCCGGGACCGATCCAGATTGGCGGTCGTATTATGTCGAGGGGCTGGTCGCGGCCGCGCTGGTCTACTTCGCGTTCTGCTATGCGATGGCTGCCTACAGCCAGAGGCTCGAGAAGCGGCTGGCTGCCGGAGGCTAGTGCCTAGCCGTTTGGGCAGCGCGGTTCCCTTGCAATCGCGACAAAATCCAGTGAATGGCGTAGTGAATATCCGTCAGTTGCTGCCGTTGGAACCCGAAGGACGTGCTGCGGTTGCGCGCTCTGCCTCGATGCTCTGGCGCATCATCTGGTTGTGCAACTTGATCCGCTCCATGCGCTGCGCCTGGAGGTGCTTGGCCTCTGCGAGGTCTGCATCTACGGGGGAAGGCATATCGAGCCAGCCGGTCAGCGAGGAAACACTGGGCAGGCCTGGCGATGTCGCAGGCTCTGTGGCGGAGGCCTGGCCGGACGTCTGGGCTTGAGACGGGACTGCAGCGGTTGTGACAGTGGCGGGAGGCGCAGGTGTCGATGGTGGCGGTTCAGCTGACCGCTTCGGAGCTGAGAACGTCGTAGCAGGTGTCGGTGCCACGACCGTCCGCTTTGGTACCGTCGCGGCGGGCCTTTCCGCTTCGACTTGGAAAGCGGCAGGACGCACAGGTTCGGGAATCTTCGCTGCGGCTGGCTGCTGTTCGCTCTTTGGAATGGCGCCCGTGACGATTGGGGCGGCGGGGACAGTGCGATTCAACCAAGGGGTGGCGGTCCGAGCCTGCTTCGGCGTTGCCGGCTCGGGTGTGGGCAGCGAAGCGCTGATTGCCGGTTTGGACGCAGCGACGGGAGCCGGAACGGGTGCCGGAATAGGAGCGGGTATGATTCGTACCGCGGGAGGGAGTTCGCGACTGGCAACTGTCTCGGCCGGAGCTGCCCACGTTTTCGCCGTCGCTTGCGGGGGTGTGCTGGGCGGGCGCTGACGCGTTGTCGACCACGGAGCCGGCGGCTGTCTGGTGGCTGTTGGTGGCGGCGTGTGAGCGGCGCGCCGTGCGGGCTCGCCGGCTGCGGGACCCGGGTCGATTCCTGCGGCTTTCAGGATGCCGGCTTGCAGACGCTTTGCATCTTCCCGGTTGGTTGCGGAAAGCTCGTTCAGCCAGAGCGCGGCCTTCAGATCGGATAGGGCAGCTGCGGAGCGGTCCAGGCTGAGTTGGGCTTTGCCACGGTAATATAGTGCAGTCGCGGCGTCGGCCCGTGTCCTGTTCTTGTCGTCGAATACGGAGGTCATGAGCGCGATGGCCTGGGAGAACTTGCCCTGCTCGAATGCCTTCACACCGGCCACCAGCGGATCGGCGCCGAAGGATATACCGGGCATTGCTGTGACCAGGATACCCAGTGCGACGGTTGCGATAGACGATCGCACGATCCCCATAGGCATGAGCGCTCCCTTCGGTGCGGTTTCGAAGTGCCGTTGCAACGCGTGCGCAGGGCCGAATCGGTCGATGCGCCGGTAGCCGGAGAGTATGCCTGCGTCGTCGGGCAGCAAGTGCGGTGGTCGAGTTATCCCGGTCAATCGTTGGGCGGCGGCGAAGCTTTCGCAGTGAACTGACCTGCTCTGCTGCTAGTGGGCTCGCCATCCGCATTCTCCGGAGCTAGGATTGCCGGTCACAATATTAATAAGAGGAACGTCCGATGACCGAGGCCGCATCAGGTTCCGGCACTGAGACCAAGCGCTCGTTTGCAGCACTCCGTCACAGCGGCTTCCGCATCTATTATGTCGGCGCGATGCTGGCCATGATGGCCGACAGCATCGAGCACGTGATCTCTTATTGGATGATCTACGAGAAGTTCAAATCGCCGGCTCTGGGTGGCTTCGCTATCCTCTCCCACTGGCTCCCGTTCCTGTTGTTTTCGATCTATTCCGGCGCACTTGCCGACCGCTATGACCCGCGCCGTATCATACAGGCCGGCATGGGCTTGTTCATGCTCGCCTCCCTCGGTTGGGGCGTTCTTTTCCTGACCGATAGCCTCCAGATGTGGCATGCGGTGGTGCTGCTGACGATCCACGGTCTGGCTGGCGTGCTGTGGTCACCGGCAGCGCAATTGCTGATCCACGATATCGTCGGCAAGGATGAACTTCCGAGTGCTGTGCGATTGATGGCGACGGCGCGGCATCTGGGCTTTCTGATGGGCCCTGCGATCGGTGGCGTATTGCTGATCGTCATGGGGCCGTCC
>JBJOGJ010000165.1:0-8804 GCA_046048295.1 Pseudomonadota bacterium | reverse complement strand
GCGGCATTCTGGAGTTCTCCGAGATCCCGAACCAGCTTGCCCGGCCTTACGCGGCACCCCCAGGCGTTCCCAAGGAGCGAGCGGACGTGCTCCAGAAGGCCTTTCTCGACGCCCACAAGGACCCGGACTACCTTGCCGAAGCAAAAAAGCTCGAGATTGACGTGAGCCCGATCGACGGCAAGGAGGTTCTGGCGCTGATCAAGCAGATGCAGGCGGCGCCCCCCGAGACGCTCGACTACATGCGTGCTCTCTACAAGATGCGCAAAAAGAAGTAGCTATGTGAGCATGGTCTAAAACGCAGAAGGTAAACGAGGACAGCGATGGCACATGATGAAGCAGGCGTCGTGCACTGGCACGAGCCGAAGGGTGGACAGAATGCAGGTCTCGGCAAGTTCGAGCAGCCGAAGATGCCGTACGACAAGTTCATGGAAGAGGAAGGCGTGCCGATCTACCGCCACATAGGCGTCCGGCGCGTTCAGGATCTTCCGATGAAGCCGTGGAAGAGGCTTGGCGGCAAGGGCACCTTCATCCAGCTCTATGGTACCGAGGGGCTCTGGGGAATGTATGTCGTCGAGGTCCCGTCGGGCGGTGAGCTCAACATCGAGCGGCATCTCTACGAGAAGCAGGTGCTCGTCGTCGATGGGCGCGGTTCGACCGAGGTTTGGAACGAGGGGCAGACGAAGAAGCAGACCTTCGAGTGGCAGAAGGGATCGATGTTCTCGATTCCACTCAACGCGTACCATCGCTTCGTCAACGCCACCAACTCACCGGCGTTGCTGCTCTGTGGTACGTCCGCGCCCAACGTGATGAACCTCCTCGACAATCCGAACTTCATTTTTGACTGTCCCTACAACTTCAATGAGCGCTATTCGGGCGCCGAGGACTTCTTCAAGCCGAGCGACGACATCGTGCCAGATCCAGTGCGCGGTCTTGCGCAGCGGCGCACCAACTTCATCCCTGATGTCATCAACTGCGAACTGCCGCTCGACAACCGGCGCTCGCCGGGCTACCGGCGCATCGAGCCCTACATGGCCGGTCAGCGGTTCTACTGCTGGGTCGGTCAGCACGAGAACGGGCGCTATTCGAAGGCGCACAAGCACGCTTCGGCTGCGGTTCTCATCTGCATCAAGGGCAAGGGTTATTCCTACACGTGGCCGGAGGCGCTGGGTACCCAACCTTGGAAGGCCGGTCTCGGCGACAAGGTCATGCGCCAGGACTACGAGCCGGTAGGCATGATTTCAGCCGCACCGATGAGTGGAGACTGGTTCCATCAGCACTTCGGCATCAGCAAGGAACCGCTCCGCCTGACTGCGTGGTTCGGTCCCAACAACGCGCGGGGCCGCAAGGCGGGTCTGCCGGGAACGATGCTTATCGATGCGGGGGCCATCGACCTCAAGAAGGGCGGCAATGCCATCCCCTACTACGAGGAAGATCCCTACGTCCGCGAGGAGTACGAAGCTGCGCTCGTCGCCGAGGGCACGCAGACGCGCATGGAGCCTGAACGGTACGTTGTGCCCAACGAGTAGTCCGCACGCGCGGGATCTGCCGGGAGATCGGAGGGCGGCGCTTGTTGCGTCGCCCTTTTCTGTTCGGCCTTGGTTTCGAAGTCATCCAACGATTGCATCGAGGATGAATTCGTTTTGCCAGCATCGCGCTCGTCGTCTGCCACGAAAATCTCAACTCGGGAAAGCAGTTCCCAATAGGATCGTGGATGCAAGGCATTGTTCGAAATTTGTCCCGGCGACTTCCGGATGCGTCCGCATCTGAAGTCATCGACACTGTCATCTCGGCTCGCGGGGTGCGGCTGGAGCGGATTGTGTCGCACGGCCAGGCATCGCCCGACGGCTTCTGGTACGATCAGGACGAAGCAGAATGGGTGTTGGTCGTCAGCGGGAAGGCCTGCTTGGAAATTGAAGGCCAGGCCGGTGATCATGTGCTTGCAGAGGGTGACAGCATATTCCTGCCAGCACATTGCCGTCACAGGGTGACATGGACGGACCCCGCTCGCCCAACCATCTGGATTGCAGTTTTCATCGACCCAGGACTCGCGCCAATAGCCCACGATCTCGGCTAGTCGTGGAACCGCCATCGGCATCAAATGCGCTGATCATGTGACTACTTCCGGACGGACAGAATCACTTGCGGCTGCCGGTGGGCAAGTGCTGGATCGGGGTTCTTTCTACAAGGGAATGGGCGGTCGGCCCCTGGTCAAGGCCACGCAATTGCGTTCGGTTGTTCCTGAAACTTGTTGTGTCCAACGGGTTCGCTGCTCTACGATTGAACAGACCGTGCAAATCGGAGAAAGCAACAAGCTTACTCGAACGCAAATGAATTGCGTTGCTGATGGCTGTACGAGCTTGCCTATTACGATGCGCCTCTGCATTTTACTACGGTCGAGCCTACCTCGCCGCAATCGGTCGCGGCCATGAAGAGGATGATCGAATTCGTGCACGAGCAGATTCCGATTTCGGAGCATGGGTAGCCCTATCCGTTCGCAGCGGTGGGTGATGCAACAAGTCGGTGCGTGATACATGGCAAAGTCGCCTGGAATCGGGTTGATAAGTCGGAAAGGGAGACGCTCTGGAAATGACGGATCTATATGTCTGCTCGGAAGGCGAACTGAAAGACGGTGATGTCCGTATCGTTCAGCAGGGACGCCTCGAGATTGGCGTCTATCGCCACGGCGGTGAATACTATGCCTACAGAAATCATTGTCTGCATCAGGGCGGTCCTGCATGCGAAGGCATCATTCGCGGGCGCGTCGTGGAGCTGCTGGCGCCTGACAAAACGTACGTTGCGCAGACATACGACGATGACGATCCTCACATCATCTGTCCATGGCATGGATGGGAGTACAAGCTCAAGACCGGCGAGTGCGCTCCGGACCCGAGCCTTCGCCTGAAGAAATTCGAGGTGTCCGTCCGAGACGGTGGCGTCTATGTCCACACCTGAAGCACTTCGCACTGACACGCCATCGCTGGAGCACGTGAGCGAAATCCTCGCAGCCGCAGTTGGTCGGCCCGAGAATGTCGATGATGCGGCTTTGCGAAACCTGCTGGCGGTCTCGATCCGCCTTTATGCAGCCAAAGCGGAAGGCGGGATGCGCACGCCGCTGCCGACCGGCGGCGGCGGGGTCACCGTGGACGAAATAATGCTGACGGTGACCGATCTGCTGCACGCACAGAACGTCCAGCTTTTCGAGCTGTCGATGTGGCAGGCCATGAGTGGCAATTGCATCGCTCCGCACCAGCGCCTCGACACACCCGATCAGGATTCCTAAACCGGTCTTACGCTATTTTGGCCGGGCCTTGTTCTCGAAAGGAAACACGATGAATGTCGTTACGCCAGTCGTTCGCGATCCTTCAAAGGAGAAGTTCGACACCCGCCGCCTGCTCGCCAATGCCGAACAACAGGCAATAGATCGGCGATACGAAGACTTCATGATCGTGGATGTCGACGCTCACCATTACGAGACGGGTTCGTACGTCGAGATCTTCGACTACATCGACGATCCCGTGATGCGTGACCAGTTCAAGTTTTCGAAGGGCCAGACGCTGCATCCGCGATCGACCGGTGGATATCAGGAGATGGCTGGGCGGATAACGCGTTATGCGCACCGCTCATCCGAACAGGCCGAGGGCGCACCGCATCGCGACATCGGCCTGACGCGCAAATGGATGGATGCCATGGGCATCGATGTCGCCTGCGTCTTTCCAACCCCGATGCTTGGTCTTGGCCTGAACCCGATCGTCGAGGTCGAGGTGCAGTACGCGCGGGCCTACAACCGCTGGCTGACGGAAAAGATCCTGGCGCAGGAACCCCGCATGGTGTCCATGCTCTACCTGCCGATGAACGATCCCGTGGCCGCCTTGAAGATGGTCGAAGAGTTTAGCGGGCGCAAGGGTGTCATCGGGTTCCTTGTCACAACGGTGAGGTACAAGCCCCTCTACGATAACGTCTACATGAAGCTGTACGCAGCCCTCGAGGAACGGGGCCTTCCGATTTCCTTCCACGCCGCTACGAACTGGGGCGACCAGAGTATGCACATCACGAACAAGTTCATAGCGACACATGCTTTGGGCTTCACGTGGTTCAACATCGTGCACATGACGAACTGGATCGTGAACGGCATCCCGGAGCGTTTCCCCGGTTTGAAGACTGTCTGGATCGAGAGCGGCCTGGCCTGGATTCCGTTCCTGATGCAGCGTCTCGACAACGAATACATGATGCGCAGCTCGGAAGTTCCCGCACTCAAGCGCAAGCCCAGTGACTATATGCGGGAGATGTACTTCACATCTCAGCCGATGGAGCTTGTGAACAACAGCAGGATGCTGGAGGAGACCTTCAACATGATGTCTGCCGAAACCCAGCTCCTGTACTCTTCGGATTATCCGCATTGGGACATGGACCTGCCGTCGACCATCTATGACCTGAAATTCCTCAGCCACGAAGCGAAGAAGAATATCCTGGGAGAGAATGCACGACGGCTGTTCAACCTCGACTACTATATTTCCGATGACAAGAAGGCGCGATTGCAGGCGCGAAGCGCTGCAAGGTCCTGAGCGGCACGGAATATGAAGATGCGGCACTCTTCTAATGGCTAGCGCATCGCCAGACATGCGCCGCTCTTGGACGTGCAGTTACAGATGAAGGTCGTGCGGCCATGGCGCAATTTCCAAAGTCGGTCCACATCACGGAGGAAGGGCCGCGAGAGGGCTTCCAATATGAAAAGGCTGTCATTCCCACGGCGCGCAAGATCGAGTTGATCGATGCACTTTCCGGGACTGGTCTAGACACCATACAGGCGGTGTCGTTTGTTCATCCGAAGCTGGTGCCAGGGCAGGCGGATGCAGAGGACGTCGTCGCCGGGCTTACGATGCAGCCAGGCGTGCGCTATGTCGGCCTTTGGCTGAATGAGCGGGGCTATGAGCGCGCTCTGGCGACAGGTCGGCTGGATCGCAATGGCGGTTTGCAGCATTCGGCGTCGGCAGCCTTCTTGAAGCGGAACCAGAACCGCACCATGGATGAGCAGACTCTGCTTCAGCATGAGTTCTGCAAAATGTACAAGCGGGCGGGGGCGGGGCTCGATCGCGCCGTCGTCATGGGGGCTTTCGGCTGCAATTTCGAAGGCGATGTTCCAATCCAACGAGTGGTCGACGTCGCAAGGCTGATGCTCGGGATCGCGGCGGAGCACGAGCTGTCGGTTCCGCGTCTGCAGATCGCCGACACGATGGCTTGGGCGACGCCAGGATCGATAAAGCGCGTCGTCGGAGCGCTTCAGGATGCCTTCCCGGATTGTCCTGTAGGACTTCATCTGCACAATACGCGCGGCATGGGAATAGCAAATGCCTACGCCGGGCTGGAGATGGGCATCGAATATTTCGATGGGTCTATCGCCGGGCTTGGCGGCTGTCCTTTCGCCGGGCATTCGGGCGCTGCCGGCAATGTCTGTACCGAGGATCTGGTCTTTATGCTGCACGAAATGGGCATCGAGACCGGTGTCGATCTTGCGGCTCTGATCGAATGCGCCCGTCTGGCCGAGGATATCGTGGGGCACCCCCTGCCTGGCTCGATCATGAAGGGAGGCAGTCTCAACCGGCTGCGGCAGCAGCTCGCTCAGCGGGCATAATACTTGCCACGGTTTCATCGCTAGACTTTTTCAGGCATTGTCGGTCTGGGCGGCTGCCCGCAACCATTGCTACACAACTCTCGGAGAGAAAGAAACGATGGCACTCGACGACCGCGCTCAGGGTGAAGCCAGTTCCAATCGATTGCCGGCAGTATCGTCGCCGCAAGTCGCAACGCACTGGGGCATTTATCGTGCGAGGGTCGAGAATGGCGCTGCGGTCGCACTCGAGCCGCATCCGGCAGACCCCAATCCATCGCCGATCGGCTCGGCCATGCTCGAGGCGCGTCTCTCGCCGGCCCGAATCCTGAAGCCATCCGTGAGGAGATCGTTCCTGGACAAGGGACATCGGGCCGGAGGTAGCGGCCGCGGTGGCGAGCCATTCGTTGAGGTCGATTGGGAGACCGCCATCGCGCTTGCGGCCGATGAACTCGATCGCGTGCGCAAGACCTACGGGAACGCGTCGATTTACGGTGGCTCCTATGGCTGGGGCAGCGCCGGAAAATTCCACCATGCAGGTAGCCAGGTGCATCGATTCCTCAATGCTGTCGGCGGTTATACGCGCAGTGTGCAGAATTATTCGTTTGCGGCTGCTGACGTCATCCTGCCGCACGTGATCGGAAGCTCGCAGGGGATTGCGGCCGGTCATACGCCGTGGAGCCTGCTCGTCGGCAATACCCAGCTGGTCGTTGCCTTCGGCGGCCTGGCGCTGCGCAATTCGCAGGTGAGCAACGGCAGCATCGTGCGCCACAGCACACGGGACAGCATACTGGCGATGCATCGGGGCGGCTGCCGTTTCGTCAACATCAGTCCCTTGCGCGACGATGCGGCCGGCGAGATCGATGCCCAATGGCTCGCGCCGCGCCCGAACACGGATACGGCTGTCATGCTGGCGCTCGGCCACGTTCTCATTGCCGAGAACCTCCATGACAAGGCTTTTCTTGAGCGCTACACGATCGGCTTCGACAGGCTTGAGGACTACATTCTCGGTCGGAGCGACGGCACGCCCAAGACGCCCGAGTGGGCGGCTGGCATAAGTGGCATCGATGCCGAGAGCATCAGGGCGTTGGCGCGCGAGATGGCGGTGAAGCGCACGCTCGTCACCGTATCGTGGGCGCTGCAGCGGGCTGATCACGGCGAGCAGCCGATCTGGATGGCTGCTGCACTGGCCGCGTTGCTGGGGCAGATCGGCCTGCCTGGCGGCGGTTTCGGATTCGGCTATTCGGTCTCCGGTGGCATAGGCAGGGCGGCTTCGACCGTTGCCTGGCCTTCGGTCTCACAGGGGAAGATGCGCGTCGACGACTTCATCCCCGTTTCCCGCATTGCCGACATGCTTCTCGGGCCTGGCACGACCTTCGACTACAACGGGAAGCGCTATACCTATCCCGACATCAAACTGATCTACTGGGCGGGCGGCAATCCATTCCATCACCACCAGGATCTGAACCGTCTGATCGAAGGTTGGCGGCGGCCGGAAACGGTCATCGTCCATGAGCACTACTGGACTGCTCATGCCCGGCACGCCGACATCGTCTTCCCCGTTGCGACGATGATGGAGCGCAACGACGTTGCGGCCTCCGGCCGTGACAACTTCCTGGCCGCTTCGCACATGGTTGCCGAGCCACCAGGCGGCATTCGGACCGATTTTCAGGTTTTCAGGGCGCTTGCGGATCGTCTTGGCAGCGAACCGGATTACAGCGAAGGACGCAGCGAGGCGGAGTGGGTGCGCCATCTCTATGGCGAGGCGGTCAAGAAGGCCGAAGCGGCGGGCCAGAACCTGCCCGACTTTGACGCGTTCTGGCGCGAGGGTGTCGTCGAGGTTCCGACGCATCCGCCCGAACCGCTCCTTGCCAGGTTCCGGGCCGATCCGGACAAGAACCGGCTCGCCACGCCTTCAGGACGCATTGAGCTCTACTCGGAGAAGATTGCGTCGTTCGGCTACGACGACTGTCTCGGTCATCCTGCCTGGCTCGAGCCTGCGGAGTGGCTTGGTGCCCCGGTCGCGGCGCGTTATCCCCTGCATCTGCTGTCCAACCAGCCGTCAAAGAAGCTGCACAGCCAGTACGATCACGGAAGCCATGCGCGCAGCCTCAAGATCAAGGGGCGCGAGCCGATCCGGATGCACCCGGACGATGCCGCGGAGCGCGGCATTGCCCAGAACGATATCGTGCGGGTTTTCAACGGCCGGGGTGCGTTGTTGGCTGCTGCCGTCATCGACGATGGTGTCAGGCCCGGGGTCGTGCAGCTCTCGACCGGCTCCTGGTATGACCCTGAGGAGCCTGGATTGATTGGGACACTCGACAAGCACGGCAACCCGAACGTGCTGACGCCCGACCATGGAACGTCGAGGCTCGCACAGGCGCCGAGCGCGAACTCCTGTCTCGTCGACATGGAACGCTATGATGCTCAACCTCCGGCCATCACCTGCTTCGATCCTCCGCCGATTGTTAAATCGAGCTAGGCCGATATGGATTAGCTGCATGAAGCGGCCGGGCGGCTGTTCGGCCTCACCTTTCGCACACGAACATTTGATGTTCGCGTCCCTTGGACGCTGCCCGCGCTTGTTTCAAAAATACTGGCTCTTCGGTTCGGTGATGGATTAAGTATCGACGTCCGGATTTCTTCTGCCGCGATGCGGACCGAGGACCAACCAGATTCTTTTCAAAGCCTGGTATTTGTGCAGTCGAAGGAGCATCCAATGACGAGAATATCACGCCGTGACGCGATTGTTGGTGTCGCTGGATTGGCTGGCGCCGCCCTCACCACGCAGTTGCTGGTCCCGTCGGCTCATGCCGCGGCGCCCATGCTCGGCGCAAAGCGCCCTGAGATCTATCGTTTCAAGCTCGGAGATTTCGAAGTCACCACTATTCTGGATGGCACCGTGGTTCGGAAGGGAATTCATCCGACCTTCGGTCAGGATCAGGGCAAGGACATTGTTGGAACACTGGCGGAAGCCAACAACCTGTCTGCAGCGGCGCTTGAAAACCCTTACACGCCTGTTCTTGTCAATACCGGCAAGCAACTGGTCCTGTTCGACACCGGCAACGGTGAGCGCCGGCGCAAGTCCGGTTCGGGAAACTTGTTGAGGCTGTTGCAGGAAGCAGGGTATCGGCCCGAACAGATCGATCTTGTGGTCGTCACGCACGGGCATCCGGACCACGTCGGCGGACTGCTCGAG
>JBJOGJ010000164.1:0-8845 GCA_046048295.1 Pseudomonadota bacterium | reverse complement strand
CGCAGGCCGAACGGTCCGTGAGCGAAACAATTCACGGAGCACTGCAAGTGCTCCCAGGCCGCGACTGCGGCCCGGCGCATTGCGCCGCCCCCGCGGAGGACCAGGCCGCAGGCCGAACGGTCCGTGAGCGAAACAATTCACGGAGCACTGCAAGTGCTCCCAGGCCGCGACTGCGGCCCGGCGCATTGCGCCGCCCCCGCGGAGGGCCAGGCCGCAGGCCGAACGGCCCGTGAGCGAAACGAGCTAATGCGAATGATCCCCATGGCCATGTGAGTGACCGTGTGAGTGCCCATGCGCATGACCATGGCCGTGCCCCTCATCGCCGTGATGATGATGGTGATGGTCCTCGGGCTCCATCGTCTCGCCCTCGGTATAGCCGTGCATCAACGCCTCGAGTGAACGGCGCATCGGATCCTCGGTCAATCCGACGTGCCCCGCAAGGATGCCAGCGATCCGCGCAAAGACGAGCGACTGCATCGAAAGCCTCTGGTAGCGCTCTTCCTCCGGCGCACCCTCGACGTCACGCAGCGCCCGGCTGATTGCGTCGTAGAACAACTTGTCGAGATAGGCATTCATGTCGCCCTTCGGAAGGGTGTCCGGCGGCTTCGGCGTATGCGCAATCAGGTCTCGCATGTTGAGAAGGAAACGAGCAGCAAGCTCCTCTTCGTAGGAAGTAGGCTCGTCGATTTCACCACACATGTCTCTGCTCCTTGATCTGATGTACCAGCGCCAACGAGGCCGCCGCTTCCCTGCCCGATATGTATTAGCTTCCCTGGCTTGGGCCAAGCCCTGCCCTGAACGCAAACGGACGGGCAGATTGCCCGTCCGTCCAGCCTGGTCGTCGTCGACGCCCTCGCGCCAAATCCTGCGGATCGAGCCCGGCCTCAGAACCCCTCGGCGCGCTCGAGTTGCTCGTGCCAGTCGAATCCCATCGCCCGGATGATGCGGCTGTTGATCACGATGATCCGCGCCTCGTCCGTGCTGCTGGAGTTGAAGTGCTGGTGCGCGCAGTAGGGTGGGATATAGACGAAGTCGCCCTGCTTCCACTCGAACTTCTTCGGCTCTTCCTCCCACGAGAACTCCATCTCGTGGTCGCAATCGAACTTGACGTCCCAGTGCAGGTCGTAGCCCTGACCCTCGACGACGAAGAACACTTCCTCCGACAGGTGCCGGTGCTTGCCCGACGCCTTACCCGGGTCGATGAACTGCATGTAGATGTCGAGGCACATCTCCTTGGTATTCATCTTCTCATGGATGATGTGCTTGATGAGGCCGTCGGGCGACCGCTCCATCGGCATCTCGTCCCACTTCACTACGTTCATCCGGCTGTCGTAGTCCTTGCGGAGCTTTTCGACGTTTTCGACGGCGTAGGTATAGAAATCGACGTACGGCCCGTCGACTTTCGAGCGGTCCTTCTCGGTCTGGTCGATGATCTTCATTTTTAGTCTTTCCTTCTAATACGGATTACAGGGTGGAGGGCGGCGCGTAGTCTTCCTGGCCCGGCACCGGCTCGTTGGGTGGGAACTCCGCCACCTTCTGGAACAGCATGTGCATGAACAGGAACAGCGGCTTCGCCTTCATGACGAGAACGATCGCCTCGTTCTCCGGATCGTCGCTAACGTGCTCGTGGACGCACGCGTTCTCCACGATGCACGCGTCGCCTGCCTGCCATGGCAGCTTCTTGCCGTCGTGGATGTCGTAGCCCTTGCCCTTGAGCACGAAGAACACGGCCGAGTTCATGTGCCCGTGCCGCTGGCCGCGACCGCCCGGCATGAAGCACTCGACGTGCGTCTCTATCGACTGCGCAACCTTTGCAGACTGCGGATTGATGACCTTCTTGCCGTAGTGCTGCGGCCCGCCGTGCCACTTATGGTCTGTCGACGGATACACGCGCGGAGCGTTGAACAGGTCCTTGATGAGGTCGCCATAAGTACCTTCGAGAGCACGCACGAACACGCGCTTCCTCGTCCAACGCTCCCACACCACCGGCTGCTGGTTGTGACCGACGCCAGCCTCGGCGGCGTGCACCGGCCCAATATCTTTTCTCATGTCAGACAATTACCGTCTCCTCTGGCATTTGGGATGACCGCCCGCTCGCTCCATCAGAGATCCGGGTTCGGCTGATAGTTCTCCTGGTTCGGAGCCGGCTCATCGGGCGGGAATTCCGCCACCTTCTGGAACAGCATATGCATAAACAGGAACAGCGGCTTCGCCTTCATGACGAGCACCATTGCCTCTTCGTCTTCGCTCGAGTTGAGATGCTGGTGCACACAGGCGTTCTCGACGATCAGCGCATCGCCGGCTTCCCACGGAATCTTCCGGCGGTCATGGACGTCGTAGCCCTTGCCCTTGAGCACGAAGAACACGGCCGAGTTCATATGCCCGTGCCGCTGGCCGAAACCGCCCGGCGCGAAGCAGTCGAGGTGCGTTTCGATCGACTGTGCGATCTTCACCGACTGCGGGCTGATGACCGACTTGTGGTAGTTCTGCGGGCCGCCCTTCCACTTCCACTGGTTGGATGGCATCACGCGCGGCTGCGTGAACAGGTCCTTGATCAGGTCGCCATAGGTTCCTTCCAGCGCACGCACGAAGACGCGCTTGCGCGTCCAGCGTTCCCACACCACAGGCTCCTTCTCGGGACCCTGGTTATGGCCGATGCCGGCCTCGTTGGCGTACGCTGGCTCTGGCTTTTTCGAAAGTTCGGACACTTCGCGTCTCCCCTTCTTGAGGTTTCAACTTCTGGCCGGGGGCTGCCGCCCCATGCCCTGACCTGGCAGCTTCTTAGCACGCCCGTAGTGCGCATTGCACGCACTCTGCAGGCGAATTCGAAATCAATTCAAGGCCTCACGCAACCTTCGGCTTAGGCGGCAGGCCCGGCACTTCGGCATCGTACACCGCCTGCATCTTCGACTCGATGCCGTGCTTCGAAAGCGCATCAGCAAACATGCTGCGAACCTCCTGCGACTCGTCGGCATAGTCGATCTGGTTGCCGCCCAGTCTACGGCTGATCCATGACAGCGGCACCGACTGCGCGTTCCGGATCGAGTTGTTGGGCTTGAACGCGAGATAACGTGCCGGCGTCGCGCCGCCATTGAAATGCTGGTGGAACCAGGTGTTGGGCGGCACAATCATCGTGCCCGGTTGCCAGTCGTAGCGCTTCGGCTCGGATCCCTCCGGCCACATCAGCGAATAGCCCTCGCCGCTCAGCACGATCACGTGCGCACCGGGCCCGTGCCGGTGTGCCTTCTTGTATGTACCGACGGGGAATTGCGAGATGTGGCTCGGCATCCACCCGCGCGCCATGTTGAAGCGGATATGCCCGCCGCCCGCGCCCCGTTCCTTCGTCTCGATCAGCGGCAGGTTGACCGCGTCAGGCACGAAGTTCGTCTTGAGAAGCAGGCCCACCTGCTCGCCCTTGCCCGTGAAGTAGTCGGGTTCGCCCGAGAAGCGGTCGAGGAAATCGTAGTTGTGACCGAATATGAAATCGATGTCCTCATATAGGTTTATGACCTGAGGACCCGTCGTCACCGCCACGAACCGCGTCGGCGCCTGTCCCTGGCCGTTGAAGTGCTGGTGCCAGCAGTTGAGCGGAATGCCGAAGATCGCGCCCGCCTGCCACTCGAAAGTGATCTTGTGGCCCTTGTCGTTCCACACCGTCGTCGAGCCGCGCCCGTCGAGTACGAAGATCATTTCATCGAACAGCTGCCGCTGCGGTGCCAGCTTGCCGCCTGCCGGGATCTCGCACACGTAGCAGTCGTTGGTCGTCCGCGAAGCCTCGTGGTTGATGTAGACGCCCTTGCCACCGCGCCTGGCCCAGGGCTTCAGCTCCGTCGTCTTGAGGTCGGGAATGTAGTGGGCCGCGATGATATCGAGGCCTTCCTTGGCGATCCACCGATGATAAGGCGAGTCCTTCTCGGACGCGAACTTCTTGGCAAGGTCTTCGGAAACCAGCGCGCTCTCAGCCATGCTTCACTCCCGGGTGTGAGCTCTTATTGTTTTCCCGCTGAACGGGACCGGGGCGCGCACGCGCCCCGATCCGCTATTGGCTTCAGGCGACCTTCGGCGGCAGGTCCTTGACTTCGTCCTGGTAGGCCTGATCCATCGCAGAGGAGAGACCGCGCTTCGAAAGTTCATCTGCGAACATCGAACGCACCATATCCTTCTCGTCGGCGTAGTCGATCTGGTCGCCACCGACCCGCATACTGATCCAGGCCTTCGGCACGCCCTGCGCGTTGCGCACCGAGACGACCTCGTGCTTGAACGCCAGGTAGCGCGACGGCGTGGTGCCGGTGTTGAAGTGCTGGTGGAACCACATGTTCGGCGGCACGACGAGCGAACCGACATGCCAGTCGTAGCGCTTCGGCTCCTCGCCCTCCGGCCACATCAGAGAGTAGCCCTCACCGGACAGGATGATCACGTGCGCGCCCGGACCGTGGCGATGGCCCTTCTTGTAGGTGCCGATTGGGAACTGCGAGATGTGGCTGTTCATCGAGCCCTTGGCCATGTTGAAGCGGATGTGCCCACCGCCTGCGCCGCGCTCCTTGGCCGTGATGAGCGGCAGGTTGACCGCATCGGCCACGAAGTTGGTGACCAGCTTGAAGCCCATTTGCTCGCCCTTGTTGGCGAAGTAGTCGGGCTCGCCGGCAAAGCGCTCCTTGAAGTCGTGCTTCGTGTTGAATACGAAGTCGAGATCTTCATAGAGGTTGATGACCGGCGGCGCATTGGTCACCGAAACGAAACGCGCCGGTTCCTGGCCCGACGCGTTGAAGTGCTGGTGATTGGCATTGAGCGGGATCGCAAAAAGCGCGCCTGCCTGCCACTCGAACGTCACTTTCTGGCCGGCGTCGTTCCACACGGAAGTCGAGCCGCGACCCGACAGCACCAGGATCATTTCCTCGAACAGCTGGCGATGCGGTGCAAGCTTTCCACCCGGCGGGATTTCGCAGACATAACAGTCGTTCGACGTACGCGAGGCCTCGTGATTGATGAACACGCCCTTGCCGCCACGGCTCGCCCAGTTCTTGAGCTCGACCGTATGCAGGCTGGGGACGTAGTGTGCGCTGATGATGTCGAGGCCTTCCGAGCGGACCCACTTCTCGTAGGGCGTATCCTTTTCCGAGGCGAATTTCTTCGCCATCTCTTCTGAAACCAGTGCGTCCTTGGCCATCGCTCACTCCTTCCTTGTGCGTTCTTTCCAACCGCCGGTACGAACCTCGAACCGAGCGTAGAGATCAACCGAAACCTGCGCGGAACACTCCGCATTGCTCTTCACAATCATACTCGGAGCCGCCACGCAAGGCTCCCGCATTCCACTGCCGGCACGCGGCCGCCAGGTCTACATCTTCTTCCCGCTGCCGTGCTCTTGCCCGTGCGAATGCTCTCCGTGCTCGTGCGCATGACTGTGTCCGCCATGCTGATGGCTATGGCTGTGACCGTGCCCATGGTCGTGGCTGTGGCCATGCGCGTGGCTATGGCTGTGTCCGTGATGCTCGTGCTGGTGTGTGCCCGTCGCCTCGTGCTCCTCGTGACCGAGCCGCTGCTGGGTGCGGGGATCGTCGCTGAATACCAGCGACTTGATGGTCACTGGCACGGTCTTGGAGGGCAACCGTACCTTCCCGAGGTCGATGTAGTCGAAATCCCAGAGCACGACGCCGTCGATCACCAGAAGCTCTGACTTCACGCCGAGTTCTTCACGCATCAAAGCGCCCAGAGACTGCGCCACGTCGCCGTCGAGCATGATATAGATCGGATGCCCGCCAGCGATCACGTCCTTGAGGGCTTCGACGATGCCCTTGCCGAAGGCCGCGATACGCTCATAGGCGGGCTGCCCGGTCCACCTCAGGGCGAGCGCGAACTCGTGGTCCGCCGCTTCTGCATCGAACAGGGCCCGGTGACCGCGGATCGCCTCCGCAAGCGCCGCCGAATCCACCTCGTCGTCCATTTCGTATGCCGGTTGCAGCACCTGCAGGTTCCGCCGCGGCAGCAGCTTGCCATAATCGGAGATGTAGCTCGTGTTGCCCGAAAGCTGGACGCTGTATTCGGATGCGCCGAGTGCCGTTGCCCGGATGCACTCGCCCGCTTCGAGTTCCGGCCACGGCAACCGCCCCTCGTTCAACTTGCGCCGGATTGCATGACCAAGCCGCCGCCCCATATCGCCGAAGTCGCGCTCCTCGCGCCCGTAGACGTACTCCGCCACACCACCCGAAAACATTACACCGCCGATGTCGCCCCAGTCTTCGATCGGCTCGGTGAGATAGAGCCCACGGATATCCTCGTCGATCGGCCGATGCACCAGAGCCTCGATCAGCGTGTCCGCCATCTTGTCGGCGACCTTGTCCATATCGGCTGGATCGATCTTGTCACCGAGCTTCCAGTCGAAGCCGGCCCGCTTGGCGTGATACTTGCCCGCCGGATCAAGCCTGGTGATGACACCGTTCTCGTCCACGACCTGCAGTCGTCCGCCGATATGCACCGCCGACGTTACTGTCACCCGGCCTTTGTCGAGGATGGCGAGTTTGGCGGTGCCGCCACCGATATCCACGTTGAGTATCCGCTCGTCTCTGTCGAGCGACGCCTGTGCCGCGCCTGAGCCGAACGCCGCCAGCATGCTCTCCATGTGGTGGCCGGCCGTAGCGCAAACGAAGTCGCCGCCGTGCTCGGACACCGTGGCTGCGATCGCCTGGGCGTTCTCCCGGCGCAGCGCCTCGCCCGTCAGGATCACCGCACCTGCGTCGATGTCTTTCGGCGAAATGCCTGCCCCGGCATAAGCGTCATCGAGTATCTTGCCGAGTTCGGTGTCGCTGATCCTCGTCTCGCTCTCATACGGCGTGAGGGAGACTGGCGACTGGTACACGGTAGTGCGGGAGACGACATAGTAGCGGCTGGTGAGATCCTCAGCCATGCGCCGAAGGTGGAGGCGGGAGAAAATGACCTGCGTGCCGGAGGATCCGATGTCGATACCGACACTGTTGAGGAAGACGTTGTCCTGTATCCAGAGAGGATTTTCCTCGAGCGGCAAGTCGTCGAAATCGAAGTCGTGGTCGTGATCCGCCATCCCGTCGTGCTCGTGAGCCCAGAACTCGCCCATGGCATGGTCTTGTATGGAATGGGTTTGCGGCTCGGCCGGCCCCTTGATGTCCTTCGGATCCTCGCTACCGCTCATGTCTCCCCTTTCGCGCTCCGCCGGATGGTATCTTTTCTGTCAAGAGCGAAACCCGGCCTTTCGGCCACGCTTTCCACCTCGCTGGCGGCTCTGCCCGGCGCGCCAGCTCTTTGTCACGGGTTTCCGCGTTGTCATATACTGGCCGCAACCGTTCGGCAACCGCCGACGGCCGCCCCGCCTTCGTTGTGGTTGCCACCGCTGCCGTCGCCCTGTTACCTCCGGCCGTTGCCCTGAAACCGGCCCCGATATCGGACCAGCTTCCTGCTCGTACTGTTAACCAGGTTGGATGAGAACCATGGCCGCCCAGCAGCCGACGACCGCCGCCCCCCGCCTCCTGCGCTCCCTCACACTTGGCCATGCCATTCTCTACGGCCTGGGCGTTACCATTGGCGCCGGCATCTACGTGCTAATCGGAGCCGCTGCCGGCATAGCAGGCTACCTGACGCCCTTTGCCTTCCTGTTCGCAGCCGCCGTTCTCGCCCCGACCAGTGCCTCCCTCGCCGAGCTTGCCTCGCGCATACCGCTTGCCGCCGGAGAAGCAGAATACGTCCGCGCCGGATTTCGCTCAGAGAGCGCCGCCCTCTGGGTCGGACTTCTCACCGCTGCCATTTCCATAATCTCCGCCGGCGCCATTGCTGTTGGCAGCGCCGGCTACATCGCTGTCTTCGTTCCGCTGCCGGCCTGGATGATCATCACCGTTGTCGTCATCGCAATGGGCCTCGTCTCTGCCTGGGGCATAAGGGAAAGCGTCACCTTCGCCGGCCTCATGACGATGATCGAGATTGGCGGCCTGCTTCTTATTATCGCCGTGGGCTTCTTGTCGGGACAAGCCCTCGTCCTGCCGGAAAAGCCCCTCCTCCTCGATAGCCCGCCACCCGCCACCATGATGGGCCTCCTCCTCGCCTCCATGCTCGCCGTGTTCGCCTTCGTCGGCTTCGAGGCACTCGCCAACATAGCCGAGGAGGTGGAGCAACCGGAACGGAACCTCCCACGCGCCATATATGCGACGCTCGCTATCACGACGGTGCTCTATGTTCTCGTCGTCTGGGTCTCGCTCACTGCCGTCGGCCCAACCGCGCTCTCCCAGTCGCAGGCGCCCCTCGCCCTCGTATTCGAACAGCTGACCGGGCTTTCCCCACTAACCATGAGCGCTATCGCCGTCGTTGCAACCCTCAACGGCATCATCGTGCAGATCATCATGTCGTCACGGATCTTCTACGGCCTCGCCCGCCAGGGCAACCTGCCCAAGGCGCTCGCTGGCGTGAACCCCGTCACGCATACTCCGATACTCTCTACCGCCCTCACAACGCTGATCGTTCTCGGCCTGGCGCTCGCCGTCCCGCTCGAGGACCTCGCACTGTTCTCCTCGCGCCTGCTGCTCGCACTGTTCATCCTGATCAACGCCGCGCTCATTGCCATCAAGCGTCGTGATCCGGAGCCTGCCAAAGGGGTCTATGTGGTGCCCGCGTGGATACCCTGGCTGGGCCTCGCATGTACCATCGCATTTCTCGCCGCAGACGTGGGCGGCATGCTCACAGGCCGCTGAGCTGCTATCCTGGCCGCGAATCTCGCCGTCGGAGGCCGCCGCACAAATGTTCACTGCCACGATCATCACGAGCATCATCACGGTGTTGACCATCCTCATCCACTATGAAGCCATTACACTGCTTCACCAATGGCATG
>JBJOGJ010000163.1:0-8964 GCA_046048295.1 Pseudomonadota bacterium | reverse complement strand
AACCGCCCTTGTCGCCGGCCTCACCGCCCGACGCATCCCGCCGGCCCCCGCGGAAGCCTTCCCGGCCCTTCCGGAACGAACCGCCCTTGTCGCCGGCCTCACCGCCCGACGCATCCCGCCGGCCCCCGCGGAAGCCTTCCCGGCCCTTCCGGAACGAACCGCCCTTGTCGCCGGCCTCACCGCCCGACGCGTCCCGCCGGCCGCCGCGGAAGCCCTTCCCACCAGGCTTGCCTCCACCATCTGACCGCCCCCGCCCTCCGCCCGGCTTGAACCTTCGTGGCTTGCCACGACCGGCACCTTCAGTTGTATCGCTCACGTTATACCTGCCCACTCTCAGTTGGGATTTCGGCGCCTGGACGCTATATCCTCGCATTCATGGAAACCGGAGGCTATATGGCATTGGCTATTGCCGAGGCAAGGGCCGCTGCCGAGCGGGGTGAAGTTCCCGTCGGCGCGGTGCTCGTCGGCACCGACGGCGCCGTATTGGCGTCAGCGGGCAATCGGACGCGCGAACTAGCCGATCCTACCGCACACGCCGAGATGCTCGTCATTCGTACCGGCACGGCCCTCCTCGGCTCGGAACGCCTCATTGGATGCGATATCTACGTCACGCTCGAGCCATGTCCCATGTGTGCGGCTGCAATCTCCTTTGCCCGTCTCCGGCGCCTCTACTATGGTGCCAGCGATCCAAAGAGCGGCGGCGTGGAAAGTGGCCCCCGGATCTTCACGCAGGCAACCTGCCACCATGCTCCCGAGGTTTACTCCGGGATCGCCGAACAGGAATCCGCCGAAGTCCTGCGGGCATTCTTCGCTGCGCGACGGAGCCCCTAACCCACTCGCGCGTCGCCTGGCTGGATCAGTATGCCTTCGATCAACGACCTCATCCGGACTTGATCGCGACCGGCGAAGGCCGTCTTGATAGCGATAGGTCGCGCCGACCGTTGCAGATCCCGGAGTGGCGCGCTGCCCGACAACCGAACATGGTCCTTTTCGGTGGTCACCAGCTGTGCTCCGGCATCGCCCGCCCGCCGCAGCAGGAACTCGGCCTCGCTGCTGGTGAAGGTATGATGATCGGCATATGCGATCCTGTCGACGCAGATGCCGCCAAGGCTCTCCACAAGGTCGAAGAACCGGCGTGGATTGGCAATTCCGGCGAATGCGATCACCCGGGCACCATCCAGCCAGCCGGTATCTCCCGCCGGCGATTGAGAAGCTTCGAGGACCGGCCCAGGAAATTTCTCCCTCAGCCACCCAGCCACACTGCCAGCCGGATCACCTGCGACCCCATTGTTGACGACGATGACGTCAGCAAGCCTGAGCTGGAACTCGAGCGAGATCCGCAAAGGCCCGGCCGGTATGGTTAGCCCGTTGCCAATGCCGCGCACTGCGTCGACGAGGGCAATCGAAAGATCCTTGGCCAGAGACGGGTTCTGCAGGCCATCGTCCATGATGATTGCCGCGCGCTTGGCCTGCGCGCTGGCGAGTTTTTCTATGAACTTCGCGCCTTCCGCCCGGTTCCTCGCAACTACCGTTGCGGACTGCCTCGCAAGCAGCAGCGCTTCGTCACCGACGTCTCGAGCACTGTCTCTGACGACATCGACCAGATGCGGGCCGGAAATCCGGCCGCCATAGCCGCGCGTCAGGAAGTAAGCGTCGACGCCCAGCGGCGCCAGTATAGACGCAATCTCGAGCGCCATCGGTGTCTTGCCGCTACCCCCGGCAGTGAAGTTTCCGACGCAGACGACGGGAAGCGCGCAGCGGTAGGGGTTGGAATTGGCGAACCGGCGAAGCCCCCACCAGTTCCAGACCGCCGCTACAGGCCGCATTGCATTGGCAATGAAAGTCCGTTCCCTGATGAACCACCACGACGGCTCGTCAAGAGGCACGCTTGAGTTCCTCGGCCGTTGGGAGAAACGAGAGCACGCCAGCGACGCTTTCTTCCAGCGCGCCAGCAAGCGTCATCAATGCTGCCTGAGCACCGGCCCTGACGCTCTCGGCCTTGTCGGAGGAACAGAGCAGCATGCTCGCCGCCTCTGCCAATGCAGCGGCATCGGCGACCTCGATCATTCCTTCGTGCCGGAGAAGCGTTCTGCACGCGTCAGAAAAATTGTACCAGTGCGGGCCCATGATCACTGCCGTCCCATGCCGGACCGCTTCGATCGGGTTCTGCCCACCCCTTCGCACCATCGAGCCACCGATAAACGCAACGGGGGCCATCGAGTAGAGTGTGCCCAGTTCGCCGATCGTGTCGGCGATGTAGACGTCTGTCGCCTCCCCCGGCAGATCGCCCGCCGACCGCAATGCAACCTTCAGCCCCAACCCTTTGAGTTCCTCCGCGATCGCGGTTCCGCGCTCGGGATGACGTGGCGCAATGATCGTCAACAGATGCGGCACCGTTTGCACGATCTGCCGGTGGGCATGACCGACGACGATTTCCTCGTCTGCGTGCGTGCTGGCGGCGAGGAACAGTGGGCGACCGCCGACCGCCTGGCAAAGCTGCGCCAGCGCGGCCGGACTGACCGGCGGCGGCGGAGCGTCCAGCTTCAGATTGCCGACAGCCCTGACATTCGGCGCGCCAAGCTCGGCGAAACGCCGAGACAGCACTTCATTCTGCGCCAGGATAAGATCGAAGCACGCAAAAAGCGGACGCACCTGGCTCTTCAGACGCCGCCAACGGTCGAACGACCGGCTCGACATCCGCGCGTTGACGAGGACCAGCGGGACACTCCGTGCGGAGCATGCAAAAACGAGGTTCGGCCAGATCTCCGACTCGGTGAATATCGCCACGTCCGGCCGCCAATGGTCGACGAAACGGCGCACGAATCTCGGCGCATCGAGCGGCACGTACTGGTGTGTGTCGTCGGGATGCAGCCGCTTCTCGGCCAACGCCGCCGATGTCACAGTCCCGGTGGTGAGGAGGAACCGAAGTTCGGGCCGCCGTTCCCGCAACCGCTCGATGAGCGGCAGCACCGCATTCGTCTCCCCGACGCTGGCGGCATGCACCCAGACCAACGTACCGTCAGGCCTCGCGCGATCGGCCACTCCAAGCCGTTCGCCGCGCCGCCTGCCATCCTCGCGCCCCTTGCTTTCCCGATGACGGAGAAGAACGCTGGCGGTGGGCTGCATGAGCAATGTGCCGAGCCTGTATCCCCTGAGCGCGAGGCTCGTACCCCCAGCCGGCCCGCCGGTCGGCATGCCGCTTCCTGAGCGCGAAGGCGTTGCCCGGCTGGGATCGGCACCAACGAGTTCATAGGCCCGCACAGTTGCCCGATCGAGCGCCGCATCGACCTTGGCGCGGTAAGTCTCGATTTCATCGGGGTTGAGATCGCGCGGCACGTATATCGGCTCGCCGTAGACCGCTGCCAACTTCCCAAACGGCATGTTGACGGTCATCCGGCTCCATGTGTTCAACGCCACATAGCGGCGGGAGGCAACCGCCAGCGGGATGATCGGCCGCCCCGACATCTTCGCAATCGTCACGATGCCTTCCCCTGCGCGCCGCGCCGGTCCAGGTGGCACATCCGCCGTCATGCCGACCGATACACCGGACTTCAGGGCACGCAGTGCGCCGCGAAGGGCGGCGGCTCCGCCCCGGTCCTTCTGGCGCTTGCCCGCTCCGGCGCCGCGAATGAGGTCGATGTCGTCGCCGGCAAGCGCCTGCGCAAAAACTTCCGCATCTCCATGTCGGGCAAGCATGATCTGCAGCGGAATACGCCGTGGCCTGATTCGGGTGGCGAGCAGGAACTGGCCGTGCCAGAGCGCAACGATCGCCGGCGTATGCCCGGACAGAAAGGGCTCCAGATCCGCAGGCTCCGTGACGATGCTGGAAGTGCGCTCCACGAAGCCGATATAGCGCCGGACAAACCGGCCCGCCAGCCGATGGAAGTGTCGGATTTTCTCCCGCTTTCGCGCCATCCGTGTCGGCTGCTCCAGACAGTGGACATTCGCGGCGGGCGCCGGCGCGTCCCCCCACTTGCTCCGGCTCTCTATAGCGGTTATTCAGCAAATGCAAAAGCAACGCGAATCCGGCTGCGCCGGCCCCAGAACCCCGTCGATCGATCGCACGTAGCGGGTGGCCGGAGCCGATTCGGCGGGTGCGCCGGAGAGCGCCACAACCGGACCGATGGCAAGCCGAACCAAAGCAATCAGACGCCGCATCAAGACGCTGACCCTTGGCTGGCGGCATCAGCTTGCCCACAAGGCGCCACCTTGGATGCGACGCAGCCTTGGCCCCACCGGGTCCTATCTCGACATGCTGCTGGTCGATCACGGCATCTTCCGGCTCGCGTACCTCAATCTGCACCAGATCGACGACAACTGCTGGCGCTCGGCGCAGCCCGCTCCGCACCAATTGCGCGCGATAGCCCGGCGTGGCATCCGCACGATCGTCAACCTGCGAGGCGAACGGCTGTGTGGCGGCTTCTGGCTGGAGCAGAAGGCCTGCGAGCAAATCGGCCTCAAGCTCGTCAACTTTCCGATCCGCTCGCGCGCCGCACCGACGCCGAAGGAATTCCATGCAGCGCGCGAGCTTTTCGAGACGGTGGAATACCCGATCCTGATGCACTGCAAGTCCGGTGCCGACCGGGCAGGATTGATGAGCGTGCTCTACCGATTCATGAAGCGCGGTGAGCCCCTGGAAGCGAGCCTCGAAGAGCTGTCATTGCGCTATGGGCATATCCGCCAGGCCGACACCGGCGTACTCGATTACGTTTTCCACCTCTACCTCGCTCACAATCAAGTGACACCGATGCCGTTTCTGCAATGGGTCGACACGGTCTATGATCCCGAGAAGGCAAAGGCCACCTTCGTCGCTGAAGGTTGGGCGAATAGGTTGGTCAACACGGTCTTGCGCCGCGAATAGCGGCGCCACGGCTATTGCGCGGCCAGCGTCTCGTGCTCACGGAACTGCAGCGCGGCGAGCCTCGCATAGAGCCCACCCTCACGCTGAAGGCTGTGGTGGGTACCGGTCTCCACGATGCGCCCCTTGTCCATAACGATGATGCGGTCGGCCCGCCGGACGGTTGCCAGACGATGGGCGATCACGAGCGTCGTCCGGCCCTGCATCACGGCCTCGAGCGCCTGCTGCACCTGCGCCTCGCTCTCGGCGTCGAGCGCACTCGTCGCCTCGTCGAGCAGCAGGATGGGTGCATCCTTCAGGATCGCCCGAGCGATGGCGATACGCTGACGCTGGCCACCGGAAAGCTGTACGCCACGCTCACCGAGCACGGTACGGTAGCCCTCTGGAAGAGCGCGGATGAAGCCGTCTGCCTGCGCGGCCAAAGCGGCACGACTAATCGCCTCGATGCTGGCGTGCGGATTGCCGTAGCGGATATTCTCCTCGATCCGGTCCGCGAACAGGGCAACCTCCTGTGGCACGAGTGCGATCGCCCCCCTGACCGCTGCGAGATCAGCGCTGTCGACCGCCACGCCGTCGATCAGCACGCGCCCGCCGGTTGGATCGTAAAAGCGCAAGAGCAGATTGAAGATCGTGCTTTTTCCGGCCCCGGAAGGGCCGACGATGGCAACCGTTTCGCCGGGCTCGACGGCAAGCGAAATGCCATCCAGTGCTGCAACATCCGGCCGCGTCGGATAACGGAATGTCACGTTCTCGAACTCGACGCGCCCTGCCACCGGCCGCGCCAGGGCTGTCACCACTGCCGGGGAGACGATCTCCGGCCGGGTGGCGAGGATCTCTCCAAGCCGCTCGGAGGCGCCAGCCGCCTGCTGCACTTCGCCCCAGACCTCCGACAATTCGCCGAGCGCACCGGCTGCGAACAGCGCGTAGAGCAGGAATTGCCCCAGTTCGCCGCCCGTCATCCTTCCGGCAGTGACCGCACCGGCACCGTACCACAAGACACCCACGACACTTGCCACCACCAGAAACATTGTGATCGCGGTCAGCCCCGCGCGGGCCGTCAGCCGCGACCTCGCCGCATCGAATGCCGCGTCGACGGCGCGACCGTAGCGCCGGTTGACCTCCGCCTCATAGGCATAGGCCTGCATGGTCCGTACGGATGAGAGGTTTTCGGCCGCGTAGGCCGAGGCTTCCGCAAGGGTGTCCTGAGCGGCTCTGGAACGCTTACGCACGATCCTGCCGTAGGCGACCAGCGGCAACACGATGAGCGGTATGGCGACGAGAACCAGGCCGGAAAGCTCGGAACTCGTCAAAAACATCATCAGCAGCGCGCCGAACAGCATGATCGTGTTGCGCAGCGCCTGGGAGATGGTCATGCCTGCCGCCGCCTTGACCTGCGTCGTATCGGCAGTCAGCCGACTCATCACTTCCCCCGAGTGCGTACGCTCGAAGAACGCCGGCCCGAGCAGAGTGAGGTGTTCGAACACGTCCCGGCGCACGTCGGCGACCACGCGTTCGCCCAGCCAGTTGATGAAATAGAAGCGGGCGGCGGCAGCAACCGCGATAACAGCACCAAGTCCGACAAGACCAAGGAAAACGCCGTCGCCCCCTGCCCCTGCCGCAAAGCCGGTGTCTATGATCCGCCGCACCGCAACCGGAACCGACAGCATCGCCACGGCGGAGACGACCAGCGCCAGAAGCGCAGCAGCCAGGACGGCGGGATAGCGCAGCAGATAGGGCTTCAGCCGGGCAAGCGGCCTCAGGTCGCGCCGTCCGCGCTCACTTGCTTCTCTGCCATCCTGCACGTCGGTCGTTTCCACGCCTCGAAATCCCAATGATTCTGGAATGCGTGACTTATCAGTCTCCGCCCCCCCTGCAAGCGTCTTTGGCGCAGATTGCGGCCAAAGGCCACCATTTTGAGCGCACGAGACTTGCCCGCGGCAAGCAATTGCTCTACAAGCACGCATCCGAGAAAGACGTCTACCGGCACCGGCCACTGGGCTGTGCGCGGTATGTTATTGTTTGCGAAAGCTGGTGCCATGAAAAAAGACGCCGACTTGCATCCGAACTACCACCAGATCAAGGTCGTCATGACCGATGGCACCGAGTTCGTCACCTACTCGACCTACGGTCGTGAGGGCGAGACGCTGCAGCTCGACATCGACCCGTCCAGCCATCCGGCCTGGACAGGCGGTGAGCAGCGGCTGAGCGATCGTGGCGGCCGGCTGTCACGCTTCAACAAGAGGTTCGAAGGCCTCTTCAAGGCTTAGTCACGCCGGGCCACGTCGCCGCTGACACCAGCAAACCCGTTAGCGCTGTCTTATTTCCGGCGGCGTTAACCATTTGCGCTCGCAGCACGATCCGATATAACGCGCGCGGTAGAGGCAGGCAGCCGTCTAAGGTCTCGAGTTTCCGCCAGCGGCGCAACGACGCGAACCCAATCGATGTCGAACCCCAAGACGACGAAATCCAACCGGCCACGGGCCCGCCTGCCGAAGGGCTTCCTTGACGCAACCGCCGGAGATACCCGTGCGCGCCTCGAGATGCTTGCGCGCATCCGCGAAGTCTACGAAACGTACGGCTTCGAGCCGCTCGAAACCCCGGCAATCGAGTATACAGACGCTCTCGGCAAGTTCCTGCCCGACCTCGACCGCCCGAATGAGGGCGTTTTCTCTTTCGAGGACGAGGACGGACAGTGGCTTTCGCTGCGCTACGATTTGACCGCCCCCCTTGCCCGCTACGTGGCGGAGAATTTCCAGACCATCCCGAAGCCCTTCCGGCGCTATGCCTTCGGGCCGGTGTGGCGCAATGAGAAACCGGGTCCAGGCCGCTTTCGCCAGTTCATGCAGTTCGACGCCGATACCGTCGGGACGGATAACGTCGCCGCCGACGCCGAGATCTGCATGTTGGCAGCCGATACCCTCGAGAAGCTGGGCATCAAGCGCGGCGACTTTGTCGTCAAGGTCTCGAACCGCAAGCTGCTGGATGGTGTCCTCGAGACGATCGGCCTCGGTGACGAGGCCAATTCAACCAAGAAGCTCACGGTGCTGCGGGCTATCGACAAGCTGGACCGGCTCGGGCTCGCCGGTGTCCGCCAACTTCTGGGCACTGGCCGGGAAGACGAAAGTGGCGACTTCACGAAAGGCGCGGAGCTGTCGGTCGACGACATTGACAAGGTTATGAGTTTCCTGCAGATCCCACTTCCCGACCTGCTCTCCGATCAGGCCGCAAACACTTTCTCTGCGAGTGCCGTGTTCCAGGAAGGCCTTGCCGAACTCGGTGCGATTGCGGAGTTATGTGCAGGAGCTGGTTTCGGAAGCGACCGCGTGAAGCTGGACCAGACTGTCGTACGCGGCCTCGAATACTATACCGGGCCCGTCTTCGAGGCCGAGCTGACCTTCGAGGTCAAGAACGACGATGGCCAGGTTGTTCGCTTTGGCTCGGTCGGCGGCGGCGGGCGATACGACGACCTCGTTGCCCGCTTCACCGGCCAGCGCGTCCCTGCCACCGGCTTCTCGATCGGCGTCTCCCGCCTTCAGGCAGCGCTCGCTGCACTTGGCGGAACGCGGAACAATTCAGGGACCGGACCGGTTATCGTGCTCGTCATGGATAAGGCAGAAACCGCCCGGTACCAGTTGATGGCAAGGACGTTGCGCGAAGCAGGGATTCGTGCCGAAATGTATGTCGGCACCGCCGGCATTAAGGCTCAGATGAAGTATGCCGACAAGCGCGGTGCACCTTGTGTCATCATCCAGGGCGGCGATGAGCGGGAGAAGGGCGAGGTACAGATCAAGGATCTCGTCGAAGGCGCCAAGGCCTCCGAAAACATCGCCGATGCCCGGGAATGGCGTGCATCGAGACCTGCTCAATTCTCGGTTCAGGAGGCCGAGATGGTTGCCGCGGTCAGGAACGTGATCGCCCGGCAGCAGGGCAACTAGGAAAGCCCCTCGCATGGTTGCGGAATCGGCAAGGCAGTTTGAGGCTTTGGAGGATCAGGCCCGGTGCCTGCTGTCTGTGTTCACGAAGTCCGGCTATGAGGCCGTCGCGCCCGCGATCATACAGCCTGCGGACGTGTTCCTTGACCTGACCGGCGAAGACCTTCGCAGTCG
>JBJOGJ010000162.1:0-9068 GCA_046048295.1 Pseudomonadota bacterium | reverse complement strand
ATCCTGTTGGGTCCCGCGCAGCTCTACGAGGCGCTGCGGGCGCGGTCCGGGCAGGCTGGCTTGCGGCCCGGGGCGTAGCGCCCCTGCACGCCGCCTATTTGCGCAGCGGCCGGCCCCGTTCGTCCCTGACGCCACCGAGCGCGACAAGGATGAAGTCGATGATCCACCAGATACCGCAGCCGCCCGCGGTGAGCAGTTGGGCCACGCCGATACCGACGTGGCCGACATAGAAACGGTGGATGCCCAGCCAGCCCCAGAACAGGGACAGCAGAAGCGCCACGACCCAGGACCTGTCGGATTCTTCAGCCCCAGCCGACGAGCCACCGGGCCGAACGGGATACAGGGCGACGCCACATTTGACGCAGACGACGGCCTTTTCGTAGGCCTGAGCGCCGCAGGAATGACAGAACGGCATGGCCGCGCTTCCCAGGAAATGGCGCGCCCGACTGGATTCGAACCAGTGACCCCTGCCTTCGGAGAGCCAAAAAAGATGGATTCCAATCAGTAAGTTACGCGCGCCCTGTTTCGGAATCAAGCAGATAACGTCCCGTTGAATCCCGTGTGTTCCCGCTCGAGCACGCTCGAACTGTCCCAAAAATGTCCACCGGAAAAGCGGATTCGTGCACTTCTCTGCGAAGCGTCGCGCATGGCTCCAGCCGTTGCCGTCCGCTGCCGCACTACGCTCAGCAAGAGGTCGACTTCATCCTCAAAGCGCGTAGAAGCGCAGCAGCACGTAAGGCTGTGCCGGTCGCAGGCTCGTCAAGGTGCCCACCAGCAGCCGCCGATTCAGCCAGTCGTAAGGGCCCTTCGGCGCCGTAACGCGCACCACCGAGCGCGCATAGCGCTGCTGTCCCTTTGGAGGGCGCTCGGCATCCACCAGCACCTGGTTGTGCACCATCAGGATCACGCCATCGTCCGTGCGCAGCTCATACACGGCATCCAGCTCGCGCACGCCATCGGCGCGAATCCGCTGGCGATCGGCGCCGCCCGGCAGTACGACGCCCCGCAGCCCGGAACCGCTGAAAGTACCGCCGAGAATGGGAACGATCCTGCGGACTCCGTCCGGACCTTCTCCGACTTCGATCGTCTCTCCGACACGGGCCACGACCGAGAGCACCAGGGTTGGCGTGATCGCATCATCGGGATGCTCGGCCAGCAGCCGCAGCGGATCGGGTTCCGCAGCGGCGGGTATGGCGGGACCGGTGGCGAGCAGCAGGGACAGGGCGACTCCCGCTGCTTCCACCAGCCGGCCGGCACGCCTCACGGCGTCAGAACCGCGCCTTGGCCGAAACGAAGATGGTGCGGCCGATTGCATCATAGACACCGAGGTTGGTTGCACCCGGCGTACCGGCTACTACCGGCGGCGCCTTGTCCGTGAAATTGTTCACACCGAACCGCGCTTCGATCTTGTCGGTGATCTCCGCGCGGGCCGACAGGTCGATGTAATTGTAGGCATCCACACCCGGCGTGGTCGAGGCGGGATTGGTGACCCGCGAGCTGTCTCGCATCGGGTTGATGTGCCTCCAGCGGGCCGAGAGCTGGAAGCGCCCGATGTCCACGGCGGCCGAGTTCACGAGCGTCCAGCGCGGGTAGCTCGTGCTGCCCGAGAGGGTCGCCACGTTCTCCTGGAAGGCCGTGCCCGGCAGCGTCTGGATGGCGAAGCTCTTCAGCTTGCTCGCGTAGCTGTCCAGGCTGACGCTGCCGTTGATCAGCTCCACCGGCACGCGCCAGCTGAGTTGCAGGTCCATGCCCTTGGTCCGGTATCCACCGAGGTTCAGCGTCGGGCGCGACACGAACGGATCGTTGCCCGTGGGACGCGTCACCTTCTGGCAGAAGAAGTTGTTCGCGGCATAGGTGGGATTCGAGCCGTCGGCATTGAAGCACTTCTGCAGCACCGTGAGTGGCGCCAGCGTGGCGATCGCGTTGTCGATCTTGATGTTGAAGAAGTCCGCGCTCAGGGACAGGTTGCGCAGCGCGTCCGTCTCGAACGGCGATGTCAGTACCGCGCCCAGCGTCCAGGTCTTTGCTGATTCCGGCTCCAATGCCGTGTTGCCCTGGAACGTGGTGATGATGGATGCCGTGGTGATGCGGTAGCTGTCCACAAGCGTGGCAGGGATGCCATTGGCAATGCACAGCGTGCGCACTGCCGCGGCCGTGGCACCCGTCCGCAGCGAAGAGCGCGTGTCGCAGGGATCCCCCGATCCCGGCGGGTTGCCGACACCCACGATGATCTGCGTGGGGGCCTGGAAGAATTCACCGATGTTCGGCGCGCGCAGCGCCTTCTGGTAGCCGCCACGCAGCAGCAGCGGCTTGAAGACGCGCCAGTCGAAGTCGGCCTTCCAGGTGTTGGCCGTGCCCGAGAGGTTGTAGTCCGACAGGCGATAGCCCAGCGTCACGTTCAGCGACTCGACCATCGGCACGCCGGCCAACACCGGCAGCAGCACTTCGGCCGACAGCTCCTTCACGTCCACCTTGCCATTCGTCGCCTGCGTCGAGGCGATGGTGGCGATGTCGCCGATCGCGATGTCGGCATCCGGCCTGAAGCCGTAATCCGTGGACCGGTAGGTGCCGGTCAGTGCGAACTTGGCCTGTCCGGCGGGCAGGCTGAACAAGGCACCATCCAGCGTCGCCTCCAGCACATCCTGCGTGATCGAGGTCTTGTTCTCGGGCGTGCGTGAGATATAGGCAACGCACGCGGCACTGAGGTCCTTCAGCCCGAAGGGGTTGTAGCCGCCGGCGCACAGGGTTGCGCCGCCATCTGCGGCACGCGTGAGGCGATTGATGGCGGCGACGCTCACTGCGCCGGATATCGTCGCGTCGCGGGTGGTGGTATCGCCCCGCGAATAGTAAACGTCCCAGTTCAGTCCGGTGTCGGCGATGGATCCCTTGAGGCCCACCATGCCCTGCCAGAGATTCGTCGTGGTCTGGTACACGCGCGGGCCCACCTGCTCGACCCGGTCGATGTACTGGAACTCCGCTGTCGGTCGCGTCCGGGAGGCAATGAGCTGTGCCAGATCCGCCGGGATGAATGGATTGGTGACGGGGATGTTTTCGAGGAATCCAGCGGCCAGGATGGCTTCGGAGCCGATGTTGCGCACCTTGCCGTGCGAATAGTTCGCCTGTGCATAGCCGGTGATCGAGTCCGTGAGCGCGAACTCGGTGCGCCCGAACAGGGCGCTGCGTTCCAGCGGCGCGCGCAGGAAGTTGAAGTAGCTGCCGTGATAGCCGAAGAAACGGCTGTTCGCGATGAAGGGCAGCGTGGTGGGCCCGCGGTAGTTCACCGTGTTCGTGAGCGAGGTGCCGCGCGAGAAGAGCGAACCGTCATTGTTCAGGAAGAAGTTGCCGGTGCGCGCCGGCACGCCGGTGGTGATGCCATACCGGGCGAAGATGGCGTTCACTGCCGCCTGTGAGGGCAGGTTGGTGCCGTCGGGATTCACATTGCCCTGCGGCAGGAAGCCACTGGCCGCGGTATCCAGGAAGAAAGGCCGGTCGCGAACGGCAACGCCATCGCGCTCCACGTACTCGGCGGACAGCAGCGCCTTGCCGCGGCCCTGGGCATAGTCTCCGCCCCAGGCCACGCCGAACTGGTCTACATGGCCATCGCCGTCCGTGGTGCCGGAGTGCTGCGCGGAAAGCTCCAGACCCTTGAGGTCGGTGCGCAGTCGGAAGTTCACCACGCCCGACATGGCATCGGAGCCATAGGTAGCCGACGCGCCGCCGGTGATGACCTCGATGTTGCCGACCGCCATCGAGGGGATGGTGTTGATGTCGATGGCGCCGGTGTTGTCCGAGGTCTGCAGTCGCCGGCCCTCCAGCAGCACCAGGTTGCGCTGTGCGCCCAGGCCGCGCAGGTTCAGGTTGGACTGGCCGATGGTGCCGCCCGCGGAGTTGTTCGAGAACTCGCCCGTTCCGGGCTGGAACTGCGGCAGCTGGCGCAGGAAGTTGTCCAGCGTCGCCGCGCCGCTCTGCGACAGGGCCTCGGCCGTCGCGGTCACGATCGGGCTCTGTGCTACATAGTCGCGCCTCGCGATGCGCGAGCCGGTGACCACCACCTCGGCGAGGGTTTCTTCATCGGCGGCGCTGGCCGATGCTTCTGCCGCGAGCGGCGTGATGCCGGGAACGGCCAGTGCGGCGAAGAGCGCCATGGCGCTGGAGGCGGAAAGCATCGGGCAAGAGCGTGTGGACATGAACAATCCCCTTTCTGGTTAGCGGACCGGCGCAGGCGATGCCTGTAAGCGGTCGATCTGCGCGAGCGAGCAGTCCCGGAACACTTCAAAAGCGCGCGCGGTGCGTTCCGGAGGCAATACGAACGGATGTGCATCGCCGGGCTTGAGCGTGGCGAGCGCCGCGATCTTCACGTCGGCCTGGTCGCGCCGAACATGATTGGAGAGAAACACTTCGACGCCTTCGCGCAGTGAGAGCTGACGTGTGTCTTCCGCCGAAGCCGCGTACTGGCGGTATCGGTCCGGGTCGTCGCCGAAGTTGAAGCCGGTGCCGCCCCACAGCAGGGCCTTGAGCGTGTTCTTGCCGTCGCGCACCTGGAAGAGCAGGGAGAGCGTGCCCAGCGTGTGTCCCGGCGTCAGCAGGGTCGTGATACGGGTATCGCCCAGACGAACCGATTCACGCCCACGGATCTGCCGGTCCGGGCGAGGCGGATCATCCCAGCCGGGAACATCCATCCCTGCGCCTGGCTTCTGCAGTTCGGCCCAGTCGATCGCGCTCATCACGACCTGCGGGTGGTATCGCTCGACGATGTAGCGGGCGCCCCCGTAATGGTCACCATGGCCATGGGTGATCAGCAGGATGCGGATATCCGCGGGATCCAACCCCAGCTTTCGCAGTCCGCCTTCGATGAATTCGGGCGCTTCCTTCTCGTGCGCCAGCGCGTCGATCAGCACCAGGCCTTTCGAGGTGCGCAGCACCCAGGCCGAGACATCCTTGTGGCCCACGAAATACAGGTTGTCGAAGACGCGCGTGGCGGGCACGCCCTCGGGCATCGACCACGGTCGGGACCGGACGAGTTCGGGAGTGACCTTGGGTGAAGGTGGGCCGCACAGCGTGCCCAGTCCCGGGAAATCCGCCGCGGCAGCCGCGCGGCCTGCCGCCTGATGATCTACTTCCGCCGCACAAAGCAGTGCGGAATGCAGCAGCAGGGCTGCGAAAGCGATACGGATCGGCTGCTTCATCGTCTCCCCCTGAATGCCGGGGAGACTATCGGTCAGTGTTTGGTCGCTACAACGGCCTACGATTTATACAAAAATACGCTTCAATCGCGGGTCAGTCCGTCGGCATACACATCCAGGCGACTGGCGAGCAGATGCAGCAGCTCGTCGCGGACATTGTCTTTCGAGCCGCGCACCCAGGCCGCGGCCAGCGGCAGCTCCCGCACGATCTTGCCGTTTGCATCCACCAGGGGGCGGTAGACCACGCCCTCCACCGCGATGCGACTGGTCCAATGGGGCACCAGTGCGGCGCCGATGCCGGTGCTCACGAGGTTGACGATGGTCTGCTTCTCGCCGGCCTGCTGCACGATGCGGGGCGTAAGTCCCGCCTGCAGGAACAGTCGCAGCGTCAGGTTGTGGCTGTGGGGACGGTCGCGGGGCGAAGGAACAATCAGCGGTAGGTCGGCCAGATCCTCGATGCGCAGTCGTTCGCGCGCCGCCAGCGGATGCGAGGCGGGCAGGGCAACCACCGTCGGTTCATCCAGCAGGAAGGCCGTTTCGATCGCCGGTCGCGGCGTCGAAGGCGGGCGGATGATGGCCAGGTCGAGCGTGCCGGACAGCAGCTTCGGCAGCAGCCGGGCGGATTTGTCCTCCACCAGCACCAGTTCCACATCCGGAGACTGTTCGCGGAAGTCATGGACCAAGGGCGGCACCAGGCCGGTGGCGGCGCTGTCGATCGCGCCCAGCCGGAACACCCGCTCGCGTGACTGCGCGGCAGCGCGCACCCGGGAAAGTGCCGAGTCCGCCTGCGCCAGCAGCACGCGCGCCTCGCGCAGCAGCACATGCCCGCTGGCGGTGAGCGAGACATTGCGCGTGGAACGCTGGAACAACCGGACGCCCAGCTCTTCCTCGAGCAGCCGGATGTTCCTGCCCAGCGCCGAGGGCAGGATGTCGAGTTTGCGGGCCGCCCGTCCGAAGTGCAGCTCGTCCGAAACTGCTGTAAAGCAGGTCAGCAGTTTCAGGTCCATGGGCTCCCCGCGCGATTGTTCAATATTTTTATATATTCCGTTGACCATTGCCGTGCAATCCGGCACCTCGCTACCGTCTGCGGATGATCGAGGCTCGAGTCACGCGCAAGGTTGCCTTCAGGCTGGTGCCCATCCTGATGCTTCTGTATTTCGTGGCCTACGTGGATCGGGTGAATATCGGCTTTGCGGCCCTGACCATGAACGAGGACCTCGGGCTGGGAGCCGCGGCCTTCGGCTTGGGCGCAAGCCTGTTCTTCCTGGGCTATTTCCTGTTCGAAGTGCCCTCCAACCTGTTGCTGCATCGCTTCGGGGCGCGGGCGTGGCTGGCCCGGATCATGGTGACCTGGGGATTGGTCTCGGCGGCCATGGCCTTCATCGACAGCGTGGCGCAGTTCTACACGCTTCGCATCCTGCTCGGCGTGGCCGAGGCGGGGTTCTTTCCGGGCGTCATCCACTACCTCGGGTACTGGTTTCCCGCGCGCCAGAGCGCGCGCATCACGGCCTGGTTCATGGCCGCGGTGCCGATCTCCACGGCCATCAGCTCGCCGATCTCCGGCGCGATTCTGATGCTCGATGGAGTCGCCGGACTCAAAGGCTGGCAGTGGCTGTTCCTGATCGAAGCCCTGCCGGCCATCGTGCTGGGCGTGCTGCTTCCCTGGCTCCTGACCGACCGCCCCGAGAAAGCGAAGTGGCTTTCCGTCGAGGAGCGGGAGTGGCTGTCGCGAGAGCTGGAGTCCGAGCGAGGCGCTGCCGAATCAACCCGGCAGCATTCGGTGCTGCGCGCCTTGCTCGATCCGCGCGTCCTGATACTGGGCCTGGTCTACTTCGGAACGTCCGCGGGGCTGTACACGCTCGGCATCTGGTCACCGCAGATACTCGCGCAGTATGGCCTGTCGCCGCTGCAGACCGGCCTGCTCAACGGCATCCCACCGACAGCGGCCGTGATCGCGATGATCTGGTGGGCGCGTCATTCCGATCGGCACAACGAACGCACCTGGCATGTGTTCATCCCCTGCGTGGTTGCCGCCGTGGGCCTGGCGCTGGCATCCGGGGCGGCAAACCTCGCCGCCGTGGTGGCGGCCCTCGTCGTGGTGAACATCGGCATCAGCTCGGCGAAGCCACCGCTGTGGAGCATCCCGGGTCAGTTTCTGGGAGGCGCCGCTGCCGCTGCCGGCATCGCCGCCATCAATTCGATCGGCAATCTTGGCGGTTTCGCCGGACCTGCGATCATCGGCTGGCTGAAGGAGAGGACTGGCGGCTACGGTGCCGGACTCCTTTGCGTCGCCGTATCACTGGCCCTGTCGGCGGCCCTCGTGCTGCTCTTCTCTTCAAGACAAAAGAACCAGGTAATCCCATGCGCAAGCACTCGATAGCGGTCATTCCGGCCGATGGCATCGGGCCCGAGGTGATCGATGCATCACTCGAAGTACTGGAGGCCGTCGCGCGAAGGCAGGCAGACGTACAGTTCGACACGCGCCGCTTCGACTGGGGCTCGGAGTACTACCGTCGCCACGGCAAGATGATGCCCGACGACGGGCTCGAGACGCTGAAACCCTTCAGCGCCATCCTGTTCGGCGCGGTCGGCGCGCCCGATATTCCCGATCACGTGACGCTGTGGGGACTGCGCCTGAAGATCTGCCAGGGATTCGACCAGTATGCCAACGTACGCCCCACGCGCGTGCTGCCTGGCATCCGTTCGCCGCTGCGGGACTGCGGTCCCGGCGACCTGGACTGGGTGATCATCCGCGAGAACAGCGAGGGAGAGTATTCGGGGCAGGGTGGCCGTTCGCATCGCGGACAACCCGAGGAAGTCGGCACCGAAGTGGCCATCTTCACGCGCACGGGTATCCGCCGGATCATGCGGTTCGCGTTCGAGACCGCCCGGTCGCGGCCGCGCCGGCTGCTCACTGTCGTGACCAAGTCCAACGCCCAGCGCTTCGGCATGGTGCTCTGGGACGAAGTCGCGGCCGAGGTGGCGCGCGAATATCCCGATGTCACCTGGGACAAGATGCTGGTCGATGCGATGACGGTGCGCATGACGCTGCACCCCCGCAGCCTCGACACCATCGTCGCCACGAACCTGCATGCGGACATCCTCTCGGACCTCGCCGGTGCGCTGGCGGGCAGCATCGGCGTGGCGCCCACCGCCAACATCGACCCCGAGCGCAGGTATCCGTCGATGTTCGAGCCGATCCATGGTTCGGCCTTCGACATCACCGGCAAGGGCATCGCCAATCCCGTGGCCAGCTTCTGGTCGGTGGTGCAGATGCTCGAGCACCTCGGAGAAAGATCCGCAGCCCGGGCGCTGATGGATGCGATCGAGGCCACCTGTGCGTCGGGCATTCGAACGCCGGATGTGGGTGGGCGCGCGGGTACGAAGGAAGTCACGCGCGCTGTAGTCGACGCCTTGTCTGTGGCTCCATCGGTCCCGATCGCCACTGCCCGCTGAGCGGACTGGCGGGTTCCATTCCCTGGCTGGCAAGGAACTGCCCTGGTAGACCTGCAGGTGGATTGGCGCGCCCGACTGGATATCGCTGATTCCTTGAGTATCCCGCTGGTTCCCGCTTCAACTGTCCCAAAATTGTCCACCAGATCAAGATGTCCACTTCGAAAGCAAGAGTTCAGGCAGGGACGCAAGCTGCCTAGGAGTTTGGTAACGAGACTCCAGTGAGAAAGCACGGTGAAAGCTCGATCTTGTCGCCGGGGAGTAGCGATAACTACTCGGGCGCCGGCGGCAGTTTGACCTGCCCCCAGATTGCGTACCACGGATAAGTTCGTAAAGTCCGTTGGTTTGAGGGGCACCCTGTTTTGGTACCGGCCTTAGAGTGAGTCCGCGACCGGGTTGTTAATCATTTGATTCGCAAATTCCAGAGGCGTC
>JBJOGJ010000161.1:0-9084 GCA_046048295.1 Pseudomonadota bacterium | reverse complement strand
TCTTGATCGAAACCCATGTCTCAGCCATTGTGCGAACCTCCTGTATGCTTGCCGTTCGGCGGCGACATTAGCGCGCTGTCAGGGTATTGTCGCGGGGCTCGATCAAGGGAGGATGTGAAATGACTGCAGCGCTG
Organism: Pseudomonadota bacterium; assembly: GCA_046048295.1. Classification (GTDB taxonomy): domain Bacteria; phylum Pseudomonadota; class Alphaproteobacteria; order Rhizobiales; family Hyphomicrobiaceae; genus CBDCWA01. The sequence goes on along the minus strand of JBJOGJ010000161.1, from coordinate 8,950 downwards.
GACGAGGCGCGAAAATGGTCGCTCTTCGAGGTTATGCTCCGGATGCGCCGTTTCGAGGAAGCGGTCTTCTCACTCCACGACGAAGGCGCTTTCACCGGCCATTATCACCTCTACATCGGCCAGGAGGCCGCCGGTGCCGCCGCAATGTCCGCGCTCGGGTCGTCCGACCATATCGTTACCACGCATCGCAACCACGGCCATCTGATCGCCCGTGGCGCCGATCCCGCCGCCACACTGGCTGAAATCCTCGGGCGCGCCACCGGCATCAACCGTGGCTATGGCGGCACCTTCCATCTCTGCGAGCCCGAGCTTGGCTTTCTCTCGACCTCGGGCGTCGTCGGCGGAGCCATCAGCCTTGCCATCGGTGGCGGGTATGCCTGCCGGCAACGCGGCGACGGCTCCGTCACGATCGTCTTCTTTGGCGACGGTGCGCTTGAGGAAGGCGTCGCGTTCGAGGCGCTGAACATTGCGGCGCTCTGGAACCTGCCTGTCGTCTTCTTTTGCGAAAACAATGACGCAGCGCTCTGGCAGGGCGGTGGCAAGGCAAGCGACGAGCACGCCACGGACGATCTCCGAAAGATCCCGGCAACGTTCGGCATCGAGACCGAACGCGTCGATGGCCGTGACGTCGAGGCAGTCTTCGCAGCCACCTCGGCTGCAGTTGCTGCCTGCCGTGGCGGTAACGGTCCTCGCTTCATCGAGTCGATGACCGAGCGCTGGCCCGGCAACTTCCAGCAATGGCCGTCCATGGTGACGGGCGTCACCGACATCGTAGTTGGAACCGGCCGGGCCGAACTGCCGGCGGAACACCGCGACTGGTTCGAGAACCAGGATCCGGTTCTGCGCCTCGCTCGAAGCTTGGCACAATCCGATTCCTCCCGCGTCGAGCAGATCGATGGCGAGGTCTTGCGGCTTATGAATTCCGCCCGCGAGCTCGCGCTCGCGGCACCTGAGCAGCCGCCTGAGGCTGCACTGAACCACGTTTTCGCTTGAGGAAGGTCAGCATGGCAATAACCGAGATGAGCTATGCCGAAGCCTTCCTGACGGCGCTCGGGAAATGTATGCAGAGCGACACGCGCGTCTCCTTGCTCGGCCGTCCCTTTTCACTCGGCCCGACCCGTCCGCTGTCCGACAAGCTGCGGCAGAGCTTCCCCGGCCGCGTCGCCAAGCCGCCGACTTCCGAAGCCGCCAACGCCGCAATGGGTACTGGCGCCGCGATGGCCGGCATGCGCCCCTTCGTCGACTTGGCCACCGGTTCGTTCTCGCTGCTGGCGCTCTCGGCGATCGTCAACGAGGCGGCCGTCGGCTACTACATGTCCGGCGGTCGCCTTCCCGTTCCTGTTACCTTCCACATCACCCACGGTGTTCGCGGTTCGGGTGCGCCGCAACACAGCCACGACATGCACACCTTCGTCTGGAATGCCCCCGGCCTCGAAGTGGTCCTTCCGGCGACTCCCGCCGACGCCTACGGGCTCGTGCCTGCCGCGCTGGCAAGCCCGAACCCGACCTTCATCATGAGCCATTTCAAGCTCATCTCGTTGAGAGGGGCGGTGGATACCGACGCGCCGCCGATCCCGCTTGGCAAGGCCGAGATCAAGCGCAGTGGCAAGGACGTGACGATCGTTGCGCTTTCGATCATGGTGCCTGAAGCGCTGGCGGCGGCGGAGAAGCTTGCGGGTGAAGGCATTGAATGTGACGTGATCGATCCGCGGACGCTTTCACCGCTTGACGAAGAGACGATCCTTGCGTCCGTTGCCAAGACGGGCCGTCTCGTCGTGGCCGACGAGTCTCCCTTGCATGGTGGCGCCGCGTCCGGCATTGCCGGCATGGTGGCGGACAAGGGGTTCGCTTCCCTGAAGGCGCCCATCGCCCGTGTCGCTCGTCCGGACACGCCCGTCCCGGCAAGCCCCGAGATGGAGGCCTACGTCGTCCCGTCCGAACAGCACGTAGTTGCCGCGGTCAGACGCGTCATCAACGCCTGAACAAGGACTTGGCGCCAGCTCCCATAAAGACCAGTGTGCTGCGTGCCCGCCTGTGAAATCTTAAACGGTCTTCCCAGGATTGAGGATGCCGTTGGGATCGAACGCCATCTTGATCCGGCGCATCAAGTCTAGCTCTACCGGGCTCTTCAGCCGTGCAAGCTCGGCGCGGCGCGAGCGCCCGATGCCGTGCTCGGCGGAGATCGAGCCGTCCATCTCGACGATGAGTTCGTGCACCGCTTGGTTTATCTTCTCAGCCGATGGCTGGAAGTCGGGTCGGCTGACGCCTTCTGGTGCGAGCACATTGTAGTGGATGTTGCCATCGCCGAAGTGGCCGAACGGGAAGGGGCGGACCCCCGGGCAGATCTTCTCGATGATCACATTGGCTCGGTCGATGAACTCCGGAATGCGCGCGATCGAGACGGAGACGTCGTGCTTGGCACCATGACCTTCCGGTTTCTGTGCCTCCGGCAGGATCTCTCGCAGATACCAGAAATCCTTCGCCTGCTGCACCGACTGGGCGATGGCTGCATCGTCCAACTCGGCCGCTTCCGCAGCATTGGTGAGCAGCGATTCCATCTGCCGGCCTGCGGTGCCGTCCTCCCGCGCACCGGAAATCTCCAGCAGAACGTACCAGGGCGCGTTCCCGGTAATGGGCACACGCGCATTCGGGTAGTGCTTGCGCACGAGGTCGATGCCGCGCTTCGAGATGAACTCGAATGCTGTCAAAGCCTCGCCGGCCTCGGATTTTGCCCGCGTGAACAGTGCAAGCGCACTTTCGATGGCCGGCAGCGATACGAATGCCGTCGCCTTTTCAGCGGGTTTCGGGAACAGCTTCAAAACGGCTGCCGTGACGATGCCGAGCGTACCTTCCGAGCCGATGAACAGGTCGCGCAGGTCGTAGCCGGTATTGTCCTTCTTGAGTGACTTGAGGTTTTGCACGATCCGGCCGTCTGCCAGCACGACCTCTAGTCCAAGCACGAGTTGGCGGGTATTCCCGAACGCAAGCACGCCGACGCCGCCTGCATTGGTGCCGATGTTGCCGCCGATCATGCAACTGCCTTCCGACGGCAGGCTCAATGGAAACATCCGCCCGTTCCTGTCAGCGAGGTCCTGGCACTCGGCGAGCGTCAGTCCGGCCTCCACCGTCATCGAGTATCCCGGCGCATCGATCGCCCTGACGCCCTTCATCCGCGCCACCGAGAGGACGATCTCGTCGCCCGCCTCGTAGGGCACTTGTCCACCGACGAGCCCGGTGTTGCCTGCCTGTGGCACGACCCCGACCCGTTCCTCGTTGCAGAGTGCCAGTATCCGCGAGACCTGGTCCGTCGTCGTTGGCCGCAATACGACTGCAGCCTTTCCGAAGTAGACTTCCCGCATCTCGTTGAGGAACGGCTGCTGCTGGTCCGGATCCGTCAGCGCGTGTTCAGTGCCAACGATTTCGGCGAGCTTCGCGATGAACTCGGGTGTCGGGGCCGTCAGCGGCGGTCGGGGAAGCGGCGCGTTCATTCTGGCCTCCTTCGGTTATTCCAGGTCCACATTAGCAACAGAGCTGGCGAACAGCTATCGCGGTGCCGCCGCACGTCGGAGGCGGTCGTTGATGGCAATGCCAAGCCCCTCGTTCGGTATTGGCATGACGGCTATTCGGGTGAGCCCTGTCGCATCGAGCTTGCGCAGTGCAGCAAACAACGCTGCTGCCGCCTCGATCAGGTCGCCACTCTCACTGAGGTTGAGCACCGGCCCCTCCACCGAAAATTGGAGCGGCCCGAATGCGAGAAGCGCTTCGCCCGGCTCCGGTCGCTGCGCATCCAATCTGAGTTGGGCGCGCGGGGCATAGTGGCTGGCAAGCATTCCCGGCGACTGCGGCGCCAGCGCCTCGTCGGCGCCGATCTCAACCGGCACGCCGATTACCGCCTCGATTCGGTTGCGCTCGAGCGCTCCGGGTCTGAGTTCGACGAGTCTATCGGAAGTGGCGTCGAGCACAGTCGACTCCAGTCCATGCGCCGTCGGCCCACCATCGATGATAAATGCGGGCACCTCGCCGAGGTCGTCGTAGACGTGTTGTGCCGTCGTCGGGCTCACATGACCGGACCGATTGGCCGAAGGCGCCGCGACCGGGAGGTCGGCGGCAGCCAGCAGCCGGTGCGCAACCGGATGGTCAGGCACCCGGATGCCGACGGTATCGAGCCCGGCCGTGACCAGCGAGCTGACAGCGGCATCAGGACGCAGCTTGACCACAAGCGTGAGGGGCCCGGGCCAGAACTCCGCCGCGAGCCGCTCGGCAAGGGCAGAGAACGCTCCGATCCGCATTGCTGCCTCGATTGATGCCACGTGCACGATTAGCGGATTGAACGTCGGCCTGCCCTTCGCCGCATAGATTCGCGCCACCGCCTCGCCGTTGGATGCGTCGGCGCCGAGCCCGTAGACGGTCTCCGTCGGGAAAGCGACAAGCGCGCCGGCCCGGAGCGCAGCGGCTGCCGCTGCTATGGCATCTGTGGATACGGGCACGATGGCCATAGGCCCTTCACACCTCTGTGCTCTGGTTTGGCTTTTACCGCCTGGATCGAGCGCCTAAGTTAGGTGCAGGACTGAGGTTTGAGCCGATCGAACGAGGCCGACGATGAATTATTCCCCTCCCGTATCCGACATCATGACGGCACTCAAGTCCGCCGCCGGCATGCACGAATTGATCGACCGCGGTCTGTTCGACGGATTGGACATCGAGACGGTGGAGGCGATCTTGACCGAGGCCGGCCGTTTCGCGGCTGAGCGCCTCGCGCCGCTCAATGAGCCAGGCGATGGGGCGGGCGCCCGACTTGACGGGGGCAACGTCACCACTGCGCCCGGATGGCAGGCCGCCTATGACGCCTTCCGCGAGGCTGGCTGGAATGCGCTTCCGGGCCCGTCGCAATATGGCGGCCAGGGCCTTCCGAGCGTTCTCTCCATGGCGGTGTCGGAACTGTGGAACGGCGCCAACCTTGCCTTCGGCCTCTGTCCTCTCCTCACGCAGGGCGCGATCAACGCCCTCAATGCAGAAGGCTCAGAAGCTCTGAAATCCGTCTATCTCGCCCGGATGGTGGCCGGTGAGTGGACCGGCACGATGAACCTGACCGAGCCGCAGGCAGGCTCCGATCTCGGTGCCATCCGCACTCGCGCGGAGCCCGCCGGCGATGGCACCTACCGGATCTTCGGAACCAAGATCTTCATCACCTACGGTGAGCACGACCTCACCGAGAATATCGTCCACATGGTCCTTGCACGGTTGCCCGATGCGCTGGAAGGCACGCGTGGGATATCGCTCTTTCTCGTGCCCAAGTATCTGGTCAATACCGATGGTACTCTGGGCAGTCGCAACGACGTTCATTGTACCGGCCTTGAACAAAAACTCGGCATCCATGCCAGCCCGACCTGCACGATGACCTACGGCGACAATGGCGGCGCAGTCGGCTACCTCGTCGGCGAGCCGCATCGGGGGCTGGCAACGATGTTCATAATGATGAACGAGGCCCGCCTCGCCGTCGGCGTCCAGGGCGTCGCCATTGCCGAACGTGCGACACAGCGTGCGCTCGCATACGCCCGCGAGCGTCGCCAGGGGCGCGTGCCCGGCAGCTCGACTGCAACCGGTATGGATCCCATCATCGGCCATCCCGACATTCGTCGCCAGCTGCTTACCATGCGTGCGCTTACCGGTGCTGCACGCGCCATATGTCTCGCAACGGCGGCCGCTGCCGATATGTCCCACCACCTGCCCGAGGTCGAGGATCGCGTTGCCGCCGCACAGAAGGCCGCCCTGCTCACGCCGGTGGCCAAGGCGTTCTCCACGGATATCGGCTGCGAGGTCGCCTCCCTCGGTATCCAGGTACACGGCGGCATGGGGTTCATCGAGGAGACGGGGGCCGCTCAACATTTCAGGGATGCCCGCATCTTGCCGATCTATGAGGGCACCAACGGCATTCAGGCGATCGACCTGGTTGTTCGGAAGCTGCCATTGGAAAACGGCGCCGTGGTCGGAGCATACCTCGACGAACTCTCGCATGTCGTTGGCGTTCTGTCCAAGGCCAAGCAGGTGCATATCACGTCGCTCGAACCCGCGCTCGACGAGGCGCTCGAGAACCTCCGCGCCGCTACCGCCTGGCTACTGCAAAAGCTCGCCAGCGATCGAGCGACCGCGCTGGCCGGGGCAACGCCCTATCTTCGCGCCTTCGCACTGACTGCCGGTTCGATTTACCTCGCCCGCGCCGCCCATGATCGCGCAGAGGAGGGGGGCGGCAGTGATGTGGCCCAGCTTGCGACATTCTTTGCCGGTAATCTCCTTCCGACTGTGCCTGCGCTGGTTCGAACAGTCGTCGAAGGCGGCGACAGCGTTCTGGCATGCAGTCGGTGGCTCGATGACGGGAGTGGCTTGTGAGTTCTATCCGGATCACAATTGCAGACGGCGTTCAGGTCATTCGTATTTGCCGTCCCGAGAAGAAGAATGCGCTCACTGGCGCCATGTATGCCGAAATAAGTGACGCGCTCAGCGGCGGTGACGCCGATCCAGCGGTTGGCGTGCACGTTTTTCTCGGCCAGCCCGGCTGCTTTTCAGCGGGAAACGATATCTCCGACTTTCTTTCCGGACCCGCAGGCGCTGCTGCCGCTCTGACTTTCGTGCGGCAACTGCCTTTTGTCTTGAAGCCGATCGTTGCCGCAGTGGATGGTCTCGCTGTTGGTATTGGCACTACGCTTCTGTTTCACTGCGACCTCGTCTATGCCTCGCAGGAGGCACGTTTCCAGACCCCCTTCCTCGACCTAGGTTTGGTGCCCGAGGCGGGTTCGAGCCTGTTGGCTCCTCGCCTGATGGGGCATGCACGCGCCTTCGAGCTACTCGTGCTTGGCGAGACTTTCGATGCAACGCATGCCGCCGAAGCAGGACTTGTGAACCGCATCGTTCCTGCACAAGAACTCGAAGCTCACGCAATGGCGGCAGCCATGCGCCTTGCCTCCAAGCCACCGGAGGCGCTCCGCCTGTCCCGGCAATTGTTGCGTGGCGATCCCGCCGAACTTGATAAGCGCGTCACGAGGGAGGCGGAGCTGTTTGAAGCGCGCCTTTCCACTCCCGAGGCGCGTGAAGCCTTTGCGGCTTTTCTAGCGAAGCGGCCGCCCAATTTTCGCAAGGGGGAGACGTGACGCCGGTTCGTGCCCTCCTTACCGTTCTTGTCGCAGCACTCATTGCGCTCACCACCGGGAGTGCGACGGCCGACATCTTCTCGCGAATTCTACAAAGTGCGGAGCGGGCCGGCGGCAAGGCTGTGCGATCGTCTGCCGGTCAGCTGGATGATGCGTTGAACTTGGCACGCAGGTTCGAAGTCCCGCAAGGCGGTGCAGCCCTGGCAGCGCATGTCGACCAGCATGGCACCTGGATTTTCATCAACAAGGCCGGAGAGCGCTTTACGGCGGCAAGCCCTGATGAGGTTGCCCGCGCTGTTCCGAGCCTTGCTCCGAATGCAGAGCCTGGCAAGTTGGTCGTGGTATTGAGCCAGGACGCCGTGGTTCGCCACTCTGCCGCCCTGCGCCAGCTGCCGGACGGGGCAGATCTGCGCCTGGCGACCAACGGTAGAACGTATCGCGTTACACGTCTGTCGGGCGGCAGTTCCGCGCGGGTGCATGTCCGGGAAAACCTCGTGGTCGAGACCCATCTGCCGGATGTGTTCGCGGAGGCGATCTGGCAGCTCGAACGCCCGTTGCGGCGGGCAGCCATCCGCGTGCTCGCTTTGGATTCGCAAGGGCCACGTGTTCTCGCATCCGCCCCACGCATCGACCCGGTAACGCGACGAGCCATCACGGATAGGATTGCACCGGATAGTCTCGCTGGCGCGCTGTCCAAGATCAAGGGACAGATGGCAATTCTGGTGGGGCGGGTAGTTGGCGATCGGCTCTATTACCGTGCCGGAGATGCCACCGAGCATTGGTTGTCGCTTTCCGCTGTCCAGACGGCGGCGAGGGATGCCGACGCCAACCTCCTGATTCTACAGAGCAATGCACCGCGCCAGCCCGGTATACGTAATTGGTTGTGGCAGCGGGCCGCCGTGACGGGGCTCGACGAAGCACTAGGGAAAGCTACGCTTGCGGATTTCCTGAACGCAGTTGCTGCATCCAACTCAAGTATACTCCGCTTCACCGTCCAGCAGACACAAGGTGCCCGAATAACCTTTTCCGCCACGCCCGTCGGACGCACTTCGGCCATTCCTTCATTTGGCCTTGACGGGGTCATGACCGAGGCACTCGCCGAGATAACTGCTCAGATCGCAGCGACCGCGGTTTCCGGCGAGTTCCGTGATCGCGATCGGCAGCGGGAACTGGACATGAGGATCATACCCGGCATTCCTTCTGATTTTCAGATCGCGTATTTCCTGGCGATGTTTGCAGGCCTCATCGGCCTCGCTCCGCTTCTTCAATGGTGGAAGCGGCTATGGCCGCCCGAGTTGCGACAAGAGTACGCCGGTCGCACCGGCTATATTGCGGCCAGGACTGCCCGTTTATTGTGCTTTGTCTTCTTGTTCATGCCGATCGCCGGTATGCCGGCTGCCATCGTCGCGCTGTTGATGCAAATTCTTGGCCTGTTGCTCTTGCCAGTGCGCGTTATCTCTTGGATCATTGGACGCGGAGCAACCTACCGTGTTTGATCGGTATGCATGCTCTCCATCACCCTGAAGGCCATTCAGTTCTTCTTCGCCATCGTCAGATCATGGAGCGCATTCGGCAATGCTCAGCGGCAAGACACTCTTCATTACCGGTGCAAGCCGGGGGATCGGGCTCGCCATTGGCCTTAGAGCCGCACGCGACGGTGCAAACGTCGCGATCGTTGCCAAGACCGTCGACCCAAACCCGAAGTTGCCGGGTACAATTCACACTGCAGCTGCAGAAATCGAGAAGATCGGCGGTAAGGCATTAGCCCTTCAATGCGATATCCGTTTCGAGGATCAGGTCGCAGC
>JBJOGJ010000160.1:0-9161 GCA_046048295.1 Pseudomonadota bacterium | reverse complement strand
CGGTGCTGCTGCAGCGGTGGACGCCATAAGGCCCAGAGAAGCCAGCGCGATGGCCAAGTAGCGGATTGCGATTTTCACTTCATCCTCCTGGTTGGTACCTTCCTACCCCGGGGAGCGATACTGTCCCAGAGGTCTTGAAACCAGGCTGAACGCTGCATTCAGCAGCGGTTAATGTTCACGCCAACGGCAGCTCGCGCGACTAGCCAATGCGCACCCAGGCTGTCCCGTTGCCGCACTCGACGGTCTTGTCGCGGTACAGCCTGACCGCCTTTTCATGGCGAGCGATGGTGGCGGGATCGTCAGCGGCGAGGGGCGGCACCTCGTCGAGCGGGTAATGCCCATAGGAGTCCTTGCCACGCATGAGCATGGCGCTGGCCTTGATGCTGGTGGTCTGGCGGACATCGGGGGACACGAAGGCGATGGAGAAGCCGATACGGCGGTCGCGGCCGGAATTAGGGTGGGAGGCGTGGACAGCGGCACAATGGTGGACGGACATCTCGCCTGGCTGCAATGCCATGGTGACGGGTGTGTAGCCGGCTCGGTCGATCACCGTATTCTGGCCACTCGAGAGCAGATTGTCCGGCGTGACCTCGGAGTATTCCACGGGTAGCTGTCCAAGCTTGTGGGAGCCCGGAAGCACCTGCATGCAGCCGGTCTCGAGGGTGGCGGGAGACAGTGCGATCCAGGCGGTGACGAGCTTCAGCGGGTCCATGCCATAATACGTCGCATCCTGGTGCCAGCTTACGTAAGCACCCGTCTCCGGGTCCTTGAACCAGGCGCCGTTCTGATACATCAGGATGTCCGGGCCGATCAGGTCCTCGATGGTATCGAGAACCTACCTGCGCGAGACCATCCGATAAATCGAGGGGAAGAGAAGAGCACACTTGGTCTTCTGCGGACCATTGAGGGGACGGCCCTGGCGCAACTCAAAGTCCTCGATGTCGCGTCTGATCTCGCCTGCTTCCGCCTCGGTCATGACGCGGACCGGGGAGACCCAGCCTTCGTCGCGAAAACGCTCAACCTGTTCTCCCGTCAGCATTTTGCCCATCGCGCGCTCCTGTCTTCTGGCAGAAATGGGACGCCTAGGCCGGCAGGTCGAAGCCGTAGAGCTTCGCGGTGCCGTGCCATAGGATCTTCTTCTTGGCCTCGTCGGAAAGATCGGGACGGTTCAGCACGTACCTTGCCGAATCCGGCTTTCTGTGCGCGTGCGGTATATCGCTGGCGTAGACCCAGCAGTCCGGCCCGTACTTGTCGACCATGTAGGGAAGGAGGTCATCGTCGACCTCGAAACCGATATAGATGCGCCCAGCCTGAATGTACTCCATCGGTGTCGATTTCGGCAGCCCACGCTCCATGAGCCGCGCATGCTCCGAGCGCAGCGCGCCGAGCTCGATGCGGTCGCGGACGTTGTCGAGCGTGAAGTCCATGACCTCGATTGCGAAATCCACCCAGGTGCAGCCGGTCTCGAGAAACGAGACCTTGACGTCAGGGTAGCGATCGAGAAGCCCCGAGCTGCAGACCGATTTGAAGCCGCGGACCACGGACATCAGAAACTGGTCCGATGCGAGGCTCGGGTGCGTGCGCATGGCGGCGACTGCACCGGTACCGGGGTGCACATTGATCGGCATACCGATGTCATTGGCGGTGCGCCAGATCGGATCGAGGTCCGGGTGGTCGAGAGACTTCTCGCCGTAGTCGCCGAATACCATGACGCCGACGGACCCCATTTTCTGGGTTCTCCGCATCTCACGGGCCGCCTCCTGCGGATCGTGGAGGTCGATGCAGGTGACCCACTTCAGGCGGTCCGGTGCCTGATCGGAAATGTCGGCGACCCAGTTGTTGTAGGCGCGGGTAAGGGCCTGGTTAAGTGCCGGATCCCTGGCGATCGGCCACTGCAGGAGCAGGGTCGGGTAGTTCACCGATATCCAGGTGTCCTCGGCGTCCATGACGGCCAGGCGGTCCGCTGCGGAATGGAATTCGCCACTCTCGTGCGGGCCGCGCCACTTGGCCATTTTCTGGTATTCGGTGGAGACGACCCCGTCCTTGCTGGAGGGCGAGCCGCCGATCCTGAGCCGTTGGCCATCGATCAGCCAGATGTAGTCGTGCTCGTACTCGCCGGTCTCGATCACGACCGGCCGGCGGTCGCGGTAAGCTGGCTCCAGGTACTTGTCGGAGAAGGTCTCCTCCCACTCCTCGACATGGCCGTCGCCGTCGTAGGCGTTGATCAGGTCCATCTCCCGTCTCCTTGGGTTTCCTCGTCGGGTGGTTCTGCTGCAGACTCGAAGCCCGCGGCGGCTCTTCGACCGCCGAAGGATGCTACGGCAAGGTGACGCCATCGAGCAAGGGAGACTTGCCGCTCAATGCGTTGGGAGAGTAGTCTGCGAGGCAAGCCACCACTAAAGAACCGCGAGGAGGAATACCCATGGGCGCCGCCGTCCGCTACGTCGCATTTCTGACTGACGATCCAGATTCGCTGTCGAGGTTCTACTCCCGCCATTTCGGCTTCGACGAACTCGGCCGTTCCAATGAAGGCGATGTGTCGATCACGGATGGCTACATGAACTTCACGTTCCTGAAGCGGCGCGACCTGCATTTTGCCCGCAACGAATGCGGACTGCACCATATCGGGCTCGCAGTCGACGACATCGATGACGTCAGGGCACGGTACAAGGCGATCTATCCCAACCGGCCGATCATCGAGCAACCCGGTGGCAAGCACTTCGGCGAGTTCATGATCTTCGATCCCGAGGCGAACCCGATCTCGATCTCGACTTCCAATTTCGGGCTCGGCAAGGCAGAGGATCGCATGCCGCGGCTGCGCCATATCGCGCTCAACGCGCTGTGGCCGGAGGACCAGCTCAACTTCCACATCCTGATGTTCGGCTTCCGTGAGCTTACGGCGAGCCTCGAGCGGCGCAGGGAAGGCAAGCACAACCGGTTCTGCGGCGATGGCGAGGTCAATCTGGCGGTGCATCCGTTCTTCAACAAGTCGGACGGACACGAAGCGCACTACGGTGTCAATCATATCGGCTTCCTGGTTTCGGACGTCGGCGACTCCGTTGGCCGGCTGTCTCAGGAGGTCGATGCCGCGAAGCGTCCGGCAACCCGTCCTTATGCCGAGTATAGACTGGTCGATCCGGAAGGGAACAAGTTCGACCTGAGCCAGACAAAGGGCTGGGAGATCGACTGGGAGAAGTGGTCGAAGGCGGCTTGAGGATAAACAGATGAGCAATCCCAGGCTTTCGCTCGCGATCTCTCACTACGATCGTTACTACCCACTGTTCGACGGCACCGCGTCGCCGGAAGGTTTCGATCTCGACGTCTACCATGTCGGGCAATCGAACCCGGGCCGATACGGCAACGACCGTCACGGGCGCATGCTCCGCAAGGACGAGTTCGACATCGCGGAGTTGTCGCTCTCGTCCTACCTGATGGCGCGCGACCGGGGGATGCCGTTCACGGCCATTCCGGTATTCCCACGGCGCCTGTTCAGCCAGTCCCAAATCTGGATCAACGGCGGCGCCGGGATCAAGGAGCCGAAGGACCTGATCGGAAAGCGGGTCGGGCTCAACACGTTCCAGACCACACTGTCCGTGCTCGCCAAGGGAGACCTGCAGGCGGAGCATGGGGTGCCGTGGCGGTCGATCGAATGGTGGACGAGCAAAGAGGAGACGGTTGATTTCGATGCGTCGGAAGGTGTGCGGATCAACCAGGTGCCGAAGTCCACGAACCTCGGCGAGATGCTAATGAAGGGCGAGATCGACGCGATCTTCCGACCACATCCGCCGCGCCAGGTTCTCGATGGAACCGCCAACATCGTGCGGCTCTTCCAGAACCCCAAGGAGGAAGAATCCCGCTACTACAAGAAGAACGGCTTCTTTCCGATCATGCACATCATCGCGTTCCGCAACGAGACCCTCAAGGCTCATGCGGGGGCGCGCGAAGCGGTGTTCGACATGTTCAAGCGCATGAACGCGATCACGGCCAAGTACCTCGACGACCCGAACTGGTCGCGCCTCGCCTGGGGCCGCCATCACCTCGAGGAAGAACGCAGGATGCTTGGACCGGACCTCTGGCCGGACGGTATCGATGCGAACCGGGCCAATCTCGAGCGGTTCATGGGATACTCGGTAGACCAGGGCCTGATGTCGCAAAAACTGGACGTCGACGGACTTTTCGAGATCAATTCCTGAACGGGCGGAGCACGACGAGGGCGTCCAGGGCGACAACGCCGCTGCCCTCGTCGCGCACCAGCAGCGGGTTCACGTCTACAGACTCCAGCGCGTCGCCGAAGGTGACAGCGAGGCGCCCCATCGCGACGACCGCATCGGCCAGGGCGGAGATGTCGCGTGGCGCGCTGCCGCGATAGCCGGACAGCAGCCTGCCGAGCCGGGTCCGGGCGATGGCGTTGAGCGCGCGGTCGCGGTCGATAGCGGGGGTGAGGATCGCGACGTCCTCGATCAGTTCCAGCAGGATACCACCCATGCCGACCATGATCGCAAGTCCCATCTCCGGGTCGCGGTGAATGCCGACGACCGCCTCGACGCCGCCGGATACGTGCTCGGCGACGAGAATGCCTCGGAGACGTGCCCCCATTGCATCCGTTCGCTGCACTATAGTCCTGGCTGCATCGCGGACAGCGGCCGCATCGGGCAGACCGAGCATCACGAGCCCGGCGTCGCTCTTGTGCGGCACATCGGCTGCGATTGCCTTCAGGACGACCGGATAGCCGATCTCGTTGGCTGCCCGGGCTGCGTCGTCCGCCCCGGATGCAACGATCTCGCGGGGCAAGGGAATGCCGAATGCCGCCACAATTTCCTTCGAAACAACCTCGGACAATGGTGTTGCCTGCTCGATCTGGTGTGCGCAATCGAAAAGCTGGACGCGGAGGTCCTGGTCGACCTCGGCGGCAGGCGCCGGCACCGGTCGCGAGGGGGTCCGCGCCAGCCCAGCTAGAGTGCGGATCGAGGCGCCAAGGCCCCGCATGCAAGGCAGCCCCGGCAGAGTGGCGCGGAGTTCACGCATGTAGTCCGTGTCGTGAAAATGCATTGGCGACAGGATGGCCACCGGGGCCCTCCCATCTGCCGGTTCGCCGGCATAGGCCTGGAGCGAATTGAGGTTCGAGACCTTGCGCGCGATGCCGGCCTCGCCCGGCAGTTCCTCGATTGTGACCACGAGGTCGACCTCAGGCGCTTCAGCGAGGGCGCGTATGCAGCCCATGTACTTGCCCGTTGCGAGCGTGTTTCGCGTGTCGAATGGATTGGCCGGGGAAAAGCTGTCGTCTAGGACGGATAGCATGCCGGCGCGGGTCTCGTCGGAGAGGTGCGCAAGTTTCAGTCCGTAGGCTTCCGACGTTTCCGTGATCAGGCTCTTCAGGGCGCCGGAGTTGGTGATGAAGGCAACGTTGGGGCCGGCCGGGCGGGGCGCGTGGGCGAGATACTCGGCAGCCTCGATCATTTCCTCCAGGCACGCGACGCGGACGATGCCTGCTTCGCGGGCGTATGCATCGAAGACTGCGAGGCTGCCGGCAAGGTTGCCAGTGTGGGCCAGCGCCGCCTTGCGGGATGCCTCGGAGCCGCCGATCTTCACCGCGACGACCGTCTTGCCGTTGGCGCGCGCCTTGGCGGCGGCAGCGAGAAAGCGGTCGCGGTCGAGCACGAACTCGATGTAGCAGAGGATCGCGCGGACGTCGGGATCACCAGCGAAGAAGTCGATGTAGTCCGCGAACGTGAGACACGTCTGATTGCCGGCCGATACGAGGTGGGCGACATCGAGACCGCGATCAGTCAATGTCCGGTGGATGCCGGTGGCAAGCATGCCCGACTGGGTGGCGACTGCGATGGGACCAGGACGGAGTTCGGCCAGGAGTTCGTCCGCCATTGTGACGAATTTCGCCGGGCCGCTTGCAAGGCCGATGCAGTTCGGACCGGCAGCGGCGATGCCCGTTTCCGAGACCAATGCGGTCAAGCGCGCAGCGCGCTTCCGGCCCGCCGGGTCGCCGCCCTCGCCGAAACCTGCAGCGAAGATCGTCGCGCTGCGGGCACCGAGACGGGCGCCCTTCTCGATCTCATCGATCGTGACATCGGCTGGCACGAACAGGGCAAGGTGGTCCGGCGGCTCGGGGAGCGATGCCAGGTCGGGGTAGCATGGTGCTCCCCAGATTTCGGAACGGCCGGGATTTACCGGGAACACCTTGCCGGCAAATCCGAAGCGCGCGAGGTTGCCCCATACGCGCTTCGACCAGTGCCCGGGACGGTCGGATGCGCCGACCAGCACGACGTTGCGCGGCGCGAGTAGAGCGGCGACACCCTTGGTCTGCATGCGGCGTCAGTCCGGGCGCTTGTAGGGGCCGAGGCCCGGGCGGTAGGACTTCTCGTCCAGGAACTCCTTCATGCCGACCTTGTCGGCGATTTCCTTGTCGTTCTTGGTGAGCGAATCCTGTTTCGAGCCAAGATAGTCGCGCGCCTGCTCCGGTGTCATATGGCGCACGGTGCGGACCGCGTCCTTGGTGAAGCGGACAACGGAGGGGTTGAGCTTGAGAAGCTTCTCGGCAAGTTCCATCGTTTTGGCCCGCAGCTGATCGGCCGGAACGGCGAAGTTCACCAGGCCCAGCTCAACGGCCCGCTTGCCGTCGAAAGGCTCGCCCGTTACCGCGTAGTACATGGCATGGCGCGGCAGCATCATGTCGGCAAGGTTCCAGCTCACGATGCCGCCCGGGATGATGCCCCAGTTGACCTCGGAAAGACCGAAGATCGCGTCCTCGGCAGCGACGGCGAAGTCGCAGGCGCTGAGCTGCGTGAAGGCACCCCCGAAGCAGTATCCGTTGACCATGGCGATGGTCGGCTTTGGAAAACGCGAGAGCAGTTCCCAGCGCCAATGGTGGCTCGCATTGTTGGCCTTGCGGCGCTTGACGGGATCGTTCGCGGTCTCACGGAAGTAGAGCTTGAGGTCCTGTCCGGCGCACCACGCCTTGCCTTCACCGCCGATGATCAGCACCTTCGTCGGCTCGTCGATAGCGAGCCACTCAAGGGCGTCCTCCATGTCGAAGTGGAGCCCCGGGCTCATGGCATTGCGCTTGTCCGGGCGGTTCAGCATCAAGAACGTCACCGGTCCCTCGCGCACGATCTTTATGTTCTCGTAGGTCTTGTCGGCCATGTTCGTCTCCTCCGTCAGATTTGAATTGGCGGCAGCTTAGGGCAGCGGGAACACACGTGGCAAGACGGTTGGCCGGAGGGTCCAGGTTCGGCTAGGCTCGGGCAGAGGGAAATGCTGATGGAAGGCGTGCAGGATGGGCATTCGAAGAGGCAGCGACTACCTCGAGGGGCTGGACGACGGCCGTGAGCTCTGGTGCGACGGTGCGCGGGTCAGGAACGTCGCGAGCGATCCGAGGTTTTCCGGCGGTGCCCGGACGCTCGGCGAGTTGTATGATCTTCAGTGGACGCCTGAGATCATCGACGATATGACCTATGTCTCCCCCACAAGCGGGGAGCGTGTCGGCATTTCGTTCATCGAACCCCGGTCCGTCGAGGACCTCAGGCGCCGACGGAGAATGTTCAAGGCATGGAGCGACCATACCTGCGGAATGTTCGGGCGCAGTCCAGATTTCCTGGCAGTCATGCTTGCCTCCTACGCATCGTCTGCAGACGTCTTCGATACCGCCGACAGCAAGTTCGGCGCCAATGTGCGCGCGTACTACGAGTACGTGCGCGAGAGGGATCTCGCTGTCACACACGCACTCGTGAGCCCGCAGGTGGACCGGTCGAAGTCGGTCGAGTTCCAGGCCAAGGATATCGCGGCGCGGATCGTCGGGGAGAAAGACAACGGATTCGTGATCTCGGGAGCGAGGATGCTGGCGACACTGGCCGGGATCGCAGACGAGATACTGGTGATGCCGGCACCGTCCTACCCGCTTTCCGATACGGAGGAGGCGAAGGCCTACGCGTTCGGTTTCGCCATTCCGGTTGCGACGCCGGGTTTGAAGTTCATCGCGCGCCCCGCGGTCGATCACCTGGGCGCTGGGTCGGACATGGACAATCCGTTGTCACGGCGCTTCGATGACAGCGACTGCATGGTGCTGTTCGACAATGTACTGGTGCCGTGGGAGCGTACGTTCATCTACCGCGATCTCGAAGCGTTCGATAACGCGCTCAAGAAGACACACACGCATACACACACCTCGCACCAGTATGCGACGAAGGACCTTGCCAAGGCAGAGTTCATGCGCGACCTCGCCATCACGCTCGCGCATGCAACGAACGTCGACCAATTCCTGCACATCCAGGGCTGGCTGGCGGAACTCTGCAACACAGCCGAGATGGTGCATGCATGCATCGTGACGGCGGAAGAAGAGGCGAAACCGGGGCCGGCGGGGACGGTGGTGCCGCGGCGGGAACCGCTGCAGGCGGTGAAATTCCTGTTCCCGCCAATGTTCCGCCGCGCCTGCGAGATCATCCAGAACATCGGCGCGGGAGGCCTGTTCATGGTGCCGTCCCACGCGATGCTCGAAAGCGAGCTGGCAGGCGAGGTCGAGCGCTATTTCCAGGCCGCCAACGTTGATGCGCGGGAGCGGATCCGGTTGTTCCGGCTGGCGGGCGACGCTTCTCTGACGAGCTTTTCCGGGCGCCAGCAGCTCTACGAGCGCTACTTCGGCGGCGATCCCGTGCGTTCCGCCACAGGGCTCGTAAAGGCGTTCGACAAGGAGGCGGCCGGGCGGCGCATCGCGAGCCTGCTCGACAGGTGGGACGGCGCGTGAGGGAACGGTCCAGATGGGCCGGCTCGTGTTGAGGAATTAGTCTGTTTGATTTTCTCAACACCGGCAGGCCGGTGTTGAGGAAGTTCCATGGTTGATTTGTTTTCTCAACATCGGCAGGCCGATGTTGAGGAAGTTCCACGCATTGTTTGATTCTCTCAACACCGGCAGGCCGGTGTTGAGGAAGTTCCATGCCAGCGGCGCCACAGGCGGTCGGCCTTGGCGTTTTGCGTCGTTCGTTCTGTTCTCCCCAAGAATGGGGCGGGACGGCACGGGCCGTCGATTAGTAATTAAGATGGGACCGGAGCCGTCCCGCGCCTGGGGCACTTGTCGCCCGACACCGGTCCATCTCACCAGCGCGGTCACCTGCATTCGTGGCCAGTGCGGCCGCGAGTGCCGGCACGGGCAACCA
>JBJOGJ010000159.1:0-9183 GCA_046048295.1 Pseudomonadota bacterium | reverse complement strand
AATAGATCGTCTATACTCGAGGCATCGAGCGTTCGGTGGGCGGCAAGCGTGTTGCGAAGGACGGTCACGTCGGCGTCCTTTACGCTACCGCGGCGGCACATCTCTTCAACGTGCACAATATTGAAGATGCTCATGCGCCACCCAACCAAAGCGTTGCCGAATGGTTGGAGATTAGTAAACGAACGTTACCAACGTCCTAACGCGGCGTGTCATTCCGGCAATAGGGGCACCTGAAAGGTGGAGCAGGGCACGGTCGGCTCGAACTATCGCACAGCACCGGCGAGCGTGGCCTGGGCCGCGGCAAGGCGAGCGATCGGCACGCGATAGGGCGAGCAGGCAACGTAGTCGAGCCCTGCCTTGTCGAAGAATGCGATCGAAGCAGGATCACCGCCATGCTCGCCGCAGATCCCGATTTTCAAATCGGTGCGGGCCGACCGGCCTTTTGCAGTGGCCAAGGTTACGAGGGCGCCAACGCCCGACTGGTCGATGGAAACGAAGGGATCGACGTCGAAAACGTCCTTGTCGAGGTAGTTGGTCAGTATCGGCGCGGCATCGTCGCGCGAGAGCCCGAGACAGGTCTGCGTGAGATCGTTGGTACCGAACGAGAAGAACTCAGCGCCCTTGCTTCCGCGAGCAATCTCGTCGGCGAGAAGCGCGGCGCGCGGCAACTCGATCATCGTACCGACCTGATAGTCGAATCGGCTGCCCGTCTGCGCCTGGACCTCGCCTGCAACACGGTCGATGACCTCGCGAAGCACGTCGAACTCCTTGCGATAGGCGACGAGCGGGATCATGACCTCCGGGACGACTGCACTGCCGGTCTTGCGCGCGGCATTCACGGCCGCCTCGAAGATCGCGCGCGCCTGCATTTCGGTGATCTCGGGATACCTGATCGCCAGGCGGCAGCCCCGGAAACCCAGCATGGGGTTGAACTCATGCAGTTCCCCAACCCGGTGACGCAGTCGCGCCTCCGATATGCCAAGCGCCTCGGCGACGGCGGCGATCTCCTCCGGCTCGTCGGGCAGAAATTCGTGCAATGGCGGATCGAGCAGCCTGATCGTCACCGGCAGGCCGGACATGATCTCGAAAATCGCCTCGAAATCGGAACGCTGCATGGGCAGGATGCGCGCTAACGCCCGCCGCCGGCCGTCCTCGTCGTCTGCGCAAATCATCTCGCGCATGGCGAGAATGCGATCGTCCTCGAAAAACATGTGCTCGGTCCGGCACAGACCGATGCCTTCGGCACCGAAACGACGGGCCTGCCTGGCATCGCGCGGCGTGTCGGCGTTGGTACGAACCTTCAGGCGCCGGACCTCGTCGGCCCATCCCATGATCGTCGAGAAATCGCCAGAGAGTTCCGGCTGACGCATCTTGATGCGGCCCTTGTAGACTTCACCGGTGGTGCCATCGATGGTGATGATGTCGCCGCGCCTGAGCGTCTCCTCGCCGACGGTGACGGTGCCGGCCGCCATGTCGATCCTGAGCGCACCAGCGCCGCACACACAGGGACGGCCCATACCACGGGCGACGACGGCGGCATGGCTCGTCATGCCGCCGCGCGCCGTTAGAATGCCGGCGGCCGCATGCATGCCGTGGATGTCCTCCGGACTGGTCTCGATGCGCACCAGAATGACGTCGTGCCCCTTTGCCTTGAGCTGCTCGGCTTCGTCGGCATCGAGCACGATCTCGCCAGACCCGGCACCCGGCGACGCTGCCAGCCCCTTGGTGACGAGATGGCGTTCGGCATCGGGGTCGATCGTCGGATGCAACAGCTGATCGAGCGTTGCGGGCTCGATGCGCATCAATGCCTCGTCCCGCGTAATGATGCCCTCCCCGGCCATGTCAACCGCGATCTTCAGCGCCGCCTCGGCGGTGCGCTTGCCGGCGCGCGTCTGCAACATCCAAAGCCTGCCGTCCTGGATGGTGAACTCGATGTCCTGCATGTCGCGGTAATGCCCCTCGAGGCGTGCGAATACCTGTTCGAGCTCGGAGAAGGCAGCCGGCATCGCCTCCTCCAATGAAGGCTCGCTTCCGCCAGCGGCAATCCGAGCGGCGCGGGTCAGATTCTGCGGCGTCCTGATGCCGGCTACGACGTCCTCACCCTGCGCATTCGGGAGGAATTCGCCATAGATCTCCTTCGCCCCCGTCGACGGATTGCGCGTGAAGGCGACACCGGTTGCAGAAGTCGCACCGAGATTGCCGAAGACCATCGCCTGGACGTTGACCGCAGTGCCCCAACTGTCCGGGATGTCGTGAAGGCGACGGTACGTTATCGCGCGCGCATTGTGCCATGAGCCGAACACGGCCTGAATGGCACCCCAGAGCTGCTCGCCCGTATCCTGCGGAAACGGCTTGCCGTGCTCCGCCTCGACCGCTTCCTTGTACTCGGCAATGATCTCGCGCCAGTCGTCCGCCTCGAGACCGGTATCGCCATGGATACCGTTGAGGTTCTTGTAGGTGTCGAGGATGTCCTCGAAGACGCCATGATCGACGCCCAGCACGACATCCGAGTACATCTGGATGAAGCGGCGGTAGCTGTCCAAGGCGAAGCGCTCGTTGCCGGATCGATTGGCCAGCCCCTTCACCGTCTCGTCATTGAGGCCTAGGTTCAGGATCGTATCCATCATGCCGGGCATCGACGCGCGGGCACCGGAACGCACGGATACCAGCAGCGGGTTCTCCGCATCGCCAAACACCGCTCCAACCTGCGCCGCGACTTCCGCAAGTGCCGTCTCGACCTCGCCGCGGACACCCTCCGGCAGTTTCCGGCCACTGTCGTAGAACGCAATGCAGGCCTCGGTGGTGATGGTGAAGCCGGGTGGGACCGGCAGCCCGAGCCCTGCCATCTCGGCAAGGTTGGCGCCCTTGCCGCCGAGCAGATCGCGCATCGCCGCGCTGCCCTCGTTGCGGCCGGCACCAAACATGTACACCCACTTGACCAAACTCGCCGCACCGGTTGACGAAACGCCGCTCGAACCTGCATTGCTCATGGAACATGCTCCCAGCCTGATGCTGCATCGCACAACGATCCGTTATTGCATACCTGCGAATACGGCTGACGGCAAAGAATAACGTGTCGCCGGGCGGGGGCGGAACAAGCAGTGTGGACAACGAACATGCGCAACGAGCTCAACGACGTACTGAAGGCACTGGACGCTGATCGCGAGGCAGCACTCGGCCGTCTCTTCGAGTACCTTTCGATCGACAGCATTTCCACGGACCCGGCCTACAAGGAGAGCTGCGCACGGGCGGCTGAATGGTGTCGGCAGACACTCGACGATATCGGCTTCAAAGCCAGGATCGTGCCTACCGATGGGCATCCGATGGTGGTCGCACACGACCGCGAACAGGTGCCGGATGGCATGCCGCATGTTCTCTACTACGGGCACTACGACGTCCAGCCCGTGGATCCGCTCGCGCTTTGGAAGACGGCGCCGTTCGAGCCCCGGATTGCGACCGATAAAGCGAATGGCAAGGTGATCGTGGCGCGCGGCGCAGAGGACAACAAGGGTCAATTCATGACCTTCCTGGAGGCGGCTCGAGCCTGGAAAAAGGTGGCCGGGGCCATGCCTGTGGCAGTGTCGGTGATGGTCGAGGGCGAGGAGGAATGCGGCTCGCCAAGCCTCCCCAAGTTCCTCAAGAAGCACGGCAGGGAATTGAAGGCAGACTACGTCCTCGTCTGCGATACGACGCAATGGGACCGGGATACGCCGGCCATAACGACCATGCTGCGCGGTCTCGCGGCCTGCGAGGTCGAGGTTATCGGTCCCTCCCGCGATCTGCATTCCGGCATGTATGGCGGCCCCGCCGCCAACCCGATCCGGGTTCTGGCCAAGGCGCTTGCCTCGCTTCACGACAAGTCGGGTCGCGTCACCGTCCCGGGGTTCTACGAAGGCGTCAAGCGGCCGGGTCGACGACAGCTCGAACAGTGGGCGTCGCTCGGCTTCGACGCCGGGTCCTTCCTTGGAGAGATCGGGTTGTCGGTACCTGCAGGCGAGGAAAAGTTCAGCGCTCTCGAACAGCTCTGGGCTCGACCGACCTGCGAGTTCAACGGCATCACCGGTGGCTATCAGGGAGAAGGCACGAAGACGGTCATACCGTCGCGCGCGTCAGCAAAAATCACATGCCGGCTGGTGCCGGGCCAGAACCCGCAGAAGATCATGCAAGCGATGAAATCGCATCTCGCGAACCAGATTCCCGAGGACTGCAGGCTGGTGTTCCACAACCATGAAGGCGGCGGCGCGATCGCATTCGATCCGACTTCGGCGCAGATGAGGGCCGCGAGCCGGGCACTCGAGGAAGAATGGGGCCGGCCGGCGGTGCTGATGGGAAGCGGCGCTTCGATACCGATCGTATCCTCGTTCAAGACGTTGCTCGGAATGGACAGCCTGATGATCGGTTTCGGACTGGACGACGACCGCATCCACTCACCGAACGAAAAATACAATCTGAAGAGTTTCCAGCGCGGTGCGCGGAGCTGGGCGCGGATACTGGCAGCACTCGGTTCGGATGCGTAGCCGTCGGATCGATGTTGCACAAACCGCGGGGGCGGTTATCTTCAGTGCCAGGATCGGCGAACACGGATCGGTTCAAAATGACGGGCAACAAGGTGGGGGTAGTCCATATGCAGCGTTTTGCGTCATTCACGAGGTCGATTGCGCTTGCCGCCCTGGGCTTCCTCCTCGTGGCTTCCGTCGCGGAGGCTCAGCGCGGTCCCTACGAGCGTGGCCAGTCGCGCGACATCGCCGGCCGTTTCGACTACTACTCGCTCGTCCTGTCCTGGAGCCCGACCTACTGCGCCGGTGAGGCAAAGTCAGGCGATCCGCAGTGCCGACGTCAGGGAAGGCCTTACGCATTCGTGCTGCACGGCCTGTGGCCGCAATACGAGCGGGGCTATCCGGAACGCTGCCAGACGCGAGAACGCCCCTTCGTGCCGAACCACATCATCGACAGCATGCTCGACATCATGCCGAGCCGAAAACTGGTGATCCACGAGTATAGAAAGCACGGAACGTGCTCCGGCCTCACACCGAAGCAGTATTACGATCTTTCCAGGCGGCTATACCAGAAGATCACCATCCCGAAGCAGTTCGCGAATCCACAACAACCGATGCAGGTGTCGCCGGGCGAGGTGGTCGGTGCATTTCTGACCGCCAATCCGAACCTGCGGCCGGACATGCTGGCGATCTCGTGCCGCGGTAGCGGCAACAGAATGCGGGAGGTCAGGATCTGCTTCTCGCGGCAAGGTGAGTTCCGTCGCTGCGGCAGTAACGAAAACCAGCGCCGCCTGTGTACAGCACCTAGGATGTATGTTCCCCCCGTGCGCAGCGCTGGCGGCATTCCCGAGACGCGGCTGTAGCAACAACAGCCCGAACTTGCGCGGATCGCAGCGGTGGAAACCGTGGATCAGCGCAATCAAGATGATGGCTCACAAACGAATCTCGATCACACTCGACAGAGTTCATTGGGGAAACGATCGCCATCTGTCGGGTGAAGAAGGTGCTTCCGATTCGAGGTCGACAATTCGATGCCGGCAGACCGCTTGGCGCGCCAGACGACGCGCCGCGGCCTCGCGTCGACCTGCCCGGGCGTCCTAATGAACGCCGCAGGGTCTCGGGTAGCGTGAAAGCAGCGAGCGCGGGCTTCTTCGCGGGGATCGCGTTCTGGCACTTCGTGGGCTTCTGGGATTTCGTCAGCCGCATCGTTTTCGTCGAACCGGCGAAGCCGCAAGCCGCATTCAGTGCTTCAACCAAAGCGGCATCCGCTGGATCTCGCGCGGCCATTCCAAGCTTCGAGGAGGACAGGGTTGCGAACTGCACGGCAATTACCAAGGTGCCGGGGACCGGTAGCCTGAGGTATGAGTCCTGCAAGTCGCTGGCCGATCTCGCGCTGCCGCAGGAAACGATACAACGGGGTGATCGCCTCGACATCTATCGTGCACGAACCGCGCTTGCGGACTGATCGCGCTCTTCCGACGAAAAGAACCCAGAATTAGCCGACGCGCCGCAAGCGGGTAGGTGCCCAATTGGCCGGTGCAAAGCCTATCGAGCCTGCTCCCCGCTGGGCTGCCTCGCCCTGCAACTGCGTCGGGTCCATGCTCCAGCGGCCGGCCAGATAGGTGACGTGCGCCTCCGTTGGCAGGTCTCGCTCAGAGACGAGTTCCAAGTGACCCTTGCGGCGGCTGCGGGGGGCCGTGAGTATTCCAAGGCCCAGCTCCAGCTCTTCTGGCGTAATCCGGCCCTTGTTCCAGATGACGCCATCATCGCCAAAGGCGAACGCCCGCTTAAGGCGCCCGGCTTCCACCTTCGCCCATGCGTACATCTCCGTCACTGGGTCGCAGAGATAGTAATGCACTTCCGGAAAGGCCGTACCGGTATCGAGCAGCAGCGGCGTGCACTTGTCCGTGAAAGACGGTCCCAACGGCTGCGGCAGTGAGAGGCCGATCACAAACGTCCATCCCTCGACCGGCGGCGACACGAATATGCGACCGTTGCCGAGGTCCTTGTGGTAGATGGTGCCGATTCCATGGCTCCAGTTGGCCGGCTCGACATTGGTCAGCTCGAAATGTTCGACGACCCTATGTGTCTCGACGGTGCGGATCGCGAGCCAGGCCATCTGATATCCGAACGGAACGGGTCTATCGGGCGTGGTGTCGAACACCAGGCGGCCGACGATCATCCGGGGCGCGAGTACACGAAAGGCAAGCGCCGTGGTGATTGCGATCAAGAGTACTATCGTAAGCAGCACGCCGCCTTGCCCCGCTTCAGTCGTCTGTCTTCGCTAAGCCAACCGGCGCATTGCATGCACGGCGCCAGAGAGGACGAGTGGAAACCAGATCCAAGGATGGCCGATTCCGCTCTGGTTGCAAATCCACTGTGGGGACTAAAACACTTTGGAGGCCAACCTCTTATGCATCGGCAGCGGGGTCGTTGTCCGAACGCATCAGCGAGGTTGGCCTCTGCAGTGCAGAGCGACTGCGACAGAAGAGAGGGCGTAATCGGCGTCGCACTCGCATGGACAGGGATCCAGTGACTGCACGTGGCGGACATGCAGCAACCGCTGACCCATGCTCAACATGGATCACGATAACCGGGATTTGTGACGCCTGCATAAAAGCGCCCGCGTCGCGGCGAGATGTACGCGCGGCGTGCAGCTTCTTGGACGAGGTTTACCGTAGAACAGGAAAGCGACATTTTTTCGCTCAAGCCTAAACCATTGTAAATACGCACATTTCTGAGAAGGACATTGAGGAAAACTGGTTCGACCAGATGGGAAGCAGTCCAGATTCTTGCCTGTGGATAACTCAAAGAGAAAAGGCCGGCACCGCGAGGCGCCGGCCTTTGCACCGGGTCGTGGAGAAACCCTATAGATTAGGGAAGCGCGACCTTCGCCGTGGCTACGAACCGGTCGTCGCAAAGGTTCTGGACGCCGCAGAAGCCTTCCTCGCTCGTTCCCCAATACCTGAGGTCGATCGAGAAATTGGAGCTGAAGCCAAGGCCGACACCTGCATTCCAGTACACGTAGTCGAGTGCGCTGTTGTCGCTGAAGAGCGTCGTACCCACCAAGCCACTGACGGTCGGCGTTATATTTGCCACGGCAGGAAGCTCGTAGCTGAGCCCACCCTCAAGAGTCGTCGCCGGGCCAAGCTCGAGCGTGTAGTCCGGTGAGTAGAATACCGTGCCAGCGATGGTCAGCTTGTTGAAAGAGGTGCTGGCCCCGAACTTGCCCTCGAAGTAGTCGGTCTCAGCGGCAGGGTCGAATGCCCCCGGGTAGGTGTAGTAGATTATGCCAAGGTCGAAATTGACTGGCCCAAGAGTCGGTTTGATACCAGCGTAGTAGTCAATCTCTACGCGGCCAAGGCTCTGCAACGTCGTTGCATCCTCGCCGAAGTCGACACCCGAGCCCCAAACGCCAGCATAGAACAGCCCGTAGCCGATGTCGAAACCGCCCTGCAGAGCAGGGTTCTCATTCTTCTGCGAGAAACCACGGAACACGTAGTCGGAGGTGACGCCGACGTTGGCCGAGAAGGTGAACTGACGTGCCGGAGGCGGCGCGCTGTCCTTGAGGCTCCCGTCCTGCGCATGTGCGAGCCCCCCGAGGGCCGTCATGGCCAATCCCAATGTAGCAAGTCCGCCAAGGACATTCCTGAACTGCATTTCAGTCTCCTATCTCCACCGCCAGGCTCCCCCGAGCCGTTCGCGAGCATCGTGTTGCCTCTGAATGATGTGATTACATCGCTGGTTTTCGAATACTTACAACGGCAAAGTCCAATCGAGTGATCGCAACAACAATTCATGTCGCATATATGTCACTGGCATGGATATTTGCCGAAATGGCGTGCAATGAGTGCACGAAATCTTATCGTTCGACAGCGATTACTTGCTGCATATCCAGGCTCTATGCCTATAAATTAGGCGCCTACTTTTTAGCCATGGCCAAACCTCGGCTTGCCGGCCATCAAAGGACATGCGAGAGGTCGTCAGTCTGCGACTCACGGGCTGTAGGAGAATGAATTCGCCATGGGCCATGCCCTCATTACCGGCGGCGCCATGAGAATCGGCAAAGCCATCGCACTCGACCTCGCAAAAAGCGGAATGAATGCCACGATACACTATCGTGATTCGGCCGAATCTGCACGAGCATTGGCTGACGCGATCTGCGCTTCCGGCAGCCGGGCGGCGACACTTGCTGGGGATCTCGCGGACTGGGACACGGTGCAAAATCTCGTTGCCCGCGCGGAAGATTTGCTTGGTCCGGTTACGTGCCTCGTCAACAATGCGTCGCTCTTCAGGCGTGACGACTTCGCCAACATGACCCGTGAAGGCTGGGACGAACACTTCGCCGTCAATCTAGAGGCCCCAGTTTTTCTTTCGCGACAGATGGCGGCACGCCTTCCCGCCGGCCTCAATGGGGTGATCGTCAATGTGATCGACCAGCGCGTGCATCGCGTCGGGGCGGACTTCTTCTCCTACACGCTGTCGAAATCGGCCCTGATGACGGCAACGCGAATGCTTGCACAGGCACTGGCGCCGCGCATTCGTGTCAACGCCGTAGCCCCCGGACCTGTCCTACAGAGCATTCACCAGTCGCCGGAGGACTTCGAAGCCGAGGCACGCTCTACCTTGCTCGGCCACGGTGTCGCCCCAGAAGACATTGCAGCCGCCGTCAGGTATCTGGTAACCG
>JBJOGJ010000158.1:0-9322 GCA_046048295.1 Pseudomonadota bacterium | reverse complement strand
CCAGGTCGACCTGGCCGCCTCGTTTCCTGAGTGTCTTGAGAGTCGCTTCCTCGCCGGCTACGAGGGCGACGACTATGTCGCCGTTGCTGGCCGTATCGCAGCGCCTGATAATGGCGATGTCGCCGTCGTGGATACCAGCTTCCACCATGGAGTCGCCGCTCACAGTAAGCGCGAAGTGCTCGCCCGACGACAGCATGTCCGGCGGGCAGGCGATGTCGTTGGTATGGTCCTGTATGGCGCTTATCGGTACGCCGGCGGCGATGCGGCCCATGAGTGGTACGTAGGTGATATCATCCCGAGGTTCCGGCTCGGGATGTGATTTGGCGCGTCCACCTTCGATGATTTGCGGCTGGAACCCAGTCGAAGGTGTCGGAGAGGCATCGGCGCCGGTCCCCTCTGGCAGCTTGAGTATTTCCAGGGCGCGGGCGCGATGCGGCAGCCTGCGTATGAAGCCGCGTTCCTCGAGCGCCATGATCAGGCGGTGAATTCCCGACTTCGATTTCAGGTCCAGAGCCACCTTCATCTCATCGAACGAAGGCGGCACGCCTGTTTCCTGAAGGCGTTCATGAATGAAGAGCAATAGCTCTTTCTGCTTCTGGGTCAGCATGGCAGCCCTCCAGTGGCTCGCTCCCGCCGAACTTGGCGACTCGCATATCCAACACAAATCACCCTAAATGTTCTTTATGTGTTCTGCAAGAGTTCTCGGATTGGACGAGCCAACTTTGCTACCTGCTTGCGAACCATTTGTCGTGAATGCGTTGGTAGGTGCCGTCCTCCCGCATCTGGAGAAGTGCGACATTGACCCTGCGGCGCAGGTCCTGGTTGTCACGCTGGAAGACAATTCCATAGTCTTCCTTGCGGAATGTTGTGCCAACCGTCGCGACGCGGCCTTTGCCTTCGTTGGCGGCATAGTAGAGCAGGATCGGGCTGTCGAAGACGACTGCATCAGCATCCTTGTTGTTGAGCGACTGGAAGGCTTCGCGAATATCGCTGAATTCGATGACGCGAGCATTATAGTCCCTGACAGCGGCTGCAGCGGTGCTACCTGCTGTCGTTGCGACGCGCTTGCCGGCGAGATCGTTCGGGCCGTTGATGGAACTGGTAATCTGCTGGACCGTGAGGTCGGCGGTCAGCTGCGCCGTGTACAGCGCGACAAAGACGACGCCAGTGAACATCCAGATGATTGCCATGATACGGCCGACCCAATGGCGGGGGGCATTCTCGCCCTGTGTCAGAACCGTGGCGGATGCCCAGTAAATGGCGTGGAAGATCCCGGGGATGTACTTTTCCGTTGGCAGGACGCCTTCGTGGTGGGTGCGTTCGAAGAACCAGATTATATGTGCAGGGATGAGGACCAGAATGGCGGCTATCCCGAGCCAGGCCAGCGACGTATACGAGAAGAGTAGTTTCAGGAGGTCCTGAAGGGGCGTCGGGCTTGCGTCCTTGCCTGTCGCTGCCACCATGATCTGGAGGCCGGCGTTCATCATTGGCTGTGAGAAGCCGAACTCCTGCTCCCGGGCTGAGGTGATGGAGATTGCCGCGATGCCGACATCGGCTTTGCCGTCACGGACATCGGCAAGCTGCGCACGGACATTGGGCGCTTCGTGGAGCCTGTACTTGAGGTTCAGCCGCCTCGCGATCTCCTCCCAAAGCTCGATGCTGAACCCTGAATAACCTTCGTTCTGCTTGGTGACCATCGGGGGAAGGACGCGGGTGACGACGCGGAGTTCGCCAGCTTGTTGCAGTTTTTCCGGCGGCTGTTGGGCGGCGAGCGGAGACAAGGCTGCGAATGTGGAAGCCAACAGGGAGAGCAGGATCAGGACTGCACGATGTGTCATGGTGGCGGGCCCGGTGGGTTTATTGGAAGCTGTGTCGGCAAACCGGCGGACTATACAGCGGCGGCATTGGGTGTGGGAAGACGCGCCGCCGGCAGCGTGCGCGGGGTTATGCACGTTAAATTTCGGTCGTGCTCAGAAATCGAGGTGGATGACCGTGACCACTGCACCGGCTGGCAAAGGGCCGGCGTTTGGTGCTCGTACGATCAGCACTGCGGCGGAGGCGAGGGTGGCGAGAAGGGAGCTGTCCTGAGATTTTACGGGTGAAACAGCGCGGCGGCCGTCCGGAGTCGTCTCGAGGGTTGCCCGCATGTAGTGCTGGCGGGGGCCGTTGGCCGATAGGGGGGCGGCGAGCGGCATTTGCTCCATGGCGAAGCCGGGTTCGTCGAGGCCAAGCATCCTGCGAATGAGGGGGACCATGAAGATGCGGCCGCAAATCAGCGAGGAGACGGGATTGCCCGGCAGGCCCAGCACGACCTGCCTGGCAAGCCGTCCGAAGATGAAAGGCATGCCGGGTCGCATCGCGATGCGCCAGAAGTCGAGTTCCAGCCCCATTTCCTTCAGCACGGGGATGACCAGATCGTGGTCGCCAACCGATGCGCCGCCGATCGTGACGAGGATGTCTGCTTCCTTCGCCATTGCCACTTTGATGGCAATATCCTCGCGGGTGTCCCTCGCTATTCCGAGGAATTCCGGATCTGCTCCAGCCTGACGTGCGAGTGCGGACAGTCCGAACGGGTTCGAGCAGACGATCTGGTCCGGGCCGGCCGGTTGTCCCGGCAGAACAAGTTCATTGCCGGTAGCCAGGAGGGCAATTTTCGGTCGGCGGCGGACCGGCAGAGAGCCGTGTCCCATCGCCGCAGCGAGGGTAACAGTGCGCGCGTTGAGGGTGACGTTTCGAGGAATCAGGCTGTCACCATCCTGGAAGTCGAAGCCACGGTGGCGAACGTAGGCAGGGTCTATGATGCCGTCCACGACCGATACCCTGTCGCCGGCACGCGTGGTGTTCTCCTGGATGACGATCGCATCGGCTCCTTCGGGGAGCGGCGCGCCGGTGAAGATGCGCACGGCCTCGCCCCGTTCGAGCCGGCCGGGAAAGCGGTTGCCGGCAGCACTTTCGCCAATGATGCGGAGGGTTGCGGGGAGATTGGCGACGTCGGTGGCGCGCACTGCATAGCCATCCATGGCGGAAGCGTGGAAGGGCGGCTGGGTGCGCGTTGCGGAAAGCGGTTCAGCGAGGATGCGGCCAGGGGCTTCGAATGGCGAGACGTGCTCGACATCCATGACTTGCGCAGCGGCCAGGATGCGTGCGAGGGCTTGTTCGACGGGAAGCAGGTCGGCCATCGCATGGTCCTTATGGCGAACGGAAATGGCCGGACCGGCCACCAGACTTCTCGATCAGGCGAATGTCGGAGATCACCATCGCACGTTCTACAGCCTTCACCATGTCGTAGAGGGTGAGGCACGCGACAGACACGGCGGTCAGCGCTTCCATTTCCACGCCGGTCTTGCCGGTAACTTTCACGCTAGCCTCGACCTGGATCCCGGTCGGGTTGCGCTGAGGCAAAAGATCCACAGTGACTTTCTGAATGCCGAGGGGATGGCAGAGCGGGATCAGGTCATGTGTTTTCTTCGCTGCCATGATGCCAGCAATGCGGGCGGTTGCGAGCACGTCGCCCTTTTTGGCTTCGCCCTTCTCGATCATGTCGAGTGTGGCCTCCGACATCGAGATGAAACCACGAGCGGTGGCGACGCGTTCGGTCATGTCCTTGCCGGACACGTCGACCATGTTGGCTTCGCCCTTGTCGTTGATATGCGAGAGCTTGACGGTCATGCCAGGGCTCCTTGGCCGAGCAACTTGCGCACCGCCGATGCGACGTCGTCCTGTCGCATCAGGCTTTCGCCGACGAGGTACGCGTACACTCCTGCCGCCGCGAGGCGCGCCAAGTCGTCGTTGGTGAAGATGCCGCTTTCGGAGATCGCGATGCGGTCCCTGGGGATATGCCCGGCAAGGCGCTCAGTGGTCGCAAGCGTCGTCTCGAAGGTCTTAAGGTTGCGGTTGTTGATGCCGATCAGGCGACAGTCGAGTTTCAGTGCCCGTTCGAGTTCTTTCTCGTCATGAACCTCCGCGATGGCATCCATGCCCCATTGCCTTGCTGCGGCGGCGAGTTCGGTTGCGAGCACATCGTCTATCTGTGCGAGGATGATCAATATGCAGTCGGCGCCCCATGCGCGGGCTTCAGGTACCTGGTAGGTGTCGATCATGAAGTCCTTGCGGAGGGCCGGGAGCGTGCAGGCGGAACGCGCCTCAGTCAGGAATTCGGGAGCGCCCTGGAATGAGGGGGCGTCCGTCAGCACGGACAGGCAGGCTGCGCCGCCGGCCTCGTAGGCACTCGCGAGCAATGGCGGATCGAAATCGGCGCGGATGAGGCCCTTCGATGGGCTCGCCTTCTTGATTTCGGCAACTAGTGCCGGTTGGCCGGCGGCGATGCGCGTGGCGAGGCCGGTGGCGAAAGGTCGGACCGGTGGTGCGGATTTCGCATCCGTCTCGATCTTTGAGAGGGAGCGGCGAGCCTTCGCTGCCGCAACCTCCTCGCGTTTGTAGTGGGTGATTTTTGCGAGGATGTCGGTCATCTCTCAGCCCGCATCGGATGTTGCGACGAGGCGATCGAGTGCCTGGCGCGCGGCACCGCTATCGATCGCCTCAGCGGCGAGCGCCACGCCTTGCGCGAGGGTGTCGACCTTGTCGCCGACGATGAGCGCTGCCGCTGTGTTGAGCAGTACGATATCCCGGAAGGGACCGGTCTTGCCATCAAGCAATTCGCTAATGGCTGCTGCATTTACATTCGCATCGCCGCCCTTCAGTTGTTTGAGTGCGACGCGTTCGAGGCCGGCATCTTCGGGGGCTATTTCGAATGTGGAAACCTCGCCGTCCTTTAATTCGGCGACATAGCTGATTCCGGTCGTGGTCAATTCGTCCAGGCCGTCGGTGCCGTGCACAACCCATACTCTCTCGCTGCCGAGTTTGCCGAGCGTCTCGGCGATCGGGCGGAGCCAACGCCTGTCGAAGACGCCGACGACCTGACGCTTCACGCCGGCTGGATTGCAGATGGGGCCGAGTAGATTGAAGATCGTGCGGACCCCGAGTTCGGCGCGGATGGGAGCCCACTCCTTGAGAGATGCGTGGTGCATCGGAGCCCAGATGAAACCCACGCCGGCGGCCTCGATGCATCGGGTGATTGCGGCGGGTGGGATGTCGAGCTTAACGCCAAGGGCGTTCAGGACGTCGGAGGCGCCAGAAAGGGAAGAGACAGAGCGGTTGCCGTGCTTGGCGATTTTGAGGCCCGCTGCGGCCGCTACCAGGGAGGCGCAGGTGGAGACATTGTATGTGCCGTGCCCGTCGCCTCCGGTACCGACAATGTCGATGGCATCTGCAGGGGCATCGACTGTCGTCATGCGTGCCCGCAGCAATCGGGCTGCTCCTGTGATCTCCTCGACGGTTTCGCCGCGGACGCGAAGCGCCATCAGAAACCCGCCCATCTGAGCAGGTGTCGCCTTTCCGGCGGTCATGAGATCGAGCGCGGTCTCCATCTCGTCTGCAGTCAAAGTGGCGCCGGTCGAAACCTTTGCCATGAGGGTCTTGAGTATCTGCTCGGTCATCGATGTCCTCGCATGCTCAGGCCACCGACTTTCGACCGGTATTGCGCCTGGTCGTCTTGATTCCGGCGATCCTAAGAAAGTTGGCGAGCAGCTCGTGACCTTCCTGGCTGGCAATGCTTTCCGGATGGAACTGCACACCGTGAACTGCGAAGGTCTCGTGCTGAAGGCCCATGATGATGCCGTCGGAAGTCTCGGCCGTGACCTGGAGGCAGGCGGGCAGCGTCGCGCGGTCGACGATCAGCGAGTGGTAGCGGGTCACCTCAAGTGGATCCGAGAGCCCCTCGAAGACACCGATGTTTCTGTGATGAATTGCCGACAGCTTGCCGTGCATGGGCTTGGTTCGTACGATCGTGCCGCCCATGGCCTGGCCTATCGCCTGGTGCCCGAGGCAAACGCCGAGTATGGGGACCTTGTCCTTTGCTGCCTCGATGAGGTCGAGGCATATTCCCGCCTCGTTCGGTGTGCAGGGGCCTGGCGAGAGCACGATCGCCTTGGGCCGCTTCTTCAGGACATCCGCAGGCTTCAATGCGTCGTTGCGATAGACTTCGCACTCGGCGCCCAGCTCGCCCAGGAAGTGGACGAGATTATACGTGAAGCTGTCATAGTTATCGATCAGGATCAGCATGATCTGAACGGTGTAAGAAGCGCACCGAGTTGCGTCAAGCGTGGGCTGGCGGGTCGTTGCTTGCGGCGTCAGTCCGCGAAGCACTCTGCTTCTTCGGCAACTTCCGCAAGCTGGACGAGATTTTCGGGTTTCGTCGTAGAGACCAGAACGACGCCACGCGGCCTGCGGGCCAGTGCGACCTGCAACCTTTTCTTGGCTGTATCGGTGGCGGTGGGGGGCGCAAAGTAGCTCTGCTGCTGGCGTGAGAGTGCGCCATAGGTGACGTGCGGCGGGTGTGTACCAGGCCATTCGGACTCGCCCGTCTGGATAATGGCCGGTGCGTCCGCAATACGTGGGAGTAGATCGCGGATGCCACTGTAGTCGCCGGCAAGCCCCCACTGGCGGACAAGGCCGCGGTGCTGGAGTTTGCGGATCTCGGCCAGGACTTCCTCCAGTGAGCTGAAGCGATCCGAGCGCGGCTGGTGCAGGAACAGGATATCGATCCGGTCGGTATCGAGGCGCTTCAGGGAAGCCTCGACGGACTGACGGAGTCCGGTCGGGTCGAATTTTGGCAGGCTCGGATGCCAAAGGCCGGCGCGCCTTGCGATTGCCTTTCCGGCACGGAGGGGCCTGGCAAGGGCAGGGAGCGAAGTAATCAGCGTGTCTGGTGGGATGCCGACCTTGGTCGCAACGATGAAGCGGTTTCGCCGCCCTTTCATGAACTCGCCGAGCGCGCGCTCGGCGAGGCCATCGCCGTAGGAGGGGGCTGTGTCGAAGTGACGGACGCCACAATCGGCGGCTGTGGCAAAGAGGCGCTGGGCGGTGGTTCGGTCGACATAGTGGAGGCGCGAGGTGCCGAACCCGAGCCGGGTCGTGACAAGTTCGGTGTCGGGAAGCAGGGTGGTCGGAATCATGCGCAGGCTCCGGGACTGAAATCGACCCGCGAGTCTAGCTTCCGATTGGTCAAGGATTGGCTAACCTAGGTTGCCTTGGCCGCCGCTTCTGCCTTGGCCTTTTCCTCGGCGACCAACTCCTTCTTGGAAAGCTTGCCGATCATGGTTTTTGGGAGGGCGTCTCGAAACTCGAATTCGGCTGGGATTTCAATCCGGGAGAGCTTGGGCTCGAGGTGACGCAGCAGATCTTCCTTGGTTGCCTTCATGCCGCTTCGGAGCTTGATGAAAGCCTTCGGCGCTTCTCCACGATAGGCGTCCTTTATCCCGATTACCGTCACCTCCTCCACTGCCGGGTGCTCGTAGAGAGCGTCCTCGATGCGGCGAGGGTAGACATTGTAGCCAGAGCAGATGATCAGGTCCTTGATGCGATCGACGATCTCGAAGAAGCCCTGCTTGTCCATGATCGCCACATCGCCCGTTCGCAGGAAGCCGTCGACGAAGACATCGCGGGTTGCATCGGGCCGCTTCCAGTAGCCCTTCATGACCTGTGGTCCCTTGGCGCAGAGTTCGCCTCGTTCCCCTTGAGGAACCTCCTTCGTCGGGTCCTCGAGGTCGCGAAGCGAGATTATGGTGCCAGGCAGGGGCTGGCCGATCGACGAGCTTTCCTTGACGATCCCGCTTATCGGGTTGGCGGTCAGAACCGGCGATGTCTCGGACAGACCATAGCCTTCGACAAGTTTGCAGCCTGCGAGCTTTTCGAATTGCTGCTTCACTTCGAAGGGGAGGGGGGCGCCGCCCGACAGGCAGAACTTCAGGCTCGAGAGGTCGTATGCCCGTAGATTGTCGTAGTTGTTGATGGCATTGAAGAGGGTCGGCACGCCCGGCATGCAGGTCGGGCGCGACTTAGTGATAAGCTTGAGCGCGTCGACCAGGACGAAGCGCGGCATGATCACGATCTCGGCGCCCTGGGCCACGGAGAAGTTCATCACGCACGTCATAGCGAAGACGTGGAAGAACGGGAGTACGCCCATCATGCGCTCTTCGCCCGGGACGAGTTCCGGTGCCCAGGCGGCGATCTGCTGAACGTTTATGGTGACGTTGGCATGGGTGAGTTCAGCACCCTTGGGGGTGCCGGTCGTGCCACCGGTATACTGCAGCACGGCGGTATCGTTCACGGGGTCTATGGGGACTGGGGCATAATTGCCGGTGTTGGCGAGGAGATCGCGCTCAAGCACGATTTTTGTGATCTCGCTGGATTTTGCTGGTGAGGCGAGTTCCTTGGCCTTGAAGAGTCGGAAAAGGATTGACTTGGTGGTCGGAAGGAGGGCCGGGAAGGATGCCACAATGGCACGTTTCAGGGATCCCTGTGCCAGAAGCGCGTCGACCTTTGTGAATAGGATCGACAGGTCCAGCGTCACCATGATCTCGGTTTCGCTGTCCTTGACCTGATAGGCGAGTTCCTCGACGGTGTAGAGGGGATTGTAGTTAACGACCACGGCGCCGATCTTCATGATGGCATAATAGTAAACGACGAAGGTCGGACTGTTGGGCAGGAACAAGCCGACCTTGGTGCCCTTGCTAACGCCGAGATCCTGTAGTCCCTTGGCGGCTTGGCTGGCCAATTTGTCGATTTCGGCGAACGTATTGATTTTGCCGAAGAAATTCGTGCAGGGCCGGGTGCCGAAACGGGTTGCGGAACGCTCGAGCATGGCGCTGACCGGTCGTGGTTCCAGCGGCTCGAACCAGTTTACGCCATCGGGGTAGTTGGCGATCCAGGGCAAACTTTCTGCTTCTGGCCGCCCAGCGGCAGGACCATTGTCGGTCATAGGCGTCTCTCCCCGGTTCTGTGCAGCCGTTCGGGCTTGCCTCTGGCCTCGAGTTTGCATATGTCGGGGCCAGGACACCAGTCTAGCTTTAACATTGGAGAAATGAACGGCGGTTTTTCCCCGACTTGCTTTCGGGACGATTGCAGTATGTGACGTTGGTAACAGCAAAGCGTTCACAAAAGAGCGATCTAGCAGGAGAGCATTGGGGTGCCCCTCGAGAACTGGACTTGGCAATCGTTTACGGTTATTGCACGGTTTGGCTTGTTCTCTATGGGCGACTGCAATACTCACCGACGTTGAACAAGATCGGCCTTTGGAGCGTGCGTGCTGCCTGGCCGGGAGAGCGTGATGGACGAAGTCGCAACCAAGATTGTCGAAATTCTCAAGAAGCACATGAAGGAGCCCCGGGACGATATCGGGCTCACGACCGAATTGACCGATCTGAAAATCGAGTCCCTCGATCTGGCCATGATCGTCTTCGACATCGAAGATTCGTTCGGTATT
>JBJOGJ010000157.1:0-9328 GCA_046048295.1 Pseudomonadota bacterium | reverse complement strand
CCCCGTCCCGCTGGGGCTCCGCCCGCTGCACCGCCGCCGCCGGCCGCGCAGTTGCCGGTGGTCCTGAGCCGCAATGGTCGCGACTACACCGTGACGCAGAACAGCAACGTGCGCGCCGGCACCGAAATCAGGGTGGTGACCGAGAGGCCGTCGCTGAACCTCAACCTCACGGAACTGGATGGCGGTTCGTGGGTGACCTTCGAGTTGCCAGGTTTCGCCGCTGCAGCCTCTGGCACGGAGCAGGGCAGCCTTGAGGCCTTGCGCAAGGCGACGGCCACGTCCTACTACAAGGCCAAGGACGCACTCTGGGTCAAGGTGGTGTCTGACGGCAACGGCGCCCGCGTCGCCACGCCGGGCAGTGGAACGGTGGTGCAGGTGAGCCGCTAGGCAGGCGTACCGCCCTTTGCCGCGCTGAAGGCCAGTGGTTCAGCCAGTGGCCTTCTGCTTGTCGCGGCCGGAGATGAAGCCGATCACTTCGTCCAGCGACCGGCAGGTCACGGCAGGCACCACGGGACCGAAGCTCTCCTCCTGCATGATCAGCATGTCAGGCCTGATATTGGTCAGCATGGTCGGGACAGATGCAGGCCTGTCCCCCGTTGAACGGCTTGGCGGCCGCAAGGTCCGCGGCCACCTTCCTCACATCCGCATCGGCGTCGACGATCACCGGCGACTTGTACACGATACGTGCCTTGTCGGCAGGATTCAGGCTCGGCTGGACCTCCACGGGCTTCATCTAGTCATCGAGGCAATCGATGTTGCGCTGGATGTTCGCGAGCACGTCGAGGACTTCGGTGACACGGATTTCATTATCGGGCTTGCGGGTGTCCTGCCGCACCGCGCGGATGATGTCGTCGGCCCTGTCCTCCACAGCCGCCTTGAGCTTGCGCAGCATGTCCTTGCGCTGCTACGCAGTGCTGGACTTCACCATCCACTGGTGGTCGCGCTGCAGACCGAACACACGCTCGAGGTCGGACTTCGCGACTGCTGGCACGGAAGCTCCGGACTGGATCATGGCTGCGGCTCCAGCGTTGGCTGGGGATTGGCAAGGGCAGCGGAGGGACCCAGAGCAAGGCGGGAAACACCGTCCCGCCGCGATTTTCGCCTGAAGTTGTCTGCAAGCGCATATCGGCACGCGGCGATAGGCCGGCGGCACACTTCGCGACCTTGCTGGACTGACGACGTCCCAACCCATACCCTGAGGTTATGGTAATCCGAAGATTTGCTACCGCCGATGCGCGCGGCCGGTGGCGAGAATGGATGCCACGGGTGGGAACCTGCGGTGGTCGCGGGCGACTCGAAGGGAGAAGAACATGAAGCGGATGACCGAGACGTCGTCGTCGAAAGGTATTGCGGTGCTTGCGGCGACCACACTGGTTACCCTGGCGTGTGGTGCGGTCGCGGCCCAGTCCGCGCCTGCCTCCCCGGCGGCAGGTACAGGCAACGCTGCGGACGGCGAGTTGACCGAGGTTGTCGTCGTCGGCAGCCGCATCCAGGGTGCAAGCGCGGCCGGCGCGCTTCCCGTGTCGGTGCTCAGCGAAGAGCGGATCGCCGCCACGGGCAGCATTTCCGGTGACGATCTTTTCCGCTCGCTGCCACAGGCTGGCGATGTCCAGTTCCAGGAAGCACGAACGACCGGCAATCTCAACGACGCCCGCGGCGACAACGCGTCGATCAACCTGCGCAGCGTCGGCACCGGCAATACGCTGGTGCTGCTGAACGGTCGGCGGATGATCCTGACCCCGGGCACGCAGACCGAAAACTTCGTTCCTGTGCAGACGGCGAACACCAATTCACTGCCCGTTGGCGCAGTACGCCGCATCGAGGTTCTCCGCGATGGTGCCGCAGCCATCTATGGCGCTGATGCCGTGGCCGGCGTCGTGAACGTCGTCTTGGACGACCGCTTCGAAGGCGTGCGGCTGAATGCGCGCTACGGCGCGGCGGATGGCACGGAAGAGACCACGATCTCTGCCAAGGCCGGCACGGAGACGAAGTCGGGGGCGCGGCTGATGCTGTTCGGCAGCTTTACGCACCGGACGCCGCTGTTCACGAATGAACGGGACTACTCCATCAGCGAAGATCACCGCAACGCGTTGATCGGGACTCCCTGGGAAGGAGATACATCCTTCGACAACCGGTCGACATCCTCGCCGTGGGGTGCATTCCGCGTCTTTCCGACGACGAACCCGATCGTGCGCCAAGGTACGGTCGCCCTGACTGCCTCCGGCGCGTTCCATGTCGAGCCGACAGCGAACACCGCGGCCGGCTGTTCCAGTACGGCTTATGCGGGCAACCTGTGCCTTCGCAGCGGCGGCATCACCGGCGCCACAAGTCGCGTGTTGCGCTATGACGAGAACCCGGATCGTTCAATCCGCGGCGAATTGGATCGCGTCAATCTGTTCGGCACGTTCAGCAAGACACTCGGCGAAATGGAGTTCTTCAGTGAGCTCGGTTACTACCACGCCGAACTCACAGGGCAGCGCGAGCAGTCTGCGCCAATCTCCAGCGCAGTCATCACGATTCCGGCGACCAACTACTACAACCCGTTCGGTCCGACGACCCTGAACGGAGTCGCGAATCAGAACCGGCTGGCGGGTCTTACGGGGGTGCCCGAGGGAGGTCTGGCGCTGACCATCACCAACTATCGGCCCGTGGATGCAGGTCCGAGAACCTTCATCGTGACGGACGACATGGTGCGCGGTCTGGCCGGCCTTCGTGGTGAGTGGAAAGGGTTCAGCTGGGAGTCTGCGCTGACCTATTCGGCGGCGCGCACCAATGACGAGACCCGTAACCTGATCAGCAACACGCTGTTCCAACAGGCGCTCGCGCGCTCAACGCCTGACGCCTACAACCCGTTCAATGGTGGCGACCCGTCGAACTTCTCGATTGGTGACAGCACCGCGTCGAACGCCGCGACCATCGATTCGTTCCTTGTTGACGCCAACAGGATCGGCCGGACTTCGCTGGCAACCCTCGACTTCAAGCTTTCCAGCCCCGAGATTGTCGCGCTGCCCGCGGGCGGGCTGGGTTTCGCTGCCGGCGCCGAAGTTCGACGTGAGACCTTCGAGGATGACCGGGACCCGCGCCTGGATGGAACGATCACCTACCTGAACACCGTGAGCGGCATCCGCTATGACACGGATCTGATGGGGGCCAGCGCCGCTCCGGATGTCAAGGCGCAGCGGACTGTGGCATCGGCCTTTCTGGAGTTCGCGCTGCCGGTCGTCTCCGGCGAGATGGACGTTCCGCTGGTCAAATCCCTGGACTTCCAGCTTGCTGCGCGGGACGAGTACTACTCGGATTTCGGCAATGTGCTCAAGGCAAAGCTCGCAGGGGCCTGGGGTGTGATCGACGCGTTGAAGATCCGCGGGTCGTGGTCACAGAGTTACCGTGCACCTAACCTTGCCCAGTTCTACAGTGCCGGCACACAGGTCAGCAACACGCGCACTGACTATGCGGCGTGCCGCATCAACGCCACGACCTGCAGCGGCGTGAGCACGCTGGAGGTTCGCGCGGGCAACCAGCAGCTGAGCCCTGAGAACGCCTACACGGTCTCGGCGGGCGTCGTGTTCCAGCCGCACCCGAGCATCACGCTGACAGCCGACTACTGGTCGCTGAAGGAGCGCGGCGTCATCGGCATCCAAGGCGCCCAGAATCAGATCCTGTACGACTACCTGCTGCGGCAGAGCGGCAAGAACAATCCCAATGTGGTTCGTCTCGCGCCGGTCGGCACGCAGTTGGTTGGCGAACTCTCATTCGTGCAGGACAACTATTTCAACCTTGGACCCCGCGAGCTGACGGGCATCGACTTCAGTGCATCCTATGAACTGCGGGGCACGCGCCTCGGCAGTTTCGAAGTCGAGTTGTCTGCATCGAAGTTGACGAAGTTCGAGCAGGAACCCTCAGCGCTCCAATCGGAGCTGATCGCCGCGAACGCAGCAGGCACACTGGGCACGGGCATCACCATCACCCAGGCGGGCAGCCAGATCGAGGTCAACGGCAATCCCGAGTGGCGGCTGGCGGCGGATTTCTCCTGGCGCAAGGGGCCGGTCAGCGCCGGCGTTCTGGTCAGTCATGTGGGTCCGGTGTTCGATACGGGCACGAGCCAAGTGAATGGCGAGTTCTTCAAACTTGAGGCTGTGACCACGACCAACGTGCACGCGCAGTATCGTTTCGCCGCCACTGGGCCGCTGCAGGACTCGCGCCTTCGTGTCGGGGCCCGCAATGTCTTCGACAAGCAGCCGCCACTGTACTCATCCAACTACGGATTCCTCGGCTCACTGCACGACGGCGTCGGACGCTTCATCTACCTGGAGGTCAGCAAGGAGTTCTAGACGTCCTGAGCGGCATTCGCCGCGCAGGCTTCGGAACCGGTAGATGCGCCTTCGCCAGATCGAAGTCTTCCACGCCGTCTACTCGAACGGCTCGATCAGCGCGGCGGCCCACGCGCTGAGCGTGTCGCAGCCGTCCGTGAGCAAAGTGCTGCGGCACACGGAAGTTCAGCTGGGACTCACCCTGTTCCAGCTGAGCCGTGGCCGACTGGTGCCTACCGACGAGGCGCATGCACTGTTCCGGGAGGTCGACGATGCGATGCGGCGCATCGACTCTCTGCGTCAGACCGTGCGGAATCTTGCGGGTGTTGGCGCGGGGCACCTGCGCCTCGGGGTCGTGCCCTCGCTCGGCCTGGACGTCGTGCCAGCGGCAGTAGCCGAGTTTCGGAGCAGGCACGGCGGCGTGACGTTCTCCGTGCAGACCCTGCACCACAACGACATGCTGCGCTCCCTGTACGAGCGCGAATGCGACCTCGCTTTCGGCTACGACCCCTTGCCCCATCCACGGCTCGCGATGCGCAAGCTCTCGTCGGCGGAACTGCGGATCATCGCGCCGAAGGGCACGTTTGATCCGCGCCGGACATCCCTGACCCTCACAGAGCTTCAGGGACACGACATGGTCGGCGTTGCCACCAGCGGACCAATCGGTGCGCTTGCTGCAGCGGCACTCGTGCGGGCCGGCGTCGCAGTGCGCGAGATCGCCTCGGTCGGCACGTACTACGTCGCCGCAGGTCTGGTTCGATTCGGCTGCGGTGTCTCGATGGTTGATGAGTTTACCGCGCACACGCTCGATGCAGGCTGCGTCGACGTTTTCGGGATCTCGCCGCCGCTCACTTACGGTGTCCACGCAGCGTGGCTGCAGGATCGCCCGCTGTCTGTCCTGGGCACGCGCTTCGTCAAGTGTGTCGAGCGGGTCATCCGATCCCGCGTGCGCCGCGCGGCGTCCGTATAGATCATGGCTATGGCCATCCGTCCGAATGGTTCCGCTCGATCCTTGGATGCTTTGATTGACGGACGTAGCATGATTTCCATGTCCGACTCATTCCTGACTGCCGCATCGCATCGGTCGCGATTTTCTCCCAGCGCCCCGGGCTCGGGTGGCAGGCCGCGCTCAGCGATCGTGATTGGCGCGGGCGTGGTAGGGGTCGCCACCGCATATGCGCTGGTACGTCGGCAGATCGCCGTCACGCTCGTCGACGCCGCGAACGGCGCTGGCATGGGCACGTCGCGCGCGAACGGTGCGCAGCTCAGTTACGTGTACACCGACGCGCTGGCGAGCCCTTCGCTGCTGCGCCGGGCGCCGGGGTTGCTGCTGGGACTCGATCCGGTGTTCCGCTGGCGCCTGCCATTAGATGCCCATTACTTCCTTTGGCTGCTGAAGTTCGTCCGGAACGCAGCGCCGGCCAGCTTTCGTGCGAATACGCTCGAGGGCCTGCGCCTTGGACTGGAGTCGCGTGCGGCGCTGCATTCGCTGCTGGAACAGCATCCGCTCGATTTCGCGCATCGCAGGGCCGGCAAGATCCACGTCCACGACGATCCCTCGACGTTCGCTGCGGCGGGCGGGATCGTCAAGCTAAAGCGCCAGCACGGCGCGCACCAGGAACTGCTTACCTATCGCGAAGCGCTCGACGTGGAGCCGGCGCTCTCCTGTCGCGCGGGCCGATTTGCTGGCGCCGTCCACTCACCGCAGGAGGAGGTCGGTGATCCGTTCCGGTTCTGCCAGGCGATGCTGGCGCTATTGCGCGACCAGTACGCGGTGGACGTCCGGCTAGGCACCCCGATCCTTCAAGTACACGATGCCGGGCGGCGCGCCGAGGCAGTCACGGCTGTCGGAGAGACGCTCTCCGCGGAAACCCTCGTGCTTTGCGGAGGCATGCAGTCGGGCGCCCTCATGCGCAGCCTGGGCTGCGGGGATACGCTCGTCCCAATGAAGGGCTATTCGTTCAACGCGCCGAGCGGCAACGGTGTGCCGCGCCACAGCATCACGGATGTGGCGCGCAAGTGGGTCATGTGCCAGCTCGGTGAAACAGTCCGGGTGGCGGGCCTCGCCGAGTTGGGGATGCGCGAGCTCAGTGTCGACCCGCGAAGGCTGGCAACCCTTGTCACATCCGCGCGCGAGGCGATGCCTTCGGCAGCGGACTATGACCGTGCCAGTGATGGCTGGGCCGGCCTGCGTCCGATGACGCCGACGTCGCTGCCCGTCGTGCGCTGCCTGAGCCCGAGGCTCGCACTCAACGTCGGGCACGGCATGCTCGGCTGGACCTTCGCCATGGGAACGGCGGAGCGGCTGGCGAGACAAATTGCGGGAGACTGATCATGAGACGACCTGTGCTGCTGGGATTCGTGCTCGGCACCCTGTTCTGGTGCTCCGCCGGCGCTGCCCTCCAAAAGCAGCTGCTCGAGTATCCAAGCATCCACTCGCCGGTCATCGGCGAACACGGCATGGTCGTATCCCAGAGCGCGATTGCGTCGCGGGTTGGGGCCGACATCATCCGCCGCGGTGGCAATGCGGTGGATGCCGCGGTGGCGATGGGGTTTGCCCTGGCCGTGACATTGCCACGGGCAGGCAACATCGGCGGAGACGGCTTCATGCTGGTCCACGACTCAAGATCCGGTACCCAGCGGTTTTTCGACTTCCGTTCCGTCGCACCCGGCAAGGCGACGCTCGACATGTTCATCGACGAGAACGGCAGGGAGTCCGACGCGGCAACTCGTGGCTACCGTGCTCCTGCCGTGCCTGGTACGGTGGCGGGCCTTTTCGCTGCACACCAGAGCTTCGGCAAGCTGGCCTGGGCTGATCTGGTCTCCCCGGCCATTGTGCTGGCGCGCGACGGCGTCGCACTCTCGCCAGACGAGGCCTTCTCGTTCGTCTGGGGCCGCGAACGCCTCAAGGCCAGCGAGGCTGCCCGCACGAATTATTTCAAGGCCGATGGGACAGCCTATCGGGCGGGCGACGTCTTGAAGCAGCCGGATCTTGCCTGGACGCTCACCCAGATCGCCGAGCGGGGCGCTGCGGGCTTCTACGCAGGCCCTGTGGCGGAGAGGATCGCAAGCGACATGCAAGCCCATGGTGGATTGATCACCACTGCCGATCTGGCTGCCTATCGGCCGATGGTGCGGGAGCCCCTGCGCGGCACCTATCGCGGCCTGTCGGTGGTCACGTCGCCACCGGCCAGTGCCGGTGGGGCCACGCTGATCAACATGCTGAACATTCTGGAGAACTTCGAGTTGGCGGGCGCCGGAGCAGGATCCGCGAAGTCGATCCACCTGATGGCGGAATCGATGAAACTCGGCTACGCGGATCGATTCCGGTTTCTCGGCGACACGGACTTCGTGAAGGCTCCGGTGGCGGGTTTCCTTTCCA
The DNA here is from genome assembly GCA_046048295.1 of Pseudomonadota bacterium. GTDB lineage: Bacteria > Pseudomonadota > Alphaproteobacteria > Rhizobiales > Hyphomicrobiaceae > CBDCWA01. The sequence goes on along the minus strand of JBJOGJ010000157.1, from coordinate 1,636 downwards.
AGGACTATGCGCGGCAGCGGTCGCGCCTCATCGACCCCAGGCGCGCACGTCGTGCCAGGCAACTCGGTGCTGGCAACCCTTGGCCCTTCGAGAGCCCTTCCACCACGCATTTTTCGGTTGCCGATGCCGAAGGCAATGTCGTCAGCACCACCTACACACTCGGCGCCGATTTCGGATCCGGCGTGATGATTGCAGGCACAGGCATCCTGCTGAACAACCAGATGAACAACTTTGCGCACGAGGCAGCCCTCGCCTCGGTGCGCGATGGCACTGCGCCGCCCCTCAACGCGATGTCGCCCGGCAAACGGATGCTTTCGACGATGATGCCAACGTTTGTCATGAAGGACGGCAAGCCGTGGCTGGTCACGGGCACACCTGGCGGCAGTACGATCATTGACACCGTGCTGCAGATCATCGTCAACGTCGTAGATTTTCGTCTCAACATCGACGAGGCCACCCATCAGCCGCGCATCTATCAGGGCAACAGCGACCCGCTGCGTGTCGAGCCGAACTTCAATCCGGACACTGTCGCGCTGCTGAAGCGGTTCGGCCACCCGGTCACCTCGGATGAGACGATGGGTAGCGCGCAGTCCATCATCATCGAGAACGGCCTGTACCAGGGGTCGGCGGATCCGAGGCGGCCCGGCGCGCTCGCCGTCGCACCGTGAACCGCCTCGCGAGGGACATCTCGATCGCGATGATCCTGGGCGTGCTGCTCGGCTACGCCGTGCACCAGCTGCTCGCGACCGACGCGGCATCGCTCGCCACGGCTTCCGGATATCTGAAACTCCTGCCAGACATCTTCCTCAAGCTGATCAAGATGATCATTGCGCCGCTCGTTTTCGCCACGATCGTTGTCGGCATCGCACACATGGGCGACAGCGAGAAGATCGGGCGCATCGGCTTGTACGCCATGCTCTGGTTTCTGGGCGCTAGCGTGGTCTCGCTGTCGCTGGGGCTGGTGCTGGTCAATGTGTTCGAGCCGGGCTACGACCTTGATCTGGTCCGGCCCGGCTCGGACGGGCTGGCGGTGCAGACTGTGCCCAACCTGAGCGATTTCATACTCAAACTGTTCCCTTCGTCAGTGATCGACGCGATGGCGAGCAACAACATCCTGCAGATCCTCGTTTTCTCGCTGTTTGCCGGAGCCGCCTTGGCGGCGCTGAGATCACGGGCTCAGGTCCTGCTGCACGCCTGCGAGCAGCTCGGCGAGCTGATGCTGCAGATCACCCACTATGTGATGCGGCTTGCGCCGCTTGCCGTGTTCGGTGCCTTGGCTTCCGTCATTGCCACCAACGGACTGGGCATCCTGGTCACCTTTGGCAAGCTGGTCGGTGAGTTCTACCTGGGGCTCGGGATCCTGTGGCTCGTCCTGATCACGGCGGGTTTCCTGGTGCTCGGCACGCGTGTGAGACAACTGATCCACGACATCCTTGAGCCGATCCTGGTGGCTTTCGCGACTGCGTCGTCGGAAGCTGCGCTGCCGAAGTTCCTGGAGCAGCTGAGCAAGTTTGGCGTCCCGCGTCAATTGTCCGGATTCATGTTGCCGCTAGGCTACAGCTTCAACCTCGACGGTTCGATGATGTACATGAGCTTCGCCACGCTGTTCATTGCGCAGGCTTACGGCATCGACATC
>JBJOGJ010000156.1:0-9339 GCA_046048295.1 Pseudomonadota bacterium | reverse complement strand
TCGAGCGCATAGGCCACTCTTTTTCGTAATCGAAGCCGGTGTCGGCAAACCCATGAGCCTTGGCGATGGCGTCCGCTTCGGCCATCAACGTCAGCCGTAACGCCTGCAGCGCATCGACCGCCTGCAGTTCCATCGTCGATGCCCCTGTCAGTGCGCCGACCGCCATGTTGCCGACCGCTGCGACGTGCTTCGCCCACATCGGCGTACGGATGTCCTGCACGACCTCTATGTCGAGCATCGGTGGAGCCAGTTCATCGAACATGTCGCGCACGCGTTCGAAGTTCTTGGCCAGCGCCGGTCCCGCCGTAAAACTGCCCCGCGGCCGCGTCATCTCGATGGTGCCTGGGGTCTTGATGTCGCCGCTCGCCTTGCACACGATGCCGACCGCACGTTCTGCCCCGACTACTGCGTGAAGCGCGCCGTCGGGATCGAGCCGCATCGTGTCGGGTGGCCGCCCGTCCGGTAGGGTGAAGCCGTCGCCGTAGAACCAGAACGTGCCGTTTACCGCGAAGGCAACGAGCGTGTCGGTGCCGACCAGCGGCGCGATCGTGCGGGCGACCTGCGGCAGAGCGGGCGTCTTGGTCGCGACGATCACGAGATCCTGGGTGCCGAAGTCGGCTGGATCATCCGAGGCGACATGCTTCGTCGTGTAGCGCTCGTTCGGTGTGTTGAGGACGAGCCCCCTGGACTTGATCGCTTCGAGGTGGGGCCCTCGCGCGATGAGTGCCACCTCGTGCCCCGCCCTCGCGATCGCCGAGCCGAGGATGCCGCCGATCACACCGGCCCCGAAAATGCAGACTTTCATGAGGCGCTGCCTCCCGTTATTTTTGTCGCCGTACGGAGAGTTCGGTGCTAGCCATTTTTGCATCCTAGCTGCGTTGTCCGGAGAGGGAAGCCATGATTGCGCATTGGTATTTCAAAGTGATCGCTTCGTGCCTGGTTCTGCTCGCCTTCGGGGTGAGCCAGGCGGTTGCGCAAGTCGTTGCGCTCGGCGCCAGCAACACCAGGGGCAAGGGTGTGGCGTTCTCCCAGGCCTACCCGGCCCAGCTCCAGTCGCTGCTTCGGGCGCAGGGTGTAAACGTCAGTGTCCGCAACGCCGGCATCAACGGCAATACGACAGGACAGATGCTGGCGCGGCTCGCGTCCGCCGTGCCGAAGGGGACGCGCGTCGTCATCCTGCAGCCTGGCGGCAACGACCGGCGTCGCGGTGTGTCGGCCGATCAGCAGAGCGCCAACGTCAAGGAGATCCGGCAGAGGCTTGCCAAGCGCGGCATCCGCGTCGTTATGCTGCCGAACAGCCTGATCCGAAGTGTCGCGCAGACCCATCCGCGCCCTGACGGCCAGCACTTCCTGCCGCCCGGCTACCGCGCCCTCGCCGCCCGTCTCGTGCCACAGGTCCGCGCCGCGCTTGGAAGGTGATGCGCGAATTGAAAGCCGAGCAAGCAAGGCAATCCATGCGCGTGAATTACGCAGATCAGCGGGCGAACGGTCGGTGGCATGACGGCGCCCGGTTTTCCGCCCGCTTGCCTCGACAAGCGACTGTCGGCGTGCGCGCTCGCGAAGCCTAGTCCTCGCTCTTCACGACCGAAATGTCCGGGGCTTCCTCGTTCTTCATGCCCTGTACGTGATAGCCGCAATCGACGTGGTGGATTTCACCGGTAACGCCGCAGGCGAGGTCGGAGAGTAGGTAGAGCGCCGAGCCGCCGACTTCGTCCGCGGTGACGTTGCGCCGGAGCGCGGAGTTGTACTCGTTCCACTTCAGGATGTAGCGGAAGTCGGCGATGCCGGCGGCGGCGAGCGTCTTGATCGGGCCTGCCGAGATGGCGTTGACGCGGATGCCGTTGCGGCCGAGGTCGGCCGCCAGATAGCGCACGCTGGCCTCCAGCGCCGCCTTGGCAACGCCCATGACGTTGTAGTGCGGCATCACCTTCTCGGCGCCGTAGTAGGTGAGCGTGATGATCGAGCCGCCGTCCTTCATGAGGGGTTCGGCACGCTTGGCGAGCGCCGTCAGCGAGAAGCACGAGATCAGCATCGTCTGCGAGAAGTTCTGCTCCGTCGTGTCGACATAGCGGCCGTCGAGCTCGTTCTTGTCCGAGAAGGCGATCGCGTGGACCAGGAAGTCGAGCCCGCCCCAACGCTTTTCCAGTTCGGCGAAAACGGTGTCCATGGACGCGGCGTCGGTGACGTCGCAGGGAAGCACGACATCGCTGCCCAATTCGGCGGCAAGCGGTACGACCCGCTTCTTGAGGGCGTCGCCCTGATAAGTCAGTGCGATTTCGCCGCCCTGAGCGGCAACGGCCTTGGCGATGCCCCAGGCGATCGAGCGGTTGTTTGCAACGCCCATGATCAGCCCGCGCTTGCCGGCCATCAGCTTACCGGATGCGGTCTTGGCGCCACCGTGCTCGGTCGTCATCGGCTCTCGATCCTTGTGCTCTTGCTTTGGCCGCATCCTACACCAAAGGCGGTGCCGGTCCAGCTTCGTACTGTGGTTGTTCGTGTTCCAAAAACGCCATTCGGCCGCGATTGGGAAGTCACCCAAGTGCCCGGTATAGCGTCAAGGACGCACCTCGCGGCAGGATTGCCACAGTTGCGGTTAAGAGCAAATGGGCTGGTTAACCTTCGAGCTGCCAGCTGCCGTCGGATGCCCGGCAGGCAATGCCTTCGACACGGCGGGAGTAGGCGCCGGAATAGAGCCGCATGACGAGGTGGCGGCAGGTGCGTCCTTTGGCGTCCCGCAGGGTCAGCGTTGATTTGAACATGCCGCCGAGGCGGCCGTGGCGCCGCCGCCAGACGTAGGTGGCCCCGTCTTCGACCTCGGTGAGAACGCGGTGGATGGTACGCAGTGCTGCGAGTTGGTCCTTGCCGCCGAGTGTGGCGCGAAGGTCGAGGCCGGGATTGGGCGATGGTCGTCCGTTGGCAGTAGCCTCAGGCGCGCCTTCTAGGGCGGCGGCGGGCGGGGCTGGCAGGGTGGCGGTCCACACCATGGGAAGGAGGACGGCGGCGAGGAGAATACGCGACAGGGAAATCGGCTTTGCCGGGGACATGATGGTACTCTACGCTGGAGAACTCGGGACACGGGGCTCACCAGCCAGCTTCCGCCGGTTAGGTTAAGATTGCGTTGCCGTCTGTTCCGAAATTGGCGCGCTACGGTGGCGAACGACGAGAGGTTTGAGGATGGCGGAGGCGAAAAAGCCTTATTATTTAGGTCCACAGGCACCCGACTTCACGGTGGAGACCGATCCCTTCCATCTGTTCGAGGCATGGTACAAGGAGGCCTGGGAAAACGAGTTGAACGATGCCAACGCGATGTCGCTCGCGACCGTCGACGGCGACGGCATGCCCAATGTCCGGATGGTGCTCCTCAAGGGGCTCGACGAGAGCGAACACGAGAAGCGCGGTTTCGTGTTCTTCACCAATTTCGAGAGCGCCAAGGGGCTCGAGCTCCATGCCAATCCGAAGGCGGCGCTGTGCTTCCATTGGAAATCGCTGCGCCGGCAGGTGCGGATCAGGGGGACTGTGACCATCGCCAGCGATGCGGAAGCCGACGCATACTATGCGACAAGGCCGCGCGGCTCCCAGCTCGGCGCCTGGGCGTCGCAGCAGTCGCGCCCGATGGAGGGCCGGTTCGCCCTCGAAAAGGCCGTTGCCTACTACACGGCCAAGCATCCGCTCGGCACGATACCGCGCCCGCCGCACTGGTCCGGTTTCAGGGTGACGCCGCTCGAGATGGAGTTCTGGCACGACCGCCCCTTCCGCCTGCACGACCGCGTTGCCTTCAGGCGCGAGACAACAGAAGCCGAATGGCAGCGCGTCAGGCTGTTTCCTTAGGCTCACGAGGTTGCAATCGACTGGCCGAGGTGCCAGTTTCGGCGCCAGCCGGCGGGATCGGAAGCTCTGGAGGACGCAATGGTGCGACGGTCGATATGGATGGCGATTGCTGTGCTGGCCACACTGCTTGCCGGTGTCGCCAGTGCAGCGTCGGAGCCCATCAAGCTCAAGCTTCATCATCTGCTCGGGCCGAAGTCGAATGCGCACAGGGACATGCTTGTGCCCTGGGTCGAACGCGTCGAGAAGGCTGCCGCGGGCAAGGTCAAGATCGAGATTTATCCGGCCATGTCGCTCGGCGGCAAGCCGCCGCAGCTGATCCGGCAGGTGCGCGACGGCGTGGTCGACATCATCTGGACCGTCAACGGCTATACGCCCGGTCTCTTCCCGCGCACCGAGGTTTTCGAGCTGCCGCTGGTCCACACCAACAACATCACGGCCACCAACCTCGCCATGTACGACATGTTCGAGGAATATCTCGCCGGCGACTATCGTGGCGTAAGGCCGCTCTTCCTGCATGTGCACGCGGGTAACGCCATCCATATGGTCGATACGCTGGTGCGCAAGCCGGAGGACCTTGCCGGCAAGCGCATGCGCATTCCGACGCGAACGGGGGCCTGGGTACTCGAGGCGCTGGGCACGACGCCGGTCGGCATGCCGGTGCCGGATCTTCCGCAGGCGCTCGCCAAGAAGGGGCTCGATGGTGCGTTGATTCCATTCGAGATCATCGGCGCGCTCAAGCTGCACGAACTCACCCGGTACCAGATCGAGGGCCACGACGGCTTCCGGCTCGGCACGTTGACGTTCCAGGTCTCGATGAACCTCGCTCGCTGGAAGAGCCTGCCGAAGGACGTGCAGGCGGCCTTCACGAAGGAATCGGGGCGCGAATGGCGGCGAGAGCTCGGGCCGATCTGGGTCAAGGCGGAAGTCGACGGATTGGCGCCGGTGCTGGCTGCCGGGCGCAAGCCTGTGCGGCTCACCGAGGCCGAGACGCAGGCCTTCAAGAACAAGGTCGCGCCTGTCGTCGATCGCTGGATCAAGGAAGTGAAGGCGAAGGGCATCGATGGTGCAAAACTGGTCGAGCAGGCGCGCGCGCTGATCGCCAAGCATTCGAAGTAGAGGGCAGGGTGCGGTTCGCGTTCCTCCGGAAGCTGATCGAGTGGTGGGCGCTGGCCGGCGGTTTCGTTTTGGTGGCGCTGGTGCTGCTCAATGCCTACAGCCTCGTTGCTGGGGAGCTGTTCGGGGCGCCGGTTGCGGGCACCTTCGAGCTTGTCGAAATCGGCGTCGCCGTCGCAGCCTTTGCGTTCCTCCCCTACTGCCAGCTTAGCGGCGCACACGTGACCGCCGACATCTTCACGACCGCTGCCGGACCGCGAACGCTCGCGCTGTTCGGCCTGCTGGCGGGCGTGATCGCGATCCTGGTCAGCGCCGTTCTGCTCTGGCGCATGACGCTCGGGCTCAATGACTATCGAGAGTATGAGGAGGTCACAGCGATCATCGGCCTGCCGGTTTGGTATGCTTTCGTGCCGATCCTGATGTCTCTGGTGCTTCTGGTCGCCGCCTCGCTCGTGAGCCTGATCGAGGCGGGGCTGAGGACGCGGGCGGCGAGCGCCGGCAGCTAGCTGGCACCACGGGGGAGGGGCATGAGCAGCGTTGCAATCGGTCTTGCCGGTCTGGCGGCGCTGGTTGCACTTATCGCGATCCGTGTGCCGATCGCCTATGCGATGATCGTCGTCGGCGGTGTCGGCATAGCGGTTCTGTCGGGGCCGGAGATCGTTCTTGCGCAGCTCAAGAACCTCGCCTTCGCGCAGTTCTCGATCTACGATCTCTCCGTCGTGCCGATGTTCGTCCTGATGGGCAACATCGCGGCCAAGGCAGGGCTCAGCCGCGATCTCTTCCGTGCCGCCAACGCGTGGTTCGGCTGGATGAGCGGTGGCGTGGCGATCGCGGCAATTTTCGCCTGTGCCGGGTTTGGCTCTGTGTGCGGATCTTCGCTCGCTACCGCCTCGACCATGGGGCAGGTGGCGTTGCCCGAGCTCCGCCGCTATCGCTACTCGCCGGCGCTGGCAACGGGAACGCTTGCGGCCGGCGGCGTGCTCGGCATCCTCATTCCTCCGTCGGTGGTGCTCGTCGTGTACGCGATCATCGTCGAGGCGAACATCGTCACGATGTTCATGGCTGCCCTGGTGCCGGGTCTTCTCGCGGTCGTGTTCTTCGCGATTGCGATTGCCGTCTACGTCAGGATCTGGCCCGATGCCGGGCCGCGTGGTGCACCGGTAGACAGGAGCGAGTTGCTCTGGGCGACGCTGGGTGTCCTGCCGGTACTGGCCATATTCGGCCTGGTTATCGGCGGCATCTACTTCGGCTTCTTCAATCCGACTCCGGCAGCGGCGATCGGCGTCTTCCTGGTTGGCGCCTACGGGATCGCGCGCGGTGTCGTTGGTTGGCAGGAGGGGCGCGCAGCCCTGCTCGACACGGCGCGGATGACGGGCATGATCTACCTGATCCTGCTCGGTGCCGAACTGCTCAAGATCTTCATGGCGCGGGGCGGCGTCCCGCAGGCCGCGGCGGAAGCCATGGCGGCCAGCGGGCTCGATCCCTACGTGGTTCTGATCCTGCTGCTTGTCGCGCTGATCGTGCTCGGCTGCCTGATGGATTCGTTGTCGATGATCCTGCTCGCCATTCCATTCTTCTGGCCGGTGATCTCGGAGTTCGATTTCGGCATGGAGCCCGAGGACCTGAAGATCTGGTTCGGCATTCTCGCTCTCGTCGTTGTCGAGTTGGGCCTCATCACGCCGCCCGTGGGCATGAACGTGTTCGTGATAAATTCACTGGCCCCGGACGTTCCGATGCGCGAGACCTTTGCAGGGGTTCTGCCGTTCCTCGTCGTCGAATTCTTCCGCGTCGGGTTGCTCATTGCCTTTCCGGCGCTCACGCTCTGGCTGCCGCGGCTCCTGAGCGGATAGGAAACCGGGGCTGTTCCCCCTGGAACAGCTTCTTCGCTACGGCCGTGATGGGATGACCGATCGGGAACGGGTTGGAGAGAAATATGAGACTGACAGTGCTCGGTTGCGGCAACGCCTTCGGGACCGGCGGCCGTCTGCAGACGTGTTTCCACGTCGAGGCAGCCGGCAACACCTTCCTGATCGATTGCGGTGCCACGGCGCTGATCGGAATGGAAAGGGCCGGGCTCGATCCGGCCGGCGTGTCGACCGTTCTGATCTCGCATCTGCATGGCGATCACTTCGCCGGCCTCGTGTGGTGGCTGCTTCATGCCCAGTATATCCAGAAGCGTACCGCACCGCTGACGCTGGCGGGCCCGCCCGGCCTCGAGGAGCGGCTCACGAAGGCGGGCGAGGCGCTCTATTCGGGAGCGCTTGTAAAGCCCTCGGATCTCGGTGTGCGGTTCGTGGAACTGATGCCCGGGGCAGGCGCGCAGATCGATGGGCTCGATGTTACCGCATTCGAGGTCGTGCATCCCTCGGGTGCGCCGTCCTATGCGCTCAGGATCACGCGTGACGGCCGGACAATTGCGTTTTCCGGCGATACGGAGTGGACAGAGGCACTTATCGACGCCGGCCGTCATTCGGACCTCTTCATTTGCGAATGCTCGACGGTGGACCACCCGGTTCCCTCGCACTTGAACTGGATCACGTTGCGCGACAAGCTCGGTGAAATCGGTGCACGCCGGGTGATGTTGACCCATATGAGCGCCGCCATGTTCGCGATGCGCGAAGAGATCGAGAAGCAGGATCTCATCTTCGCTCGCGATGGACTGGTGCTCGATATTTGAGATGCTGGCCAATGGCGAACACGCTCGAGGAACTGCTCGCCGGGATCAAGTCCTGCCGCGTCTGCGTGGAGCAGCCGGCCGGGAAGGCGCTACCACATGAGCCGCGTCCGGTCTTGCTGGCATCTGCGACAGCACGCATTGCGATTTGCGGCCAGGCGCCAGGGACGCGGGTACATGCGTCGGGCGTGCCCTTCACCGATCCGTCCGGCGACCGGCTCCGCGACTGGCTGGGGATTTCGCCGGAGGTTTTCTACGACACCTCGCGAATCGCCATCGTGCCGATGGGCTTTTGTTTTCCGGGCCTGGACGACAAGGGTGGCGACAGGCCGCCCCGCCGAGAGTGTGCGCGCGCCTGGCGGCGGGATCTTTTCCTGCACCTAAAGGCGGTAGAGCTCATCCTGCCGGTTGGACTGTACGCGCAGCGCTGGCACCTCGGGGATAGGTGCCGCGCCAGCCTGACGGAGACCGTGCGAGACTGGCGCACCTACTTCGAGACCGGAGAGCGGCCGATCCACTTGCCGTTGCCACATCCCTCCTGGCGCAACAATGCCTGGATCAGGAAGCATCCGTGGTTCGAGGGCGAGGTGCTGCCGATCCTGCGACGAACGGTGGGCGAACTCCTTGCACGCTGAAATATCCGTTGAGGTATTAGAAAAATTATCTAATATCTGTTCGGATATGCGGCGTTGCGTTTCGTTCGCCGTCCCAAGGCATGCGAATCTGAAATGGAGATGCCATTGACCGCTGTCAAACTCGACGAAATGGACATCAAGATCCTGAAGCTCCTGCAGGATAATGCGACGATGCCTGTCGCCGAGATCGGCAAGGCAGTCGGCCTTTCCACCACGCCCTGCTGGCGGCGTATCCAGAAGATGGAGGAGACGGGCGTCATCCGCGGACGCGTGGCCGTGCTCGATCCCGCCAAGGTCAACGCGGGCGTCACGGTGTTCGTCACCATCCAGACCAACGAGCACAGTTTGGACTGGCTGCAGCGATTCCGGGCCGCCGTGGTGGACCTGCCGGAGGTTGTCGAATTCTACCGCATGTCCGGGGAGATCGACTATCTGCTGCGCGTCGTGGTGCCGGACATCGGTGCCTACGACGCCTTCTACACCAAGCTCATCTCGCGCATCGAGATCGCCAAGGTATCCTCGGCTTTCGCCATGGAGCAGATGAAGTACACGACGGCGCTGCCGCTCGAGTTCGTGCGCCGGAGCTAGGGTGGTCTAGCTCTTTCTCGCGGCATCGAGGCGGGCGATCAGGCTCGAGGTATCCCAGCGTCCGCCGCCCATGCCCTGGACCTCGCCGTAGAACTGGTCGACCAGCGCCGTAACGGGCAGGCTGGCACCGCTGCGGCGCGCTTCCTCCAGGCATATGGCGAGGTCCTTTCGCATCCAGTCGACCGCGAAGCCGAAGTCGAACTCGCCTTCAGTCATCGTCTTCCAGCGGTTCTCCATTTGCCAGGACTGGGCGGCGCCCTTCGAGATGGTGTCCATGACGACGGGGATGTCCAGGCCGGCTTTCTGGGCGAGATGCAGGCCTTCGGCGAGACCCTGCACAAGCCCCGCGATACATATCTGGTTGACCATCTTGGCCAGTTGGCCGGAGCCCGGTGGTCCGATCAGGTTGGCTGCCCGCGCGTAGCAGTCGATGACCGGCTTTGCGCGGCGGTAGACGTCCGGCTCGCCGCCGATCATTACCGTCAGGACGCCGTTCTCGGC
>JBJOGJ010000155.1:0-9366 GCA_046048295.1 Pseudomonadota bacterium | reverse complement strand
ATGGTCTGGCCTCTATACTTGCGGCAAATATCGGGTGCCGTGAGTATCGGTCCGGGCCCAAAGCAACGTCAAGCACGATTGCTTCTGACCGGGCCCAAATTCGCAACAGGAGACAATGCCGATGCCGCAGCCGGTAGGCTTCAGGACGGAGATGGACTTCGAATACGGCGTCGCGCGCGAGATCGTGCCAGGCGTCGCGCGGATCGTCGCCAACAACCCCGGACCCTACACGTTCAAGGGCACCAACACGTATCTGATCGGCACGCGGACGCTCGCCCTCATCGACCCCGGACCGGAAGACGAAGCCCACGTCGACGCCATTTGCCGCGCCGTAGCGGGGCGGCGCGTAACCCACATCCTCATCACACACCGCCACCGCGACCATACCGGCGCAACAGCACGCCTCAAGGAACGCATCGACGCGCCGGTCTACGCATTCGGGCCGGTGACCTTCGCGCCGCCGCGCAGCGCCGGCGGCAACAGCGGCAGCGTGGACAAGGAATTCCCGGCCGACATCCTGCTCCGTGACGGCGAAACGCTTGCCGGCGAGGGGTGGACGATGGACGTCCTGCATACTCCAGGACATCTCTGCGACCACATCTGCTTCAGGCTGCGGGAAGCAGGGGTGCTGTTCTCCGGCGATCATGTGATGGGGTGGAACACCAGCGTCGTGGCGCCGCCGAACGGCAGCATGGCCGAATATCTCGCGTCACTGGACAAGGTTCGAGATCTCGATGTGACAATCCACCTTCCAGGACACGGGGGGCGGGTGCCCGAACCCAGGCGGCACGTGAAGGCATTGCAGCTTCACCGGCAGTGGCGGGAAGAGGCGATCGTGTCGTCCCTCGAACGCGGGCGCCTGACAATCGAGGATATCGTGGCCGACGTCTACCAGGGCCTCGATGAGCGCCTCTTGCGGGCGGCGTCGCTCTCGGTCGAGGCGCACGTGGAGCATCTGGCGGCCAGAGGGCGGGTCAATTACGCTGCCCCCTTGACCTTCTCGACTTTGCTCTCGCTTGCAAAGCCTTGAGATTGCGCAGTCCGCGGCGCCGCCGCGCCTGACCCTGATCCTCAGCGGTGCCGACCGTGGCCTCGAGCCGCGCCTGGAACTCCTTCAGGATCCGCCTGACGCGCTCCGCGTTCCGGCCGAAGTCATGACTGCCATATTGCGACGCCGACCTGATGTCGAGCCGGGCCCGCCAGCGGTCGCCGGCGATGCGCACCACGACATCGTCATGGAACCCAACGATAAGCGTCCGGTCCTTGGCCTCGATGAAGCCGGGCCGTCCTGTCCTCACGTCCGGCTCACGCTCCGAGACCACACGCAGCCCCTGCCGGCGGAGCGCTTCCAGTGCGAGCTCGTATGCCTCCTCGCTCGACCGCTTGACGTTGATCGAACGGATGTCGGGATAGGCCGCTGGCTGCAGGCGCTGCGCCCTCTCCGTCTCGAAGCCGGCCGGATTGGCACCAGGGCCGCGCAGCTTGGCCAGGGTCGCGAACTTCGGCGGCACCGTGACGTCGGTTGAGATGTCGTTCAGCTCGGGCATGGACAGGTAGACGGGCAGGTAGCTCAACGGCCAGGCGATGAGCCCACCGGAGATTGCAAGGGCGAGGACGCTCAGAAACTTGCCGCGCACGCCATTCCGCCAGATGACGACGGCGGCAGCAATGACCAACAGTACGGAGGCGGCGGCGCCGACATAGGCGAGCGCGAACAGGTTGACCGCGACCGGGGTCGCCATGCCGAAAAAGCGGTGAAGGAGTATCGCCGCCACGACGAGCGTCGCACTGCACAGCGCGATCCTGAATGCCCAGGGAGCCAATACGGTCGTTCGGCGCTCAATAGCGACTGCCATCTGGCGGGCCTTCCCAAATCCTGCATCCTGCAGGAGAGCTATAATTAAGATTTGGGCAAATGCCAGTGCGCAAGCGTGCCTGTAGGCAGCACCAACGCCGCATGTCGCACTTAGTATAGTTACATACGAGATGCACTACAGTTTACATGCCATCCAGATTATCAATTGAAATTTCTGAAATGGCTTGTATATTCGCGCAGTCAAATCGAAAACTCCGACAGTTTGAGAGAAGATTGTCTCGCTCGAGCAACCTTCAAGGATTTGATTTGCCGCAATCAAATGCTTTCATGCGGCAACAGCAATGCAGGTAGAAACCAAAAATATACAATGTAAATATTCGCCTGCATGGATCAATTACTTAATTTCGGAACTGCCAAAGCAGGCTGAAATTAGCTGAAAACAGGAGACGCGCGGTGCCGGATAGTACACACCAAGACTACGGAATGAATCCTCTGGACGTCCGAAGTACGGACAAGTACAAAGAGGAGTACATTCATTCGTTTGTAGAAAAATGGGACCAACTAATAGACTGGGAGCGTCGCGCCAAAGCAGAAGGCGAGTTTTTCATCGAGACACTGAGGTCTTACGGGGCAAAAAAGGTGCTCGATGTTGCGACCGGCACCGGATTTCACAGCATTCTACTTCGCAAAGCCGGGTTCGAAGTCACCAGCGTCGATGGCAGCCCCGTCATGCTTTCCAAGGCTTTCGACAACGCGCGGCGACATGGCGAACTCCTGCGCGTCGTACATGCCGACTGGCGCTGGCTCAACCGTGACGTGCATGACCTCTACGACGCCGTCATCTGCCTCGGCAATTCCTTCACGCACCTGCACTCCGATCACGACCGCCGGAAGGTCCTCGCCGAGTACTACGCGACGCTGCGCCACGACGGGATACTGATCCTCGACCAGCGCAACTATGACGCCATCCTAGATCACGACATCCAGCCGACGCACAACTACTACTACTGCGGGGAAGAAGTGCGCGCGGCGCCAGAGCACGTCGACGAAACGCTGGCGCGGTTCCGCTACGAGTTCAACGACGGCTCGGTGTTCCACCTCAACATGTTCCCGCTGCGCAAGCGCTATGTGCAGCGGCTCATGAAAGAGGTCGGCTTCCAGCGGGTCCGCACCTATGGCGACTTCAAGGAAACCTATCGCGAAACGGAGCCCGACTTCTTCATACACGTGGCGGAAAAGACCTACATCACGCCCGAGGAAGCCAAGGCGGAAAGCATGAGGACGGGACAGGGCTATACCGGTGTCGTCGAGGTCGCCCGCGACTACTACAACAGTGATGATGCCGACAACTTCTACTTCCACGTCTGGGGCGGCGAAGACATCCACGTCGGCCTCTACGAGAAGCCTGACGATGATATCGCGGCAGCGAGCCGGCGCACGGTGGAACGGCTCGCGCAGAAGATCCCGGACCTCGACGAAAGCACGCGCGTGCTCGACATCGGCGCCGGCTACGGCGGGGCGGCGCGGTACCTGGCACGCCATTTCGGCTGCCATGTCACGGCGCTCAATCTCTCCGAGAAGGAGAACGAGCGTAATCGCGAGTACAACATGATCTCGAACCTGCGCGACAATATCGACGTGATCGACGCTTCATTCGAGGACCTGCCGTTCGAGGACGCGAACTTCGATGCCGTCTGGTCGCAGGATGCGATCCTCCATTCGAGCCGGCGCAAGAAGGTGCTGCGCGAGGTGGCGCGCGTGCTCAAGCCTGGCGGGCACTTCGTGTTCACCGACCCGATGCAGGCCGACGACTGCCCGCCCGACGTGCTGGCGCCGGTGCTGGAGCGGATCCACCTGGAGTCGCTCGGCTCGTTCGCGTTCTACAAGCAGGCGGCGGAGGAGGTCGGCTTACAGCTTGTCGAAACCGTCGACATGACGGAACAGCTGGTCCGGCATTATTCGCGCGTCGCCGAGGAACTGCAGGATCGCCGGGAACTGCTAAAGGGCAAGGTCTCCGACGACTACATCGAACGGATGCTGAAGGGGCTCGGAAACTGGGTCGAGGCCGGCAACAAGGGCTATCTCGCCTGGGGCATCCTGCACTTCCGCAAGCCGCGCAACCGGAAGAAGGCCTGACCAGCCCTCGCGCCACGATGTACGCTGCCCGGCCTAACGGCCGGGCATTTTTCTTTCGTGACTTTCTTTCGCGCCGGGCGTCGCCGTTGTAGGCTCAGTCGAAAAACGTGCGAGCTAGGAGGAATCGGCATGCTTGAAGTCATCACACAATTCGGACGACAGGCGAACGAGATCCTGAAGGTGGACCCGGGTGCGGGCGGCATCGAGAAGGTGCGTGTGCTCCTGGAACGGCAGCTGCTGTCCAACAAGGACGTCTACGAAGCATACCTCGCAGCGGAGGATACGCCGCCCCGCAACGTGCTCTACGAGGACGACGAACTCGGCTTCTGCGTGGTTGCACACAAATATCCGGGACCGCGCCAGGGCCGCGCGCACGACCACGGTCCCGCCTGGGCCATATACGGGCAGGTGGAAGGGACGATCCACATGACCGAGTTCGAACTGCTCGAGCCGCCGCGGGCCGGCGCGCCGGGAAAGGTGCGGGCGGTGAAGGACTACGACCTCGAACCGGGGCAGGCGCGCGTCTATGCCAAGGGGCAGGTGCACTCCCCCTACTTTCCGGCCGATGTTCGCGTCATCCGGATCGAGGGGCGGAACCTCGAAGGCGTCCCGCGCGACAGCTTCGAGGCGGTGTGAACGGCAGGTGCCTGAGCAAGCGACGTGGGCTCAGAGCGATGGCGTGAAGCGGTAGCTGTCGCCGTCGCAGGTTATGTAGCCGATGCCGCCGCCAGGGAGGTGAGCGCCGGCGACGCGCAGATCCTGCGATACGACCATCTCCAGCACACGCCGCCTGGTCGCCACGGCCTTGACGGGATCGACATCGTAGACGATCGACCAGTCGGGCTCGGGCAACTGCAGTGCGGCAAGGTGGACGATGTCGCCCCAGAAGAAGAGGCGGTCGGTGCCGGAACCCAGCATGTAGCCGGTATGCGCTGGCGTGTGGCCGTCGATGGCCACTGATGCGAGGCCGGGAGCGATATCAGGCGTTCCATCGAAAGGGCGCATCCGGTCGGCGTATGCCTTCAGCGCGGGCGCCACGTTGGCGATGATGCGGCCGATGTCCTCGCGCGCGCCCGCTATGCGTGTCTCGTCGCTCCAGAACTCGAGTTCGGTGCGCGGGATGACGACCTCGGCGTTCGGGAATGCCCTTTCGCCACCGGGAGTAAGCAGGCCCGCCACGTGGTCGACGTGGCCGTGCGTCACGAGGATGACATCTATGGCCGCGGGGGATATGCCGGCGGCGGCAAGCGCCTCGTCGAGCCGGCCGGTCAGCGGATTGAAACGGCGCGAGTTGCCCGCATCCACGAGATAGCGGGTGCCGGAAATCTCAAAGGTAAAGGCATTGAAGGGCAACGGCATCGGACCTTCGAGGAACCCGGCAGCCCGGCGCAGGGCGGATAGGCGATGAGGGTTTGCGACCGCAGCCGGGAAATGCGCGTCAGTCAGCGTGCTGATACCGTCGAGCAGGGAGGTCACGGCGATGGAACCGACAGAAGTGCGGGCTACGGGCGGCTGTGGCGGCGGAGTGGCAGGTGTCATCGGTGGTCCCGTCTCAGATGGCTTCGAGGCGATGGTAGCCGCCAAAGAGACGGATGCAAACATGGGCGGTGACCATCGGGACTTTCCGCCTGGGACGGCGGCCTGAACAGGCACCACTGCTCGCCCGCTTGCGCGCGGAACGCGCGTGGATCATGCTGCACGAAAAATAACCGAGACAGCATGCCAAGCGAGGAAACCCAATGACCAGCCAGTCCACTGCCCCCATCCATTCGAGCAACATCAGCCACCTTTCAAGGATGGATGTCGGCGGCGCCGGGCAGGTGACGGTTGCCGGCAACTACGCCTACCTCGGCTACATGCGCGGTCCCGAGGGCACCTCGATCCTCGACATATCGGACCCGCGCAACCCGAAACTGATGTCGACGGTCATGCTCGACGGCGCCGGATACCATTCGCACAAGGTGCGCGTCGTCGGCGACATCATGATCGTCAATTCGGAGCGATATGGAGCCAAGGAAGCGGAGTGGCAGGACGGCGGCTTCAAGATCTACGACATCAAGGACAAGTCGAATCCGAAGCTGATCCACTTCCAGAAAACGTACGGCAAGGGCGTGCACCGCTTCGCGGCCGACGAGCGCTACGCGTACATCTCGACAGAGATGGAAGGCTTCGTCGGCAACATCCTCGTCATCTACGATATCCAAAACCCATCGAAGCCCGTGGAGGCCGGCCGCTGGTGGATGCCGGGACAGAACGTGGCGGCCGGCGAGACGCCCGACCCGAAAGGCAAGGAGCATCGACTGCACCACGCGCTCAGACAGGGCGATCAGCTCTATGCCGGCTGCTGGATGTCCGGATACTGGATCATCGACATCTCCGATATCTCGCGGCCGAAGACGCTCGGCAAATACGACCCGCACCCCGAGGCGGCGGAGCCGAGCCATACGTTCGTGAAGGTGCCGTTCAAGGTCAAGGGCAAGGACATCGCGCTCGGTGTCGACGAAGAACGCTCCAATCGTGGCGGCGACGAGGGACGGCCACACGCGCCGCTCTATATCGTGGACGTCAGCGATGCGACGAAGCCCGAGAAGATCACTGCGTTCCATGTGCCGGAAGACGCCTCGCCCTATGCCAATGGGGGACCAGGAACCCGGTATGGCGCGCATCAGCTTCGCGAGGTGATCGACGATACGTTGTGCTACGTGACCTGGTTCGGCGCCGGGCTCAGGATCATCGACTTTGCAGACCCTTCAGCACCCAAGGATGTCGGGCATTTCATTCCCGAGCCGGGCCGGGGCTACAAGGCACCGCTGACCAATGACGTGGCCATGGACGATCGCGGGCTAATCTATGTGACGGACAAGGGCCGCGGCCTCGACGTAATCGAATTCAAACGCTAGGCGCGTTCGGTCCACGGTCTATTGCTTGACGATCGAGAGCACTTCTGCGATCGCGCTCGCGCGTGCCTGGGGATGAGTGCCGACGTGCGCCACACCGCTGCCATCGGGCGTAAACGCCAGCCCCCGGCGCTGGCGCACGCGCGAATTCGGCGCATCGAAGCCGTGATAGGCGCCATCGTAGAGAACCAGGCGCGCCCCCCAGGACGAAGCGAGCCGCTTGCAGGGCTCGGCGGGCGTCCAGTCGTCAGCTGCGCCCATGATGATCGTCAGCGGCGTCGCCGAGGCCCGCCTGCTTGCCTCCAGCACCCGGCAACCAGGATAGAACGCGATGATGTGGCGATAGCCGTCCCCCTTCTTCGATCGCGCGAGCCGGAGAGCCGTAGCTCCACCGTTCGACCAGCCGAGGACGAACAACCGAGTTGTATCAACGAAGGGCTGCGCCGCGAGCCAGCGCCGCGCAGTCTCAACATCGCGCAGACGGTCGGCCTGCTTCACCGGACGTGGGCGCACCTTGCACAGCGCGGCATGGCCACGCGAGCCGAAGCTGTCGGGAAAGAGAACAGCGAAGCCGCGGGCGGCGAGCAGCTCGGCCCAAGCCTTGTGCCGACTCGACATCCGGGTTCCGTCCGAGGTGAAGAGGCCGCCACAGCCATGCAGGGCAATCACCGCGGGGCGACGCCCACCACCAACCATTTGCGGCCGCATCAGATAACCCAACAAAGCCTCATCGCCCGCAGAGGACTGGCCAGGAGCGGATCGGCTTACGGCCGAAAGCGTAACACGCTCAAATTGCTCAGCTCTTGCGCCGCCAGGCAGGCCGCAGAGCAACCCCAGTGCAAGGCAGGCGGGAAACCAGTGCTGTCCCATTCCCCAAGCTCCTTCGCCGTGGGCGGCCCCATCCCTGCCTGATTCCAGCCCTGTCGTTACCCGAATCGTCTTGCCATTTACACACCGTTAGTCGAATCGTCGTGAAGTAGCGCTTCGTGTTCCGATCAGACGATCAGCTGAAGCGCGGGAGGAAGTTGCGATGTTGATGAGCGTTCTCGAGAGTGGCGTCGAAGGTCTTGCGGACCAGTACCCCGAGTTGGAAAGTGCCCGCGTGCTGATTACCGGCCTTTCGGCAGCCAATGGCGTGGATCTTGCCCGCGCATTTGCCGAGCAGCACACCCGCCTTGTGATCCAGCATGCAGAGCCGTCGCCGGAGTTCGACGCGCTGCTGGAAATCCTGGCGCGTTCGGCCGCTGATCTCGCTGTCACGCAGCCCGACATGTCCGAGCGCAAGGGAATCGTCGAGTTTGCCAAGTCGGCGGCGCAGACGTTCGGCGGCCTCGAAGTGGTGGTGAACCTGATCTACATCCGTGCCGGCGAGATCGACGCCACAGCGACGATGGACGAGATCGACGACTGGATCGCCGCAAAGCTGCGCGCGCCCTATCACATCACCGAAGTCGCGGCGAACCGCATGCGTACGACCTGGTCCGAAGGCGCGATCGTCAACATCGTGACGCTCGAGACCACGGCTTCGTCGACGGACACTTTGCTCGCCGGACTAATCCGCACGGCACTGTCCAACATGACGCGGCACCTCGCCGTGCAATGGGCGGACCACAACATCTCGATCAACGCTGTCGGGCCCGCTGACCCCTCCGGTTCGAGCCTCTCGGAAACGGCGCAGCACCTGAAATCGCAGTACGACATCGCGCGGCTGGCGCTCTTTCTCGCCAGCGACAAGGGCAAGGACCTCATGGGACACACGTTCGAGGCTTGCGGCGCGGCGCGGGCAGCCTGACGGCTCGATCGCATCGATACCGCAGCCGCCGTTGAAAAGATCGGGTACTCATTACACCACACATGCGTGCAATGATGATCTACGCAGGACGCGCGGGATAACGCGCGGCGCTATGGTTAGCGCGCGGTCAGGGGGCAGGCGCTCTTTTTCGCCTCGCCCGCCGGTATCACATGAACTGCGTCAGTGGCCTGCCCTCAGGCAGTCGTATAGGCCAGATACAGCAGGCGCAGCGCGAGTATCGTCATGATGATCTTGAAGAGCAGCCGGAACGAGTACTCCTTCATGCGCTCCATGGTGAAGCGTCCAAGATAGTTGGCAGCTATCGTACCGGCGATCATTGCCGCGATCAGCGGCAGATATGTCCCGATCGCCACCCCGAGCACACCGAACGCGATGATCTTGAGGATGTGTGTCATCGTCATCAGCGTCGCGACGGTGGCAGCGAAGTTGCGCCTATCGGGGCTCGCAGCGGCAACAATGGGACTGACCAGCGAGCCTGTTGCACTGACGAAGACGCCGATGAACGTAGCCAGAAAGCCGATCACGCCGAAACGCCAGGCTTCGGCACCCATGCGCCCGAACTCAGGCAGCCAGATCACCACAAGAACGAATACCGCCATCATGACGCGCAGCGCAGAAGTGGGAATCTCGACGAAAATGCGGGCGCCGAGCGCCGCGCCGATAACCGCACCGATGACGAACGGCAGCAATGTCGGCCACATCAT
>JBJOGJ010000154.1:0-9472 GCA_046048295.1 Pseudomonadota bacterium | reverse complement strand
AGATCA
Source organism: Pseudomonadota bacterium (assembly GCA_046048295.1). Lineage (GTDB taxonomy): Bacteria > Pseudomonadota > Alphaproteobacteria > Rhizobiales > Hyphomicrobiaceae > CBDCWA01. The sequence continues at coordinate 9,466 of JBJOGJ010000154.1, read as the reverse complement.
TCGAGGGCGCGAAGGGTTTCCTCGACCGGCGTCGCGTCATCGGGCTTGTGGAGTTGATAGAGGTCGATCCAGTCGGTGCCGAGGCGCTTCAAGCTCGCTTCGACGGCTTGCATGATGTAGCGCCGAGAGCCACCCTTCTTCTGTCCGGCGTCGTCCATCGGCCAACCGAACTTGGTGGCAAGGACGATGTCCTTGCGGCGGGGGCCGAGTGCCTGGCCCAACTGCGTTTCCGAGCCACCGAGGCCGCCGTACATGTCGGCGGTGTCGAACAGCGTGATGCCGAGGTCGAGGGCCTTGTGGACGATGGCGCGCGTCTCTTCGGTGCCGCAGCGGGCGCCGAAGTTGTTGCAGCCGAGGCCGACCACCGACACCTTGAGGCCGGACCGGCCAAGGTTCCTGAATTCCATCCCATTGCTCCCTTGTGGCGCCGATCAATGCGGAACAGAAGGCCGGTGATCCAAAGTGCCCGGCCGGTCGTTCCCGCACCATGACGTGGAAAATTGTCCTCACATATGTCCTGGCACTGGCGCCCTTCTACATCGCTCTGTTGTGGATGCTAGCGAGGTTGTCGCGGGTTGACCAGCGCTAGAGCCGAAGCGGTTCCGAAAGAAGTCCACTTTCACGCCGCCTGCTCCCGTGCCCAGACCTGAACCCGGACCACACCCAGGCGGACGGTTCAATTGCGGCCTTCGTGGTCGACAAGTCTCTTGGGGTTTGCGGCCCGGGCCCCGTTGCGCCATATGAGCGGGGGCGACACTTGCGCCCAACAGCAACATCCGGCCGCTCCACATGTCGACACTGCTTCTCAGCCTCAAAGACATCCACCTGACGTTCGGTGGCACGCCCCTGCTCGAGGGGGCGGAACTGGCGGTGGCGGGCGGTGACAAGATCTGTCTCGTCGGGCGCAACGGCTCGGGTAAATCGACGCTCATGAAGATTGCCGCCGGGATGGTGGCGGCTGATCGCGGCGAGGTGTTCCGGCATCCCGACGCCAGGATCGAGTACCTGCCGCAGGAAGTCGATTTCACGGGCTTTGAAACGGCGCTCGAATACGTCGAGGCGGGGCTGCCGCCGACCGAAACGCGCCATAGGGCGCAACGGATGCTCGAAAAGCTCGGCCTGGCCGGCAGCGAGGACGTCAGGCATCTTTCGGGGGGCGAAGCACGGCGTACGGCGATTGCACGCGCTTTGGCAGCGATGGCCGACGTACTGCTGCTGGACGAGCCGACGAACCACCTGGACCTGCCGGCAATCGAATGGCTGGAGTCGGAACTCGCCTCGACGAAGTCGGCGATTGTGCTGATAAGCCACGACCGTAGATTCCTGGAGAAGCTGTCGCGGCAGACCGTCTGGCTCGACAGAGGGAAGTCGCGGGTCAATCCAAGGGGCTTTGCCGCGTTCGAGGAATGGCGCGACGCCATCCTGGAACAGGAGGAAGCGGAGCGGCACAAGCTCGACCGGAAGATCGCGCGGGAAGAAGAGTGGATGTATGGCGGCGGTGTCACGGCACGGCGGCGGCGCAACATGCGCCGGGTCGGCGAACTCGCGGACATGCGGCAGGCGCGGCGGGAGGCGCGGAAGGCCGTTGGCAATGTGGCGATGGCGGCGAGCGAGGCCGGGATGTCCGGCAAGCGGGTGATCCTGGCCGAAAGGATTTCCAAGGATTTCGGCGCGGGACCCGTCGTCCGGGATTTCTCGATCAAGATCGACCGCGGCGACAGGGTCGGCATCGTCGGACCAAATGGTGCGGGAAAGACGACGCTGCTCGAAATGCTGACCGGGAGGCTCGAGCCGGATAGCGGTTCGGTCGGTCTCGGCACCAATCTCGAGATGATTACGCTCGACCAGACACGCGAGGTGCTGAGGCCCGAGGATAGTGTCGCGGAGACAATTACGCGTGGACACGGCGACTGGGTGGAGGTGGCCGGCCACAAGCGGCACGTGGCGAGCTATCTGAAGGATTTCCTGTTCCTGCCGGAGCAGACGCGGTCGCCTGTCAAGGTGCTCTCGGGGGGCGAGCGGGCACGATTGCTCCTCGCGCGGGCGCTGGCCACGCCGTCAAACCTGATGGTGCTCGACGAGCCGACGAACGACCTCGACATGGAAACGCTGGACCTGTTGCAGGAACTCATCGCCGAGTATGCGGGCACGCTGCTGCTGGTCAGCCACGATCGCGACTTCCTCGACCGGACGGCGACTTCGATCATCGCATACGAGGGCGATGGGAGCTGGGTGGAATATGCCGGCGGCTATACGGACATGCTTGCGCAGCGCGGCGCAGCGCGCGTGCCAGCGGCCGCAAAGGGGAGCGGGAAGAAGACGCCCGCGACGGCGTCAGGGGGCACGCAAGGCGGCAGCCAGGCAACGAAGCAGGTGCAGCAGAAACGCAAGCTGTCGTTCAAGGAAAAACATGCGCTAGAGACGCTGCCGGCGCGATTGACTGCACTGGCTGAAGAGATTGCGACGCTGGAAGCGCGGATTGCAGATCCGGCTCTCTACGCAAAGGATCCCGCAAGATTTGCCGAGGCAACGGAGGCTCTTGGCCAGCGGCAGATGGAACTGCAGGCCGCGGAGGAGCAATGGCTCGAACTCGAGATCCTGCGCGAAGAACTCGAAGGGACCGCGAAGAGCGGCTAATCACCAGCTAGGAGCCGCAGCTAGGCAGTCTCGCCTGCATCGGCGCGATTGAGCATGCGATAGTAGTGGTCTGCGTGCTGATAGTATGATTCCGATGTGACCTTGTCGCCGGATTTCTCAGCGGCCTCGGCCAGCGCAATATATTGCTGATAGCGCTGGCGGGCGTTGGCAGCGCCTGCCCGGGAGGTCGTATCGGGCTTGGGTCGCTGGGAAGTGGGGTGCTGGCGTCTGCCCGCAGGACTCCATTTCGCGCCGGCGCTTCCGGCGCGCTTCTGTCTGGCCAATTTATTCCCTCTCGATTGAATTCAATTGTAAATGCCCGCTTTTCCCGGGCTACGCGGACTTCCACGTTACGGTCGCCTTGCACTTCTTGCACACGCGCTCGCCGACCCACTCGCTCAAGAACATGCGGCGACACATCATGCAGCGCCGCTGCTTTCTTTCGGACTGGCCCTGCGGCTTGTGCTTGCTGCGATTTGCCATCACACACCTCCTACTCTCGAAAACCTCCTCATTCCGCTTCCGCTGCACCAATCGTTGCGCTGCGTTCAGATGAAGCTTTCAGAGGTTGTCTGAGGATCGGATAGCGTCCGGCGCAAAAAGAGCCGCTGAAGAACAATTGCGCTCGCAGCTGGAAATCCAAACATGCGGATTTGGCGTAAAAATGGCCGTTCAACCGGCCGCGTCCTCGGGACGCTTTGGCCATGCCTGCCGTCAGAATTTCCAGGATCCTCGTTGAGCGGCGTTGCGGGTGGAAACGTCTAAGTTCCTCCGACGACGCTCTCATGCCGTGTAGATGGGCATCAATGGCCGGAAATCAAGTGCGACGGCGCTATATCGTGATTGAAAACCGGCTATTTGCCGGAGGTCACGTGCTCCCTGGCGCGTTCTTCCACCTGATCCGCCGGCAGAGGCTTGACGCGGAGCGCGGTAATCTTGTTGCGGTTCTTGCGCAAGACCTCGAACCGGTAGCCGTAGAAGGTGAACACCTGGCCGGGCTCCGGGATCGTCTGCGCCTCGTGAATCACAAGACCGGCAACGGTGGTCGCCTCCTCGTCCGGGAGGTCCCAGTCCATCTCTCGGTTCAGGTCGCGGATGGCGACCGTGCCGTCGACGTTGACGGTGCCGTCCGGCTGCGGGCGGATGGAATTGTCGCCGGCATCATGCTCGTCGGCAATCTGGCCGACGATCTCTTCCAGGATGTCCTCGAGCGTGATGAGGCCCTGGACTTCCCCATATTCGTCGACCACGAGGGCGAGCTGGGAGCCGGCGCGCAGGAAGGCATTCAACTGGTCCTTGAGACTCGTGGTGTTGGGCACGAACCAGGCGGGCTTGGAGAACTCCATGATGTCAAGCGCGCCGACGTCCCAACTGCGGCGAGCGAGCGCGGAAAGCAGGTCTTTCGTGTGGAGGATGCCGACGATGTTCTCGGTATCGTCGCGCCAGACGGGGACGCGCGTGTATTGCGAGCGGACGACCTCGTCGACGATCTTCTGCGGCGAGTCGCTGGCGTTCACGGTCTCCATCTTGGTGCGATGGACCATGATGTCATCGACCTGCAGGTCACCAAGGTCGAGCACACCGCCGAGCATGTGAACGTCTTCGCGCTCCACGACGCCGCCCTTGTGGGAGAGCTCGATGGTGCCGCGGAGTTCTGCGTGACCGGCAAGGATGTTGGCCTCGTCGTCCATCCGGGTCGGCGTGAAGCGGAGGATCCAGGCGACGAAGTGCTGCGTCGCCCAGGTGAACGGGCGGAACAGCGTTATGAGGATGCGCATCAGGGGCGCCACGGTGAGCGCGAAGCGATCCGGGTAAGCGAAGGCGTAGGTCTTAGGCAGAACTTCCGCGAAGATGACGACGAGGGCGGTCATGATGAGGGTGGCATAGGCAACGCCGACGTCGCCGAAGAGTTGGAGCAGCAGGCTCGTCGTCAGCGCGGAAGCCAGGATGTTCACGAGGTTGTTGCCAAGCAGGACCGTGCCGATGATGCGGTCTGGCGTGGAGAGCAGCTCATTCACCCGCCGGGCGCGCTGGTTGCCGTCAGCCTCCAGGGCATGCATTCGGGCGCGGGAGGCCGCTGTGAGGGCGGTTTCCGAGCCGGAAAAGAACGCCGACACGACGAGCAGGATCAGGATTGCGAAAATGTAGAGTCCGATTTCAAGGGTCATGGTTGGGTGCGATAGGGCCTCGTGGCACGGTTTGTGTGCCAGCTTACCAGCAATTCATATGGTCATTGGATAGCATCCTAACACACCATGGTCTGCAGTTCGCTTAATGTCTGCTCGTCCGACGGTTACAGGGTGCAATCCGATGTGCGATATGCAAGGCGTGGGGATGGGTCAACTGTCACCGGCGGCGATCGGTCGGTCCTGGCTATCCGAGGGTTCGCTGCGGCGATCCGCATGGAGCAGCGCCGGGCCGGTAGCCAAGACCTGGATGATCTCGTCGATGATGGTGTCGTGGGCGACGTCGCGGCTCTCGATGGTCAGGTCGGCCTCGGCATAGAAGGGCGTGCGCTGCTCCAGGAGTTCGCGCATCTTCCGGGCGGGGTCCGTGGCCTTGAGCAGTGGCCGGTTGTCGCGGCGGGCGACCCGGCGGATCAGCACCTCGATATCGGCATTCAGCCATACGGAAACGCCATGCGTCCTGACGGCAGCGCGGGTCCTCGGTTCCATGAAGGCACCGCCGCCTGTCGCCAGCACCTGTGGGCCGCCGCCAAGAAGACGGGCGATAACCTTGCGCTCACCGTCACGGAAGTGGGGCTCGCCGTGCTCGGCAAAAATCTCGGCGATCGACTTGCCCGCCGCCTTCTCGATCTCCTCGTCGGCATCAACGAACGGCAGGTCGAGGGCTTGAGCCAGCCGCTTGCCGATGGCCGATTTGCCACAGCCCATCATCCCGACCATGACGATCGAGCGCCCGTCCAGGGCGTCGCGAATGACCGCTGCTCTCTTCTTCCTGTTGCTCACCGGCTTCTTACGACTTTTCAGAGGTTTGGACGATATTGCCGCCCGTCACAATGCCAAACCCCTGGCCGCATCCGGGCGAAGCATATATATCCGACAGCGGATGCCTGGTCGACCTCGGCTGGCGCGTGTGGCACTGCCCGCCGGCCAGCCTGGGCGTACCATTAGCTCGAAAAGCCACAATACCGTCAATTTGAAATTGGACAGGGAAGGTACACGGGGTTGCAGCCATGCCGAGCCTGATAAAATTTCTCACCGTTGTTTCGACTGTCTGTGCAATCGGCTATGCGGGCCTCTACGTGCTTGCTACGCACTTCGAACCGGTGCCCAAGGAAGTACACGACCCTCTCCCGAGCGTGAAGATCCGCCGCGAATGAGCAAGAGCCATGTTTCTGGGTTGGGACGCGGCCGAGGCGGTCGCCTGACGACTGGCGCGGCACTGCTACTCGCCGCAGTCGCGCTCAGCCTGCAGCCCGCCATGGGCGAGGACGGCTGGAATCCTTTCGAGGATCGCGAGCCATCCCAAAGGTCGAAGCGCGCGCCGAAGCCTGCCGAGCCGCCCGGGTACGGTGCTGGTCCGGCGACACTACCTGGTCCCGGGCAGGGAGGGTATGCCGCTCCGGAGCAGTTGCCGCCGCTGGCGCCAGGCGGCGCGAGTGTGGAGCGCGTCGAGTTGATGCCGATCGCACCACCACCACAATCAGCACCTGACGCGGCGGGACGGGCACCAGGCGAGCCGCCGCAGCACGGACAGATGGCGACGCCAACCTCTCCCGGGTCCGGACCTGCATCGGCGCATGGCGCAAGCCAGCCTGTCGACGAGCAGATCGTCGCCACGCTGCTCGGCAAGAAGATGCTGCCGAACAGTTCGCCGACCTTGACCGGCCTCTGGTACACGGCACTGTTCGACCGGCGCGGCGCGGCCTCGGAATCCGATCTCGCGACGCGCGTCGAAGCGCTCTGGCAATCCGGGTTCCCGGTCGAAAGTGGGGAATTGCTGAAATCGGCCGCCGAAAGCCAGTCGCCGCTCATCGTTGCGCTCAGGGGCCGGACGCTGATCGGGCTCGGCAATACGCGTGACGGCTGCCGGGATGCGCAGTTCGCAAGCGAAAAGCGGGATGCCCTGCCGAAGCCGATGGTGGCCGAAGTGCTGGCACTGGCCGGCTATTGCGGGATCGTCAACGGCAAGGCCAAGGCAGCGGCGGCGGTTGCGGACCTGATGCGCGAGCAAGGCCTGGGCGACGCCGACGACGTGGCATTGCTGGCGGCGGCCGCGCAGGGGGCAAAGCTGGAACTCGGCGGGCTAAGGCGACTATCGCCACTCGGCTACAGGCTCGTACTGATTGCGAAGTCTACACCGGGGCCCGAGGCGGCGCGTATCGCGACGGCGCCGGCGCTGGCGTTGATGTCTCTGGAAAAGTCGTTTCCCGCCGGCACTGCGATCGCAGTCGGCGAGGCAGCGGCAAGGGCCAACCTCATTCCCCTGTCACGTCTCGCAGGGGCCTATCGGCGCGCCGGACCCGAGGTGGGCTCGGCGGCGTCTCCAGCGCAATCGCCAAGCGATCGGGCGGGGTTGTTCGCCGGAGCCGAGAGCGAGATCTCGCCGCTGCAGAAAACAAGGCTGGTGCGCGGGTTTCTCGATAATGCGAAACGGGACCGGCTCTATCTCCAGGCGCTACTCATGGCTGTGCCGCTCGTCGACAGAATCCGGCCGGTGCCGGAGATCGGCTGGTTCGCGGAGACCGGCGTAGAGGTCCTGGCGGCGGCGGGGCAATATCAGGCGGCTCGCGGATGGACGAATTTCCGGGGCTATCAGGACCAGCAAGGCGGGCCGGCACTCGCGCACTGGCAGGCGCTGATCGATCTTGCCGATCCTGCAGTCGGGGCTGCAGCGGCGCGTGGTACGGAACTCAGGGCGGTAGAGGCCCTGGCGCTGCAGGGGCGGTTCGCACCGGAAGCGCTGCACCGGCTGGCGACCATTCTCGACGCACTCGACTACAACGTGCCGATGCGACTATGGGAAGCGGCCAGCAAGACGGCGCAACCGAACAGCGGGCATCTACCGGAGACCGGTATCCTGAAGGATCTGCAGGATGCATCGCGAAGTGGCGACAGAGTTCGAACTGCGCTGCTTGCCGTACGAACCCTCGGCGCGAATGGCGGCGAAGGGGCGCACATGATCGCGCTTGGCGATGCTCTGCGAGCGCTGCGCAGGGCAGGCTTCAACATGGAGGCCAAGCGCATCGCGTTCGAAGCGTTGCTGGCAATCTGGCCGCGCGCCACAAACTGACAGAGCCATGTCGTCCGCAGAGCTCATCGCTGAATTCCTGGCCATGATCGACGCAGAGAAGGGCGCGGCGGGAAACACCGTGGATGCCTATCGCCGCGATCTCGAGTTTTTCGCACAACACATGGCTCAGTGCGGGATCGAACTAAGTGACGCGCAGCCGAGAGATCTCGCAGGATATGCGAGGAAGCTATCGGAACTCGGTTTTTCGCCGGCCACGCGCTCGCGGCGACTGTCGGCGGTACGCCAGCTCTACAAGTTTCTCGTCGCCGAAAACCATGTCGTGGAGGATCCCGCCCATGGTCTCAGTTCGCCGCGGAAGGCGCGGTCGCTCCCGAAGACGCTGTCGACGGCGGAAGTGGACAAGCTTATTGCAACGGCGGCGGCGCGGTGTCCCGGGACGAGCGGACGTGACCGGTTTCGTGCGCTTCGGCTCTATTGCCTGATCGAGATGCTCTATGCGACGGGCATGAGGGTGAGCGAGCTCGTTTCGCTGCCGCGCAGCGTGCTGCTCGGCGATCCGCGCATGTTGACGATCAAGGGCAAGGGCGGACGGGAGCGGATGGTGCCGCTCAACAGGTCTGCCAGGGAGGCGCTCGAGGCATACCTCAACATCGGACATGCGCCGGAAGACAATACGAGTCCGATGCTCACGAACAAGTGGCTGTTTCCGTCCAAGGGGGCGCTCGGGCACCTGACGCGCCAGCGATTTGCGCAGGAATTGAAGGAGGTTGCCGTGGAGGCGGGACTTGATACGGAACGGGTGAGCCCGCACGTCCTGCGCCATGCATTCGCAAGCCACCTGCTGGACCGAGGGGCCGACCTCAGGGCGGTGCAGCAGCTTCTCGGCCATGCCGACATCTCGACGACGGAGATCTATACGCATGTGCTCGACGAAAGGCTGAAAAGGCTGGTGCAGGAGCACCATCCGCTGGCACAACGGCCCGAAAGCGGGGATTAACGGGGTGGTCCGGCGGTGCTTGACAGAGCGGCCCTGGCGTGGAGTAGCTTGGCCAGCGGCGGGCCCCTGTCATTGGCGTGCGCCAGACCAACATTCGAAACCGGAAAAATCATGCAGAACAACGGGATCAGGACCTACCTCGTATTCGAGAAGCCGATCGCGGAGCTGGAAAGCAAGGTCGCGGAATTGCAGCAGCTGTCGGCGAGCGACAGCTCCGTCTCGATCAAGGACGAAATCTCGAAGCTCGAGGAAAAAGCACGCCAGGCCCTGGTCGATACATATGCCAAGCTGACGCCGTGGCAGAAGACAGAGGTCGCCCGTCACACCGCGCGCCCGCATGCGCTCGATTTCATCAAGGGCCTCGTCAGCGACTTCACGCCGCTCGCCGGTGACCGTTACTACGGCGAGGACGCGGCCATCGTCGGTGGCCTCGGGCGGTTCGAAGGGCGCACCGTGATGGTGATCGCCAACGAAAAGGGCTCCGACACGGAGAGCCGGATCAAGCACAACTTCGGCATGGCCATGCCGGATGGCTACCGCAAGGCGGTGCGTCTGATGAAGATGGCGGACAAGTTCGGTGCGCCGATCATCACATTCGTGGATACAGCCGGTGCC
>JBJOGJ010000153.1:0-9535 GCA_046048295.1 Pseudomonadota bacterium | reverse complement strand
TTCAAAAATGAAATGCAATTTTCCGCTACCTTGCCACAAGCAATCGCCGACATCCTCTCTCGCAAAGAGAATTGAGCGGAGACTGGAATTGATGACAAAAATTTTTCTCGAAAGCGCCAAGTGGTTATTCGCAATCGCTCTGAGTATGATTGTCGCGATCATGTCGCTCTTTGTCCTGGTGGATATTTACCCCCCTGCGATCAAGCAGTTGGGTTTGCATACGCTTGGTCGCTTTGCCCTGCGCGATCGCTACATCGCAGACGACGACCTTGTATTCACCTACCGTGACAGGAAGCTCGTATACGAGAATTACGCAGGCGACCAGTATCGGCCGGAGTATGGCCCGCCTCCCTTGAAATGGAATGGCATTCACGAATTCGATGACGACGGATTTCGTAACAGGAACCTGAAGCAGAGCTATCCTGTCGTTGTCGTCGGCGATTCCTTTGTGGAATTCGGCCGTTCCAACGACCACACGGTATCGGCATACCTTACCCGTGCCGCAGGTGAACCGGTTCTTGATCTGGGGCGCGGCTGGTATGGTCCCGAGCAATACCTGAAGGTGTTTGAGCGGTATGGCCTGAAGCGCGCATCGCGTGACGTCATCTTCTTCTTTTTCGAAGGCAACGACCTAAAGGATATAAGCCAATACGCGGATTGGAAAACGAGTCGCACCTATTATCAGTTCCCGTCGACGAACCTGTTGCAGAGATACTATCGCGATCTGGAATGGGCAACCGAGCGCTTCACCCAGGCATTCGGACGATTTGCAGCGCGAGGCAACGCTGTAAACAGCGCGAATGCATCTGAAATTCATCCGGATCTGGCTCTGGTCGGACTTCGAGACCAGGAGCCGTTCACGATGTTCATCGGCTACAACCAGGAAAACATGAGTGCTGCAGAAATAGAGAGTTCGGCAACCGGCCGCCGTCTCGGCGATATTCTCGCGCGCATTTCGCAGCTGTCTCGAGAGAATTCCATCCGAAGCCACATTGTCTTTATTCCGACCAAAGGGCGCGTCTATTCGCGATTTGCCCACGACGGCGGCACGAATTGGATGACGCGCCGGAGCGCGGCGTCATTCGACGGTGAGCATGTCGAAACTGCAGTGGCAAGCATCGTTAGGCGCGCCGGCCTCGAATTCGTGAGTCTCACTCCGGCATTCACGGCCGCGGCCGATCAAGGCCGCCTGCTGTTCTACCGCTTCGACTCGCACTGGAATACGGACGGTCGCGAACTGGCCGCGAAGGTGGTCGCAACTCACCTGGCCCTATCGCGATCCAGCGCAAAGCAGTGAGTGAGATGCCGCACGCCAAGTCGAACCTGCGCGGAATTCGGATGGTGCTGGACCGCGTCCGCAACAATCTTTCCTAGTTGCGGAAGACGCGCGTCGTCCAACCCTCGGGCTCATGGTGCGTGGCGATTACGAAGTTCCGCTCGCTGCGGCTGGCGGGTGGTGCCGGATCGTCAGTAACGACCATTACGAGCCCAGGGTGCATCAGGGAGTGCAACGCTTCGGCCGTAATGCGGTCGGTCGTGATCCGATCCAGTACCGCTGCTTCCGATCTCGGAAGTTGCCCATTCGATGTGCCAGTCCGATAACTGGTCGCTACCCAAACCAGAGAATGCCTGGAGTCGTGTGCAGCCTTCAAAACCAGCGTGTGGTTGCCGATTGGTCGGCCGGGATCCTTGACGGTGATCTTACCGACTGCGCGCACGTGACCGTCCTCGAACAGCGTGATTGCTTTGTCCGCAATGCTTACAAGGACCTTGGCCGGTCGATGTCCGGAATCGTCGCGGCGCTGCGGCGGCAGCTTACGGGCGACCGCCTTGGCGACAACCGCTCGCGCCTCGTCTTCCGCATGCACCGGCAGCAGCATGCCCGGATGAACGACCTCGAGCGGTTCGTGATACTCGTCCGCCAAGACGACGACGCCACCCAGGTGCGTAATCCCAAATAGCAGCTGCGAGAAATCGTAGGGCAGACGGATGCAGCCATGGGAGGCGGGATAGCCCGGGAGGTTGCCTGCATGCAGCGCGATCCCCGACCACGTCAGGCGTTCCATATAGGGCATCGCTGCCCCTTTGTAGGTACTCGAGACGTGATCCTTGTCCTTTTGCAGTATGGTGAACACGCCCGTCGGAGTGCGATGGCCCTGCCTCCCTGTTGAACAGGTGGCAACCGCAATGAGTACTCCAGATCGATAGACATGGACACGCTGCTCAGGCAGCGACACGATCATTATGATTGGGCCCAAAGGCCCCCGCTCCGGTGCCCAGGTGTAATCACCGGGCTTCATGGCGTCTACGCTCGTTCCGAAAGGAAGGCGGCGGGACTTCGTCCAGCCTGCAAGGATTAGGCTGAGACCCGTCGCAACGCTCCCTAATAAGGCAGCCCGCCTGCTGATGGCGAGACAAGAACGCTTCTTCAGGTCACGGCTATCCATTTCTTACACCCATTTTGGCTGGCGACGAGGTCGCCGCCGGTCGGCAGCCACCATTTTCAAGCAACGAATATCATTGGAATATAATGATCATCTTGTGGCAAGCTCAGTATTCTGTCGAGCCCGGGGCGCGGTCGCATGCACGCCAGGACAAGCGACTTTCCCAAGGACATTCCGGGCTCCGGCTATCGCAAACTGTGACGCTTGGACAGCATCGGCTTGCGCAGGAGATCGCTCGGAGTCACTCTGCACAGCAGCGGGACGACACAAGGCGATCCCGGATGGCCAAACCAACCTTGTAGGGAGCAGCAAAATGGGTGCAATCGATCAATTTGTGAGCGCAGTCAGGAACGTGTTCGCAAACACGAACGACGCGCGGAGCCAGGCTAAGCAGATCTCCGACCACATGAAGGCACTGCTCGCCGCGCCAAATCTCATGGAAGAGATCCAGGAGCGTGGCGGCGGCAAGCCTGGCCGCATCAATCTTCACATAGACAAGGACTACGGCCACCCAAAGCCCGGCTTCTGCCTCATGACTTCGCTGACGCCCAAAGGTAAGTCGACAGGCGGTGCCCGCGCTCATGACCACGGCGCTTCCTATGTCGTCTACGGTGTCTACAAGGGAGCCATCAAGCAGACCAAGTACACCTGGGCCTATAACGACAAGAAGGACCTGACTACCCCTGAACTGAAGGCCGGCGACAGTTTCGTCCAGAACGTGGGCGACGTCGCCTATTTCCTGCCGGGCGAGATCCACAACACGTCTTCCGCCGGCGACGAGCCGCCCATTGTCATCAGGCTCGAGGCTCAGTTCCTCGAAAATGTAACGCGCCACAGCTACGCGCTCGAAAACAGCGGAGCCTTCTCGAACGCCTAGCCTCCAGGGCTTCCCGCTGGCGCCGCGCCGGTACAGCAAGCGGCGCCGGCTTTGACATTCGCCCGGGGCGATTTTCGATCGCGGTGGCGGATCCCGGCACCGCCACCGATATATGTCTGTATGCGGATGCAAAGCTGGCACCGCGCATCCATTGCCATCGCTTGGCAACGCGGCCTATTGTTGTCCGGCGCCGTCGATCTCGCCAAGGAGGTATCCCGATGCCCGAAATGAAGCTCGGCCTGTTCATCCGCCCCTGCGGTCATCACATTGCGTCGTGGCGACATCCTCATGCGCACGACGATGCCGGTGTGAACTTCGATCGGTTCATCCACATGGCGAAAACGGCGGAGCGCGGGCTCTTCGACATGCTCTTTTCCGCCGACACCAACACGGCTTGGACCACGATCGAAACCGCACTCAATCGCCAGCATTATGTCGCCTGGCTCGAGCCCTACACACTGCTTGCGGCCCTGGCGCCGCACACTAAGCATATCGGCCTCGTGTGCACTCGGAGCACCAGCTTCGACCAGCCGTTCTCAATTGCCCGTGCTTTCGCAACGCTCGACCTCATCTGTGGCGGCCGCGCCGGCGTGAACGTCGTGACGACCGGCAATGACCGCTCCGCGCTCAACTACAGCCAGGAATCTCACCTGCCGAAGCCGGAGCGCTACAAGATCGCCGAAGAGTTCTGCGACATTCTGAAGGGACTCTGGGACAGTTGGGACGCGGACGCCTTCGTTCGCGACCGCGAGACGAGCACCTTTTTCCTTTGGGAGCGGATGCACACGCTCAACTACAAGGGCAAATTCTTCCAGGTCGAGGGCCCGCTCAGCGTCCCCCGCTCGCCTCAGGGCCAGCCAGTACTGGTGCAGGCCGGTGCGTCCGAGGAAGGCCGGGAACTCGCGGCGAAATACGCCGACGTGATATTCGGCGCCGCGCAGGATCTCCCCATGGCGCAGAAATTCTACGCCGACGTGAAGAGCCGGCTGGCGCGCCATGGCCGGGAGCACGGCGATCTGAAGATCCTTCCGGGGCTTGCCGTCACGGTCGCTCCGACGCAGCAGGAGGCGCAGGCAAAGTTCGATGAAATGCAGAACCTGATCCATCCCGACGTCGGGCTGGCACTCCTCTCGCGGCGCATCGGCCATGATCTGACGAAAATGGACCCGGATGCCCTGATGCCGGCCCTGCCACACAACGACAATGTCGGCACTCGCTCCGGGCAGATGATCGAACTTGCCCAACGCGAGAAGTGGACACTGCGCCAGCTCTACCAGCACTTCTCAGCGACGCGCGGCCACATGGTCGTGGTCGGCACGCCTGAGAAGGTAGTCGATGTCATGCAGGAATGGTTCGAGAATGGCGCCTGCGACGGCTTCAACATCCTGCCGCCGATGTTTCCCGACGACCTCGAGTCGTTCGTCGATCTCGTCGTGCCCGAGTTGCAGCGCCGCGGCCTCTTCCGCAAGCAATATGAGGGCAAGACGCTGCGCGAGAACCTCGGGCTGAAGGAACCGAAAAGCCGCTACGACACCGGCAGCGGCGTTCGAGCAGCCGAATAAGCACCAACCCCTGCAGGCCGGCGCAAGAAATGAAGTATCAGTCGGCCTGTAAGCCGGGTTCTGTCCCGAGGGTTGCCCCTCCTGTGCGACCATTCATCTGGGACGGCCGTTGCCGGCCGCCTCTAGCAACCAACCCGGGTGGCTCGCCTGGAGACAGGCTCGGCGCCACATGTTGCCATGCGCGCCCGGCCACCCCTATTCGGTTTTGCTCCCGGTGGGGTTTACCCTGCCGCGGCCATTGCTGGCGCGCGCGGTGCGCTCTTACCGCACCATTTCACCCTTACCGCGCCGGAAACCGGCTCGGCGGTATGTTTTCTGTGGCACTTTCCCTGAGGTCACCCTCGGCGGCTGTTAGCCGCCACCGTGTCTCCATGGAGCCCGGACTTTCCTCCGCCGGCACCGCTTGGCCACAAAGCCACGGAAAAACCGACAGCGGCCGCCCAGCCGACTGATGTCCTAAATAAGGGAGTATTGCCGCCGCGCGTCAAGTGCAGAACCGGTCAGTCGAGCTCCTTGAGGCGGGCCGGATCGGGCTTGCGCCCCGTAACACGCTCAAGCGCGATAGCCGCGAGCACTTTCGACGCCACTGTCTTGCGCGGCACCTCGCTGGCGCTGGCCGGCGACGCCACCGACACCGCCGACGCTCCGCCGGTAAGCGCGTTCCCGCTGCCGAGCGTTGGCGTCAGGGTTGCATTGGCACACCCCGCGCAGAGCAAGGCTGAAATTGCGGTCACGGTAATGGGTCTCGACACTCGAACCCCCGAATTCGATCGTACGGATATGCAACGCTATTGGACTGGGCCCCCTGGGAACCGGGCCTCACATTAGCCAACGCGCCACAATCTGCAACCTTGAAAATCGACACTCCCAGCCACATCCTGACACCCGCCAGATGAACGCCGGATGAGCACGAAGCGCTCCGTCCGCCTGTCTCCCACGATACTGCGCGCAATCCCATCTCAGAAAACAATCGCAAACATCTGACAAATTTACCTTTTGTCATCTGTATTCGGACATACCTCAAAAAAGGGACGCACACGACTATTTGTTGCGGAGCGTATCCAGGGAGAAGAAAATGGCTAGATTGGAATTCATGCCAGCCGATATCGAGGCTGGTTCGACACACACAGGCTCGGTGGAAGCCCTGTTCCAGCTGGGACTGATGTACTCCGCGGGACGAGGCGTCCCGCGCGACTACGTAATAGCCCACAAGTGGTTCAACATTGCCGCCTTGAAGGGCAACAAGGCCGCTCGCCGCTATCGCTCGGAACTGGCAGAAGAGATGACGAAATCCGAGGTTGCCGAGGCCCAGCGCCAGGCGCGCGAGTGGCTGACGCGCCACTGAACCAATCACACGGCGCTGCGGTTCAGCACTTGTTGAAGAGCGAGGTCAGGCAATTCCAGGTCTTCTGCATGGCCCCACCGACAGCCTGACCGGCCTTTTTCACGGTTTCTCCGGCAGACTCCAGCCCTTCCTTGGAATCCCGGAGGGTATTCTGCGCCAGTTCCTTCATGGTGCGCGGCGGACCCGATCGCGCCGTCCCGCTGTCTTGTGCTGCCTCGGGACTGGGGCCGGCTTCCACCGGCGGCTCGATCATCAACAGTTGCGATCGACTTAGCTGCACCGGCTGGCCCGGGCATGGCCCAACTGCCTGCCCCGCCCGGCATGAGGCATGGTTTCCGAGCTTTGCGAGCCCCTGGACGCAACCATAGCGAATGACGCGATCACTGTTGCGAAACGCCACTATCTTGTCACTCTGCTCGATCGTGCAGCTGTAGCTGGCCGGTGGTTCGCTACATTCGACACAGACCTGCTGTGCCGATACCGCCGTGCTCAGGGCGAGCCCAGCCGCACCGGACATGCACAGCGCCAAACTGGCCGCAACAGCGGCTCGTTTCGTGATCGGCAAATCAGGCCTCTGGAGTTCAACGCAACACATGGTCGAGCTTAAATGTCCACCCCACATGGTTGTCAACCGTCAAGGCGCGCCGGTCAGCAAATAGGTTCGGAATCCGGCACGCCTGCCGAGAAGGCTGTAATAGTTCGAAATTGCGGCCAAATCCGGCTTGGGGAAAGCGAGGCTTTCCCACCGGTGCACATAGACGCCAACCGCAATATCGGCCAGCGTGAAGCCATCCCCCATCAGAAAGGGCCCACCTGTCGAGAGTTCACCGTCGAGAACGGTCATCATCCGGTTCCAATCGGCTTCCGCCTCCCGGATCATTTCCGGAAAGTCGTACCTTTGGCTCTTGACGATGCCGCCGAGAAAAACCGGCCGCATTGCATTGCCGAGTTCCGAAGAGGCCCAGTCCATCCACGCTTCGACCCGGGCGCGCGCTGTGATTTCCACCGGATAAAGTGCGTGCGCCCCGTGCTTCGATGCGAGATACCTCAGGATCGTGTGGCTTTCCCGCAGGACGATTCCATCGTCCTCCACTACTGGCACGATGCCGAAGGGACTGAGTGCGGCAAACGGCGCCTCCGTGGTCGGGCGGTAACCCCGTCCCCAGTCCTCGCGCTCGAAAGCCAGCCCCAGCTCTGCTGCGAGCCACAAGACTTTGCGGACATTGATCGAGTTGGCGCGGCCATGGATCCTGAGCAATTCTACCTCCGTTGTCCGTGCCGATGGACGGGACGACGCGGCAGGTCTTCGACATTCAGGCCCGGCGCGCTATAAACCGCTCCGATTGACGAGAGCCTGCCACGAGGAGCATAGCAGCGCCATATGCCGACACTCCAGCCGCAGAAATCGTTTCCCGTTTCCTGGGACCAATTCCACAGGGACGCCCGCGCCCTTGCATGGCGCCTCATGGACCAGGGCCCCTTCGACGCGATCGTCTGCATAACCCGGGGCGGGCTCGTTCCCGCAGCCATCGTGGCACGCGAGCTCGGCATTCGCGTCATAGAGACCATCTCGATTGAGAGCTATCGGGACGAGACGGTACAGGGCTCCCCCCGAGTCTTGAAGCCGGTGGCGCAGGAGATCGCCGCATTGGACGCACGGGAAGGCAAGCGGCTGCTGGTCGTCGACGATCTGTCCGACACGGGCAGGACGGCCGAACTCGTCCGCACACTCCTCCCAAATGCCCATTTCGCCGCCGTCTATGCCAAGCCAATGGGCGCCCCCCGCGTCGACACGTTCGTGACATCCGTCAGCCAGGACACCTGGATCTACTTCCCCTGGGACCTCGGCCTCACCTATCAGGAGCCAATCAGGAGCAGCTGAAGGCAAGACGTCCTTCACTGGATCTGGCCACCGACTTGAAATCGGCGGTTGACCTGCTATACCCCCCTACTCTGAACTGAGGAGACGTGGCCGAGTGGCTGAAGGCAACGGTTTGCTAAATCGTCATACGTCAAAAGCGTATCGGGGGTTCGAATCCCCCCGTCTCCGCCATTAAATCGAAAAAAATATATTTGTTTCAATACATTAGCTGGTGAGTCCAGGTGCTTATCCCAGCTTCTATCCCAGCATTGGCATTGGATTTAGGCACACTACCACGGACAAGCACGGACAAAAGTTGTCCGTCAGTGCAGCAGTCTCACGCTATCTGAGCCAGTGATGCATGTTTGGCTCTAAAGCTTTCAGCATCATCAATGCCCCAGGCAAACCATCTTCTGCCTTGTTGGTGGCTTTGCGCTGGGTGGGAAACCCGAACCGCCGAAGGATGCCCCTGATGAAACTTCCCTACACCGTCTCTACTGCTACGGGCGACAAGTTTGAGATTGAGTTCCCACTCCATGAAAACACCGAAGACGCGGTCAAGGTCAGCCACCTCATCACGGCTATACTCAGGGCATTGGACAATGAGTTGAAGCTTCTGGGATCAACCGGAAACGGCGATGTTCTTCAAGCCACAGCAATGGCATTGGCTATAAGGGCAAGGATGATCCACGCACCAGAAGAAACCGTCACGCAGCTAACCAGTCAACTCATCAGTGACGCCTTTGAAGCAGCCTTCAAAAGTGAAAGAACCTCACCACAGACTGGTCATGGCTGAAGAACAAGAATTTCCTGGCCCGGTCATGGTGTTGGATTGGAATCAAGGGCTCTCTGGACCGCTGAACCAAGTGTTTGATGGCTGGCTTCAATGGCCCCCAGTTTCGTCAAGCGGTCAATGCCAATACTCTTCTGACTTTCAGGTAGCTTGGGAGTTGGAAGAATCCAGAACTGCCATTGTGCTGAATCACGCTGATCACACAGGTCCTCATCAAAGACAGGATGGTGGGCGAACACATACACATCAGCGAAGCGTCCAACTTGATCTACCCACCTAGAGCCGTCATCAGTCCAGTAGCCCTTCCTTGGTGCTATGTCGAAACGGGCTGGACTTGGTTTGCTACCCAAAGCTGCTGACCATGGTTGCCTTGCAGCAGATTGTTTGACCTCAAGTCTCTTCTTGTCATCCCGTTCCAGGTCCCAGCCGTTCCAATCAGCCAATAGCGTCCACCGGTCACCCAGGATCATCTTGACCATGGCCTCCACATAAATTGGTCTGGTCAGATTGGACATGACGGGACCAAACGAACGTTCAGATTGTCCCCCGTCAGCATTCACGAGACGTTTTGAAGCGAATCGGGAGTGGAGGATTTTGAGATCATCGTAGCCGTAAAGGAGCGAAGATGAGATCAAAATCCGGGCCGATAAGTT
>JBJOGJ010000152.1:0-9538 GCA_046048295.1 Pseudomonadota bacterium | reverse complement strand
ACAATTGGGAATGTCTGTGGACAGATCTCGGCATAGAGCGGTCCCCGATAACCTGCGGGAATCTGATCGAACGCCGCCACGCCGTCGGCAATTACTCGGGTAAATACGTCAAGCCGGCCGGTAGAGCTCTTAGGGTTGGCCGCGGCACTCACGTCGTCGCCCAGGGCGAGTTCTTCCATCAGCGGCACGACGTAGACGCAGCCGGTCTCCAGTACGGCACCCGACCTGAGATCGAAGGCGTGCAGCTTATGAATCTCAAGCTTGTCGGCAACCTTCACACCGGGCCCCGGCAGAAAACTCGCCCTCACCCTGAAAGCTATCGGTCCAAGGCGTAGATCGAGGCTTGCCGGCTGCAACTGGTCGGGCAGGAGCGGCTCGGCAATACGAACTTGCTCCCGCTCGACCATGCGCCTGATTGCCTGTGCCGGCTGAATGCCAGAACCCGGCGCGGCCACTGCTGTAGTCTCGGACATTGGCTCCTCCAGAAGTGACCGCTCTAGCCGATTAAGCCCGCACGGCCAAGCCACGGCAAGACGCCATCCCCGGCAAATCAGTTGCCTCGCAGAGTAGTCTTCCTTTCCGTCACCCGGCTGCCATTCTCGATCCGGTCGCCCGGATGCAGAATCACGTTGTCTCCAGCCTTCAGGCCCGAGAGAACTTCGGCGGCATGCTTGTTCCTTGCGCCCAGTCCGACAACCTGCAATTGCGCCTTGCCCGCCACCCGCTTGTAGACGGCCCACTGGGTGCCATCTCGGAACAGGGCGCTCAAAGGCACCGTCAGGACGCCGGACTTACTGGAGAGGACGATCCTGGCATAGACCCGATAATCATGACCGACACGCGAGAAGGTCGCAGGTGGAGAAATCGGGTCGAGCCGGACTTTCACCCTTTGCTCTTCGATACCGAGCGCGGAAACCTTCCTGAAAGCCGATGATTCGATCCGTCGAACGCGAGCTCTCAGAACTTCACTGCCACCCCAGTCCTCGATATAGGCTTCCGCACCTTCGGAAATGCGCACCGCATCCTTCGAAAGGAGGTCGAGCACGATCTCCAGATCGTTGGGATCGCCGATCTCCATGAGTGGCGCACCGGATGACACGACGGTTTCGCTTTCGACGTATATCCGCAAAACCCGGCCGTTTTCCGGCGCTTTGATCTTCATGCAGCACTTCGCGCTGTGAACCCGATCGCCTCCTAGAGGCCCGATGAGCTGGGCTCGGGCACTGTCGAGTTCCTGCTTCTTCACCTCGACGTCCGCCTTCGCCGTCTCGACGGCCGCCGTAGCCGTTGCCAGACTGAGCTTCGCTGCCTCATATGTGCGCTCCGAAACGGTCTTGTTCTCGAGTAGCTTCTCGGCGCGCTTCAGTTCGCTCCGGGCGAACCGCAGCTCTGCCTCCGCTCGTGTCACACTCGCGTTGGAAAACTGGAGCGCAGCCTCCGCTGCCTGCATGCGGGCAGTGGCTATCCTTGTCGAACGCTCGTCCAAGAAAGAGGGATCGGTCGGATGGATACTGGCTACAACGGTTCGGTCCTTTTCGACTGGATCGCCAATCTGCAGCGGTGCACGCGAGACCAAACCCATGATCGGGGCTGAAATGGTGTAGATTTCCCGGACCTGAGTGACACCTTCCTCGTCGATGGTGACTTCCAGTCCGCCCTTCTGCACGGTTGCTAGATCGACTGGAACCGGTGTCGGCAAGAGGAACAGATAGAGCATGAAGACAGCCAGGATGCCCACTGCCAGCCACTTGAGCAGGCGATGGTTCACAAGCTCCATTCCGCTACTCCCTGGTCTTCAGCACCGCGATCATATCCAGGCTTTCCACCCTTCTTCGCACGATCAGTGCAGAGGTTATCGCCGCAGCGACTATGGTGAGCGTCGTATACGCGTAGGTCGAGCGATCAACGACGATCGGCACCCTATAAAGCTCGGTCTCGAAGCTGGTCAACAGGTACCATGTGAAGCCGTAGCCGAAGATCCAGCTCAGCGGGATCGCCGCGGCGAGTGCAACGGCCGTCTGCCCGAGCAGGATATACGACACTTCGGCTTTTGTGAATCCAAGCACTCTGAGGCTGGCCAATTCCCTGGCATGCTCGGACAGTTGTATGCGCGAGGCATTGTATACGACACCGAACGTGATGATAAAGGCGAGCGCGACGTAGATCCGCGTCATAATGGCGACGTGTCCCCTGATGGTTTCGTCGAAGGAGCGCATGGAAGACTTGAGCAGCGCGACAGACGCCACCACCGGGGTTTCTTTCAACGCCCTGTAAAGGTCGGACCAACTATTGGCATCTACCGTGATCGCACTGGCATTCATCACCAATCCATCGCCCACCAGCCTATTCAAAGCCTCTAGCTGTACAAATGCCTGGAGGCCGATGAACCCTTGAGTAATCTGCGTCACCTGAAGATCAAAGGTGCGCCGGCGCCCATCCAAAGCGGAAATTTCAAGATTATCACCGATACCGACTCCGAGCAGACTTGCCAGTTTCTCGGACACGGCAATTCCGATCCCTGGAACGGGAACAGGTTCCAAATCGCGGTCCAATACACGCACGAGGCTCGGCTCCTGCCTGAGACCACGCAACCAGATACGTTTCGTGCGGCTACCTTTCCTGAGTGCCACGTGTAATTCGCGGAAGGACTCCTCCTGAAGCACTCCGGGGAGCCGCGCTACTGCCTCGCGCGCAGAAAGCGGAAGAATTTCGTTGAAATACAAAGTCGCGTCCGAGCGGTCTGCCTGCTGGAACGTTACGTTTGTCATTTCGCCGATAGCATCGTCGACAGAGAACGACATCACAAGAAGGGCGCCCGAGGATGCGATACCGAGTGTCGTGAGCAGAGTGCGCAACGGAAACCTGAGAATGTGGCGGACGATCATCAACGTCGGTTGCGAAACACGAACAGAGGTCTCCACCCATTCGCGCAACCACACAAGCGGCATGGGGATGCCGCGGTGTCGATAGGAGACCGGTACAGGCGGCGCCATGGCAACAGCTGGCGGAAGCGTGATTACGCGCAGCAGGGCCCACAGTGCACCACCAACAGCGGCGATAATAGCCGACAGGCTGGCGAGCAGGAACACACCAGGCGGATTCTGGAATACGAGGAACGGGAACTGGAATATCGCGCCGTATAGCCTTGTGATCTCTATCCCGAGCCAGACACCCACCACGTAGCCGACGGCAATCCCCACCAGGCAAATCGCACCTGCCAGCTTCAGGTAATGGCCGGCGACAACGAACGTACTATAGCCCAACGCCTTCAGCAGGCCGATTTGCTGGCGCTCGAGAACAATCAGTCGTGACAGTGCCATGTTGATAAGAAACGCGGCGACCGTCATGAAAATTGGTGGAACAATAGTGCTCAGGGTACGAAGCTGGCTGAGTTCCGCATCTATAAATGCGTGCGAGAGCTGATCCTTCCGTTGATGTCCGCCGGTACCGCCGTGGGGCGCAAGGATGGCGTCCAGTCTCTGCAGGACGTCTTCGGCGTTTGCTCCACGAATGAGACCGAGGCTGATGTCGTTAAAGGCGCGCTTCATCCCGAAAGCAGCCTCAGCTGCACCGAGGTTCATCCAGACGATCCCGAAACGCGCATTGTCCGGCATCACGTCGCCAGGCCCCAGCGCATAGATGAATTCGGGACTGAGCATGACACCTACAACAGTCAGCACCTTCTTGCGCCCATTCAGAATCGCCGAGAACGTGCTTCCCGAGTGGAAATCGTGTGCCTTGGCAAAAGCCGCACTGATGGCCACTTCATCGGAACGAAGCGGATCCGGAAGTCGCCCCTCCCTGACATAGAGTGCGTTCAATGCGGCCTCTCCGTGCGCAGGCAAAGAGACGACGAGCGCATTCGCCGGTTTCTCGAAGGCGGGAAGATCGAGAATGGCATAACCTTTCACTCTTGCCTCGACGCCAGCCACGCCGGGAATCCTTGCAATCTCGTCTATCAGGTACGTTGGTGCACGTTTGGCCTCGGCAAACAGGTCAGCAAAGCGGTACCGCTCGTAATAGGCTTCCCGCGTCTCAACGAGGGACTGGTGCGTGCCCACACCGGTAACCAACGTCGTGACGCCGGCAGCAACAACGAGTGAGATTGCAAGTGCCTGCCCCCACATTCGCTTCAGGTCGCGCAGCAGTTTCTTGTCAAGCGTGTGCATGTCCTACCAGTGGACCTCCGACGGACTGACGCGGCGTTCATTGACTTCGACGCCGCTGATGCGCCCGTCGGAGAACTGAATGGTACGGTCAGCGATTCTTCTGATCTCGACGTTGTGGGTTATCAGGGCCGTCGTCGTTCCCAGCTTCGTGTTGATTGCAACGAGTGCCTCCAAGACCTTCACGCCCGTCTTCGAATCGAGCGCCCCGGTCGGCTCGTCGCAAAGCAGGATTTCGGGCTGCTTTGCAATGGCCCTGGCTATGGATACTCGTTGCTGCTCGCCGCCGGAAAGCTCGGCGGGAAAGTGATCCATGCGCTCGCCCAAGCCGACGAGTGCAAGAGCCTCCTCCGCCGGCATCGGACGGGCAGCAATCTCGGTGACAAGCTCCACGTTCTCGCGCGCAGTGAGACTCGGGATCAGGTTGTAGAACTGGAAAACGAAACCGACATGCTCACGCCGATAAGTAGTCAGCCTAGAATCGCTGAAGTCTGTAAGATTTTCTCGCTTGAATAGTACCCGTCCCGATGTCGCTCGATCCAGGCCGCCGAGGATATTCAGTAGCGTCGACTTGCCTGAACCGGATGGACCAAGCATGACCACCAACTCGCCAGCGTAGAGCCTCATGTCGATGCCCCGCAGCGCATGTACTTCATTCGCGCCGCTACCGTAGGTCTTTGTAACGCTCTCTACGTCTATGACAACCTCGCGCACCGGCGCGACCGAAGCTTCCACATTGCTCATGGGGTCATGCCGCCATATCTCCTGCAGGTGGTGTGCATCGCAAGCCTACCGCCATAGGGCCCGACAAGCGGAGCCCTCCAGCGAAGGTGCGGAGTGCTTTCATGCAAAGTGCCATTCATGAATTCCAACAGTCGACATCGCGGCATCGGTTTCTCGTCCGCCAATTTCCCGAAGTTAAACGGCGATTCACAATCAGTGAGGCAGTGCTGTCATCGGGCAGCACCCATAGGTGATTGCGACCGGCGCATGAGCTGGTCGGCACACAAGAACTTGGACTTGCCGGTAAATATTCGAGATTAGTACCAGTATCTCTCACAATGCGAGGAATTGCATTGCGCTCGATCAATCCGATGTGGCGTGACTGTTCAAGCTATGCAGTACGGCACTGGCTCGAACTCAGCGAATAAGCTTCTTCGCAAGTTCAACTTCCTCGGGAGGAGTCGTGATGATTTTCTCGACCAACGCCTGGCTTTCTGCACCAGGCTTCGGCTTTATGTCCATGCCCGCCTTCTTCGCCTCCTCCAGGAAGCGAGCGTCCTTCATCGTCGCATCAAATGCCGCGCGCAACGCCCCGATCCGATCGGCAGGGATGGCCGGCGGTGCAAGAATTGGCCTACTAAGCGCGCCCGTCGACGAAAGAAGCCTCAGCGCAGACCTCTCGGCATCCGATCTCGCATAGTCGAGGATGAGTGGTATTTTCCTCCCCATGGTTCTGGAAATGTCGTTGTCGCCCTCGGCACCCCACTGCACGAGAACATTAAGCTTCTTATCCTTGATAAGCCGATCCATGGTGGCCTTCATTGAGGACCACGCTTGACCGCCATTACAGTTGACTTCTCCGCGCTCCATCGCGAGTGTTATGGCACTAACTCCAGGATAACCCGAGACGACCTTGACCTGCTTTCCGATCAGCTTGCCAATCGTATTCGGAAACGTCACCGTCGGTCCGCCGCCGGAACTGCCGCATACAAGATCGCCTTTTGGACCGACATCCTCGAGGCGTTCGATGCCAGACTGGTTCGTGACAATCGACACGAGATTGTCAACAATCGGATTGCCGATCCAGGTGAACTTTGAGGTGTCGAACTTGATGCCGGGCTCCCCGAAGACCTGATCCACCGGCGTGCTCTGGACTACGGAGCCGAGAACGGCCCCATCGCGTGGCGCTACATTGTAGAGCCAGTTTGCTGCCACGCGACTTCCCGCACCAGGCATGTTCTGGACGACGATTGTCGGCGTACCCGGAATATGTCTCGCCATGAAGCGGGTAACTATTCTCGCGTAGGCGTCATATCCGCCTCCGGCACCAAAGCCGACAACAACCTGAACGTTCTTGCCCTTGTAGAACTGTTCCGGCTGGGCTTGCACGCTTGCCGGGCCCATGATCGCCATTGCAGCCGAAATGGCAAGAAGGCACCAATTACAAGATGCGCGAATAGTCATAGCGACAATCCTTTCACGTGGCTCCAGATCATTGGTGTTCCAATTCTGACATTCACTTCCAGGTGCTGCGCGCTTTCGGAACAATGTCAGAAGTATAATGAACTCCGGAAACTTCATTATTCTAGTGCAGTTGTTGCACGTGATGCTTGGTCTAGCGCCCCACGCGCGGGAGCAATGCGTCAGGAGTATTAGGTCGGCGCGCGGCTAGGTGCGCAATCCATAATACCACTCCCGGAGCTGCCTGTAGGTCATTGGAGCATGGCGCGCCGGTCGCTCGGCGTTCTGGCATGTCGGGATGCACTCGATTAACGCATCGCCGCTCGGACCGAAGAATACGGGAATGGAATAGCGATCCTTGCCGGAAGTGTTTACGACGCTGTGCTTTGTCGACAAGTAAAGGTCGTTGGTCCATCTCGTGATGACGTTTCCAGTGTTGACAAGAAAGGTCCCTGGGATGCTTTCGACTATGCGCCACCGCCCCGACGGCATCCTCACCGCCAGCCCGGGCACTTCCGATTGAGCCAGGAATGTCATGAAGCTGTTATCGGTATGGGGAGCGATGCCGTACTGGCGGTTCCCAACCTCCAATTGCGGAGGGTAATGCAGCAATGACAGCGTCAGGTGCGGACGCTCGAAAAATCTGTCGAAGTAGTCTGCTGGCATATCCAGAGAAGTGGACCACACAGGCAGAAACGTCCGTCCCAGCTTCTCGATCGCGGCATGATACTCGGATACCGTCTCGCGGAATCCCGGCAGATCGTCCGGCCAGATATTCATCGGCTTGTAGTCTGGATGATTTTCGGGCAACTCGCGGGTAACCAGAAACTTCGCCTGCAGATTTGGTTTTGCATTCTCGATTATATCGACTTTGGCATTCTTCGAGCGTGGCGTCCCGGGAGCAACGTAGCCGCTCTGGAAGCTGTCTACGTAGCGGTGAGCGACCTTCGCCTTTTCCTCACCGGAAAGCCCGTGGAACCGACGGGACTGTTCGAAGACGCGGCGGACCAGATCGTCAGATATTCCATGGCCTTTAAGGTAGAAGAAACCGACGGTTTCCGTTATTTGACGCAGCTGTCTGGCGACGGCCTCCAGACCACCCTGATGGCCTTCGATGACCGGAGAAATATCAAGCACCGGTATCTCTTCCGTCGAGTCCGGATGATCCATTAAATAGAGTTCGTCTTGCGAACCAGCGGCTTGGATCTCGGATTTCGAATCGTCCACCCTGTCCATGGCTTTACTCCTGCAATGCTCTATTGCCTGCCGTACACCTACTGCGTCTTCGTGAGTTTCTGAGCTTTCTCGACGACGTTCTTTGGTGTGGCGGCGATTTCAACGATCTTCTTCTCGACGACGTCGCCGGGCATGGGCTCCCAGTCGACTCCAATCTTCTTGCCATCCGCCACGGTACCAGGATCCTTCATGGTCTCCATCAGCGCCTTCCGCAAAGCGCTTGCACGAGCGCCCGGAACTCCTGGCGGAGCTGCGACTGGACGCGTTATCTCCGTTGGTCCGAACACGAAACGAACAATCCGCTCCATTTCCTCACCCTTCCCCTTTACCGTATCGAGGATCTGGGCAGCATCGCCGAACAGCGGCGCCTTACGTTCAAGTCCAACCTGCAGGAATATTTTCAGACTTCCCGACCGATGTTCGTCAGCGTAGGCACCTCGTAGCGATGACTCGAAGAGACCGCAGACGGCATCAACCTCGCCGCGCGACATGGCGAGTGTAATCGCCTTTATGCCTTTGTAGCCACCAATCACCTTGATGGGTGCATTGAACACATTCTTCATAAAGAGCGGCCATAGGCTTGATGTCGACTGCGGGCCAGAAGATCCGAACGTTATCGTCTTACCGGTCTTCACCAGATCATCGAAGCTCTTGATTCCGACCCCCGCGCCATTCCAGATCCCGCAGGAGTTCAGGTCGGTGTGCATGGATCCCAGCCAAGTGAACTTGGCGGGCTCGAACTTGGCGCCTGGATTGCCAACGATGGGTTCGAGGATCGAGGCCGACGAGAATGTCCCGAACACGGTGCCATCCTTGGGAGCGACGTTGTAGAGGTAGTTGGCGAGACGCATGCTGCCGGCGCCAGGCATGTTCTCTACCGTAATGGAAGGATTGCCGGGAATATGCGCACCAAGATATTTCGAGACGAGGCGCGCTGTTACATCGTAGCCGCCGCCTGCACCGAATCCGACGCGGAAACTGACCACCTTGCCCTTGTAGAATTCGCCGACATCATCGGCAGCCGCTGGCTGGCCGAGCAGAAATACAGCAGCAAACCCGGAGCATATTGCGATTGGCTTGAACGGTGGCATTGGCGGTTTCCTAAGCTTCCAAAAACTGGTGCAATGATCATTTGATGGAATGCCCGCCGAACAGCGGCGCCCCATCCCGGCAAAATTTTCAGTTTCGACGACGTTTCAGACCAACCTTTACGTCGATCCCGATCGAGCGCGACCAGCCATTTCTACGACACGTGTCCGCGCGGGTTCCGCATATTTGCACTTGCAGGCTCACACGGCAATTGGTCCTGGGGGCTGCATCCGTCCGGTCGTGCCGCGCTTCATCGGCGCATACCACCCTGAAACCGTAAGTTATTTGAACAATTCGCAATAATGCTCTCCTTCATGCCTCTCGCACTGCGACTCAGTTCGGCGCGGCAATCGGGTATTGCATGTTGACTCAATCGCTTCCCGTATCGACAATTCCCATTGAGGAGCGCACCTCAAGAATCGCTCCTGGCAACGTGCGCAGGCTCTCGCAATCGCCTATGCCGTCCCAGTCAAGACAACAATTCGGTAGCCATCAGTTAGAAGAAATGGAATTTTCAGCATACACTAGAGGTCGTGAGCGACAGATTATAGATCTCTTCACCACCGTCTTCACCGCTTCCGAGGGCTCCGAAGAAGGCATGCTGATCGGTGATCTCGTGCGCCACATGCTGGACGGCACGCGCGAAGAAGATCGGGTTGTCTTCATCGCCCAAGACGCTGGGGAGATCGTCGGAAGCGTCATCTTCTCTCGTTTGCTCTATGATCAGGACGACCGGGTGGTTTTCATCCTCAGCCCCCTGGCGGTGGCGACAGAACATCAAGGGAGGGGCATCAGCCAGAAACTCCTGACCCACGGTCTACATTCGCTCAAGATGGCGCATGTCGATGTTGTCGTGACGTATG
>JBJOGJ010000151.1:0-9554 GCA_046048295.1 Pseudomonadota bacterium | reverse complement strand
ATCCTGGACGCGAGGTCAGCAAGTGCCGGGATCGCTTCGGCGACCTCTGAGCTTGTCGCGACGGCAGCGTGGGTGGTCATGGCGCCGATCCGCAGATCACTTCCATTGCGGGTGATACCGACGAGTCCATCTACTTTGGCCAGATCGACAAGTCTAGACGGCCTGGCAAGGCGCTGGCGAAGCGTTGGCAGCAGCGTCTGGCCGCCGGCGATGAGTATGGCGCCGTTATCCGACTGCAGGAGCCGCCTTGCTTCGTCGAGTGAAGAAGGGCACGTGAATTCGAAGGCGTACATATCGGTCCTCACTCAGCGGCGGCTGGGGTTGTTCGACCGGCGATCAAAGACCAGATCTTCTCAGTTGTTGCCGGCATGTCGATGTGGTCGACGCCATATTCCTTGAGCGCGTCGACGACGGCATTGATGACAGCGGGTGGTGCTCCGATAGCACCGGCTTCACCGCAGCCTTTCACGCCAAGCGGATTGTGCGTGCACGGGGTAGATGTCAGCGTGACCTTGAAGGCTGGCATGTCGTCGGCGCGAGGCATGGTGTAATCCATGTAGGATCCGGTCTGCAGCTGGCCGCTCTCATCGTAGACCGCATGCTCGAGCAGAGCCTGGCCAATGCCCTGGGCGAGACCTCCATGGACCTGGCCCTCGACAATCATCGGGTTGACGACGTTTCCGAAGTCATCGGCGGCGGAGAACGACACGATTTCGATTTCACCGGTTCGCGGATCAATCTCGACTTCGCAGATATAGGTGCCAGCAGGAAAGGTGAAGTTCTTCGGATCGTAGAATGCGGTCTCCTCGAGACCCGGCTCGATGTCCTCGATGGGGTACTTGTGCGGCACGTAGGCGGTCAGGGCGATTTCGCCGAAGCCTTTCGATTTGTCCGTGCCCTTTACGGTGTAGGCACCATCCTTGAACTCAATGTCGGCTTCGGCGGCCTCAAGTAGGTGGGCTGCAATCTTGCGGCCCTTCTCGATGACCTTGTCGAGTGCGTTGACGAGGGCTGTTCCGCCGACCGCAAGCGAGCGCGAGCCGTATGTGCCCATGCCGAATGGCACCTTGTCCGTGTCACCATGGACGATCTCGACCTGCTCGTATGGCACGCCGAGTTTGTCTGCGACGACTTGGGCGAATGTCGTCTCGTGGCCCTGGCCATGGCTGTGGGATCCCGTGAGGACGGTGACGGATCCGGTCGGGTTGACCCGCACGGTTGCCGCCTCGTAGAGACCGGCACGGGCGCCCAGTGCTCCGACCAGGCTCGATGGTGCTATGCCGCAGGCTTCAATGTAGCTCGCGACTCCGATGCCGCGCAGCTTGCCGCGTGCTTTCGCTTCAGCGCGGCGGAGGCCAAAGCTGTCATAGGCGGCGAGTGCTTTGGCAGCGTCCAGACTCGCTTGGTAGTTGCCGGTGTCGTACACGACCGCAACGGGAGTCTGGTATGGGAACTGGTCGGGGCGAATGTAGTTGAGGGCACGCAGTTCCGCCTGGTCTCGTCCCAGCTCCTGCGCTGCCTTGCTCATGATGCGCTCGAGCAGGTAGGTCGCCTCGGGCCGGCCGGCGCCGCGGTACGCATCCACGGGTACGGTGGTGGTGAAGACGCCCTTCACGTTGCAATAGATCGCTGGCGTTCGGTACTGGCCCGCGAGCAGCGTCCCGTGCAGCCATGTGGGGATGCATGGAGCAAACGTCGACAGGTAGCTGCCCATGTTGGCGAGCGTGTCGACCTGCAGCGCCAGCACGTTGCCGTCCTTGTCGAACGCCATCTCGGCATGAGTGACGTGGTCGCGGCCTTGAGCGTCGGAGACGAATGCCTCCGAGCGGTCGGCGACCCACTTCACGGGCCGGCCGATCTGGGCGGATGCCCATGTGACCAGCGCTTCCTCGGCATAATGGTAGATCTTGGAGCCAAATCCACCGCCGACGTCGGGGGCGTAGACCCGCAGTTTATGTTCCGGCAGGCCGAGGACGAAGGCTCCCATCAGCAGGCGAATGACATGGGGGTTCTGGCTCGTCGTGTAGAGCGTGTAATGGTCGCATGCGAGGTCGTAGTCGCCGATGGCGGCGCGCGGCTCCATGGCGTTTGCAACGAGGCGGTTGTTGACGAGGTCGAGCTTAGTTACGTGCGCCGCCTTGGCGAAGGCGGCCTCCACGGCTGACTTGTCGCCGAGTTCCCAGTCGAAGCAGATGTTGTCTGGCGCTTCGTCATGTACTGCTGCAGCACCAGAAACGGCCTTGCGCATGTCGACGACGGCGGGCAGCTCGTCGAGGTCCACTGCGACTTTTTCTGCGGCCTCCCTGGCCTGGTTGGGTGTTTCCGCGATCACGGCCACGAGCGGGTCGCCGACATGGCGAACCTTGCCAGCCGCGAGTATCGGGTGGCGGGGCTCCTTCATCGGCTCGCCGTTGCGGCTTGTCACCTGCCAGCCACACGGCAATCCGGCAGCAACGCCGGCAGCCGCGATGTCGGCTTCAGTGAAAACGGCGACGACGCCCGGTGAGGATCTCGCGGCGCTCGTGTCGATGGCATTGATCCTGGCATGTGCGACAGTCGAACGGACGAAGATGCAATATGTCTGGCGGGGAAGGTTGATGTCGGCGGTGTATTTGCCGAGGCCCTTCAGGAAGCGGAAATCTTCGCGGCGCTTTACGGAGGCGCCAATTCCGGTGTCGCTCATCACTCGTGCTCCTCGGGCGGTCAGGCAGACCTGGACATGTCGTCGGCCGCCTGTGCGACTGCCTTTACGATGTTGTGGTATCCGGTACAGCGGCAGATATTGCCCTTCAGCCAGGACCGGATTTCGGCTTCGGTCGGTTTCGGATTCTTGGCGAGCAGGTCAGCGGCACTCATGACCATGCCAGGGGTGCAGAAGCCGCACTGCAGCGCGTGCGCATCGCGAAAGGCAGCCTGCAACGGGTGCAACGCCTTGCCGCTCGACAGGCCCTCGATGGTGGTGATGTTCGCGCCCTCGGCCTGATGCGCCAGCATATTGCATGCCTTTACGGAATTGCCGTCCAGGTGGATGACGCAGGCGCCGCATTGCGCGGTGTCGCAGCCGATGTGGGTGCCGGTCAGTCCAAGCTGGTTTCGCAAAAAGTCGACGAGCAGTGTTTCGGGGGATACCTCGGCACCAACCTCGGTACCGTTCACGGTCAATCGGATTGCGGCCATCAGGGTCTCCAGTGTCGGCGGCACTTGTTCGCCAACACTGCCTCATCCGGCCAGGATCATCAATCGGGACGGTTGGTTAGCGGCCAAGAAGATTAGGTGAGTCCAGGGGGGGGCCGGCTCACGGCAGCGGCAGCGCCTCGTACTCCTTGAGGATCTTGCCGGTCTCGCCGTCCTGCTCGATCAGCTTGACCCGGTAGCCCCACAGGTGGGCTACGTGCTGCAATGTGCGGTCGCAGTGCTCCTTGTTGAGAAGCACGCCATTCTTGACGCGGTGGGAAAGGGTGAGGCGGCGACCGCCCGACAGGTCCGCATTGACGACCTGGATATCCGGATCGCTGGCGGCAGCGTCATACTGGCGGGAGAGCGTGCGGCGCACCTCCCGATAGCCTGCTTCGTCGTGAATCGCCTTGACCTCGACGAATGGCGCGTCGGCGCTGTCGTGAACCTTGAAGAAGTGGAATTCCCGGATGAGTTTCGGCGACAAGTACTGCAGGATGAAGCTGTCGTCCCGGAAGTTGGCCCAGGCCTCTTTGAGGTTCCCCAAGGGATCGCCGTTGCCTGCGAATTCTGGGAACCAGTCCCTGTCCTCCTCGGTCGGGGCGACGGAGATGCGCTGAATGTCCTTCATCATGGCAAACCCCAACGCGTAGGGGTTCATGCCGCCGAAGCCTCGGTCCTCGAAACGCGGCTGATAGACCACCGAGGAATGGCTATGCAGGAATTCGAGGATCGAGCCTTCGGTGATCAGGCCCTTCTCGTACATCCGGTTCAGGATCTCGTAGTGGCAGAAGGTGGCGCAACCTTCGTTCATCACCTTGGTCTGTCGCTGCGGGTAGAAATACTGGGCCAGCATGCGCACAATCCGAAGGATCTCGCGTTGCCAATCCTCGAGCTTAGGTGCGTGCTTCTCGAGGAAGTAGAGCAGGTTTTCCTGGGGCAGCCCAAGGGATTGGGCCTCCGCCACCTCCTCCTTCTTGGCAGGATCCGGCGGCGTCTTTGCGAGGGCCGAGCGGGGAACCGTCCGCCAAAGCTCGTTGTACGTTGCTTCTTCATAGGCGGCCCGATCACGCTCGCGCTGCTGTTTGTCAGCGGCCGACTGGCGGCGGACCGGGTGGCGACTGACGCCCTGGTTCATCAGGGCGTGGGCAGAGTCCAGGACGACCTCGACAGCTTCAGAGCCATGCTTCTGCTCGCATTCGACGATGTATTCCTTGGCGAAGGTCAGATAGTCGAGGATCGAAGTTGCATCGGTCCATTGGCGGAAGAGGTAGTTGTTCTTGAAGAAATGGTTGTGGCCCATGGCGGCGTGCGCCATGACGAGAGTCTGCATCGTCATGGTATTCTCTTCCATGACATAGTTGATGCACGGATCAGAGTTGATCACGAGTTCATAGGCAAGGGCGCGAGCGCCACGACGATAGAGGCCCTCCTCGCGGGCGAAGTGCTTTCCGAACGACCAGTGCCGGTACATGTTCGGCATGCCGATCGAGGCATAGGCGTCGAGCATCTGCTCCGCCGTAATAACTTCGATCTGGTTGGGGTAGACGTTCAGGCCCATTTCGCCGACGCCGATCTGCTCGATCGCATCGTAGGTCTTCTTGAGCAGGTCGAAGTCCCATTCGGCGCCTTCGAAAAGCGGCTTGTTGGCGCGAGTGGTGCTCATCAAATCAGCTCCATGGCCTCAGGCGGTGGTCGAGAAAAGGTCGCGGAAAACCGGATAGATCTCGCCAGCGTTGGAAACCTTGCGCATGGCGAAATGGGCGTGCGTGTCGGCAACTTCCTGGTAGCCCTGCCAGACAACTGATGGATAACTCTGACGGAATTCCTCCTGCGATACTTCGATGTAGGCGAAGTACTGGCAGACCGGCAGGATCTCGCGCTCGAGAAGGGAAAGACATTCGTCCATGTCGTCATCGAAGTTGTGGCCGTCCGATGCCTGGGCGGCATAGATGTTCCAGTCGTCGACGGGATAACGATCCTTGATGACGCGCAACATCTCGACCAGGGCGGTGGAAATAACCGTGCCGCCGGTCGTCGTGTCGCGGAAGAAGGTATCCTCGTCGACCTCCTGTGCAACGGTCGTGTGGCGGATGAAGACGACGTCGACTTCATTGTAATGCCGTGACAGGAACAAATGGAGGAGCATGAAAAAGCGTTTGGCCAGTTCCTTTAGCTGCTCCGTCATTGAGGCAGAGACGTCCATCAAGCAGAACATCACGGCCTGCGTCTTCGGCTTCGGTCGCCGTTCGAAGCGGTTATACTGGAGATCGATCGGGTCGATGTAGGCGACCACGCGGCGAAGATGCTCCAGATGACGAAGCCGGATGCGAAGTTTCTCGAGCTTCTTCTCGTCCTTAGGATCGCGCGACTCCTCGGCAGAAATCTCTTTTGCGAGCGCTTCGAGTTCGTCGAGCCTCGGCCGGCGCAGCGCTATACGCCGCGCCAGCGAATTGCGCATCGTGCGAACCTGGTTCAACCTCGACGGCGAGCCCTCTGTCACGAAGCCAGCCCGCACGCGTTCCGGCGACGTCAAGCGGCGCAGCTTGGCCTTGACGAGGTTGGGAAGCTGGAGATCCTCGAAAAAAATGTCGAGGAACTCGTCGCGCGTGAGGCTGAAGACGAAATCGTCGACGCCGTCTCCGTCGGCGCTGCCCTTCTGGCCGCCGCCGCCGCGGCCACTCTGCGGCTTGCGGATTACGTCTCCGACGGAGAAGTCCTTGTTGCCTGGCAGCACAAAATCGCGCTGCCCGCTACCGGAGCCCAGGCCGAAAGTCGGCTCGCGCAGGCTCTTCGAGCGAATGCGGACCTCTTCGCCGCCTTCGATCTCGGATATCTTGCGCTTCTTGATGGCCTCTCGCACCGCCTCGCGAATCTCACCCTTTGCGCGGCGGATGAAACGCTGGCGGTTGCCGAGAGACTTGGCCTTCGGGTTGAGGCGCCGGTCAACGATATGCATCCCCGTCGTTCGCCTCCTTAGCCAGACTTCTTCACGCGCATGTACCACTCGACGAGACGGCGGACCTGGCGTGCGGTGTAGCCGCGGGCAACCATGCGCGAGACGAATTCCTCGTGCTTCTTTTCGGTGTCGGTATCCTGCTTGGCGCCAAAGGAAATGACCGGCAACAGATCTTCGACCTGCGAGAACATCCGCTTCTCGATAACCTCGCGGATCTTCTCATAGGAAGTCCAACTCGGGTTCTTGCCGCCGTTCTTGGCGCGCGCGCGTAGCGAGAACTTGACGACTTCGTAGCGGAAGTCCTTCGGGTTAGCGATGCCGGCTGGCTTTTCGATCTTGGAAAGTTCCTGATCGAGAACCTGACGGTTCATGAGCTGGCCGGTATCGGGATCCTTGAAGTCCTGATCCTCGATCCATGCATCGGCATAAGCGACGTAGCGGTCGAAGAGGTTCTGGCCGAAGTCGCTGTAGCTTTCGAGGTATGCCTTCTGGATCTCGTTACCGATGAACTCGGCATACCGCGGCGACAGTTCCTCCTTTATGAACTCGATGTAGCGGCTCTCGGTCTCTTCTGGGAGCTGCTCGCGGCGGATCGACTGCTCAAGCACGTACATGAGGTGGACGGGATCCGCAGCGACCTCGCGTGTGTCGTAGTTGAAGGTCTCCGACAGCACCTTGTAGGCGAAACGGGTCGATGTGCCGTCCATACCTTCGTTGATGCCGGCGGCGTCGCGATACTCCTGGATGGTCTTGGCGTGGGGGTCGGTGTCCTTTAACGTTTCGCCGTCGTATACCCGCATCTTGGAGAACAGGCTCGAGTTCTCGTGTTCACGCAGGCGCGTCAACACGGAGAACTGTGCAAGCATCTCAAGCGTGCCAGGCGCGCACGGCGAATGAGCGAGTTCGCTCGTCGAAAGCAGCTTGTCGTAGATCTTCTTCTCGTCCGAGGTACGCAGGCAGTATGGGACCTGAATCACGCAGATTCGGTCGAGGAACGCCTCGTTGTTCTTGTTCGACCGGAAGCTCTGCCACTCGCTTTCGTTCGAGTGGGCGACAATGATGCCCTGGTAGGGCAGTGCGCCGACGTTCTCAGTTCCGACATAGGTGCCGTCCTGCGTCGCCGTCAGCAGCGGGTGCAGCATCTTGATCGGAGCCTTGAACATCTCAACGAACTCGAGCATGCCCTGGGTCGTGCGGTTCAGCCCGCCCGAGTAGGAGTAGGCGTCAGCGTCGTTCTGACCGAAGAATTCGAGTTTGCGGATATCGACCTTGCCGACCAGGGCCGAGATGTCCTGGTTGTTCTCGTCGCCCGGCTCCGTCTTGGCAACGCAGATCTGGCGCAGCCGGGACGGATGCAGCTTGACGACCGTGAACTTGGAGATGTCGCCGCCGAACTCATCGAGCCGTTTGACGGCCCATGGACTCATGCGGCCTGTCAAGCGACGCTGCGAGATGCCATACCGTTCCTCGAGCATAGGCCCCATGGCAGCCGGGTCGAAGAGGACCAGCGGGCTTTCGAATATCGGACTGATCTCCTCGCCTGCCTTCAGGACATAAATCGGGCAGTTCTCCATGAGTTCCTTCAGGCGCTCGGCCAGCGACGACTTGCCACCGCCGACCGGACCAAGAAGGTACAGGATCTGCTTGCGCTCCTCGAGACCCTGGGCGGCATGTCGGAAGAATCCAACAATCCGCTCGATCGTCTCTTCCAGGCCGTAGAAATCCTTGAACGCCGGATAGACCTTGACGGTCCGGTTCTGGAAGATGCGGCCAAGCCGCTGGTCCTTAGACGTGTCGACTACATCGGGCTCACCGATCGCAGCCATCATGCGCTCTGCTGCGCTCGCGTACATCATCGGATCGCTTCGGCAATTGTCGAGGTATTCCTTCAACGACAATTCTGTCTGCCGATTACGATCGTAGCTCTTAGAGTAGATCTCGAAGATCTCATCGCCGGTGGTCATGCTCTTACCCGTCACTCGCTCTTGCTGAAAATCCTGCCAGGCCTTCCAGCCAAACCTCGCATTTATAGAGGTGGGCGCACTTACCCCTGGAAACAATGGGCCGCTCGATAGTTCGCGGCGGCCGCCGCTTCACCTGGATAAGGATGTTAACGCTCGGCGCGCACAACCTTGTCCCGTGTCACGATCTGAGATCACACGCCGCCACAGCACCCAATGTCAAATCAAACACGTAGATCTGGCAGAACTACGTCGGTTAGCTGAACGCCAGCCGGCGCAACAGGGAAACTGTTCATCAATACGGCTGCCAACCAAAAGCATAAGGTAGCAAGTTCAGGTTGTTATGTGGTGTTTCCTGTGTTGCGCAGCGCATTTTCTGACGCTGCGTCCCGATGCATTTCCCAATCCGTTCGGCCGTCGCAGCCATTGGTTTCAATGCGTTTTTTATCCACGGACATGAGACTTTAGAACCACAGCACCGATGCCACGCCCCGAAACTGATCAAGTCTTAGGCGTAGCGTGATTAAATTTTGTATTTCAAGACCTTGGAGAATTCTGTCAGGCAGGGGTGGCAGGTAACTGCGGAAGCGATAGAGTCGCGGGCGAATCGCAAAAAGACCATGACAACTACGACAGCTACGACAACTACGACAGCTACAGGGTGAGGCAATTATGCGCGACAGCGGCGATCGGCAGGAACTGATCAACATAATCAAGCGACGCTCGTTTTCGAGCGGGGTCGATGTGAAACTGGCATCCGGCCGGGCATCGAGCTTCTATTTCAACATGAAGCCAACCGTTCTCGACCCTGCCGGTGGCTACCTAGTGGCGCGAGCCATCCTCGATGCACTGGCGGAAATCGAGGCCGATGCGATCGGCGGGCTCGAGATGGGGGCGGTGCCTATTGCCGCGGCGGTTGCAACGGAGAGCCATGCGGTCGGCAGGCCGTTACCAGCGTTCTTCGTGCGCAAGGCGGCAAAGGATCATGGCACGCAAAGCCTGATCGAGGGACTAGCGCCTGGGGAAACACTCGCAGGCAAGCGAATCGTCATCGTCGAGGACGTGACGACCACTGGGGGGTCGGCACTGAAGGCGGCGGAGGCCGTGAAGGAGGTTGGCGGCAAGGTGGTGCACGTGATCACGATCGTGGACCGTGAGGAGGGGGCGGTGGAAGCCTTCAAGGCGGCAGGCGTCGGCTTTACCGCATTGCTCACGCTCGGTGACTTCAAATAGGGCGGAACCTGCCGCCGACCTCGAGCGGATCATGATAAAGGCCGGTCAACCCGAGGTTGCCGGCCTTTTGCAAATGTCTGATAAACAGCGCTATTCGGCCGCTTCGCGGAACTGGGGCGCGGCCGCGCGAATGCCCGCATCGACGTGGCTTTCGAAGGTAACGAAGTTCTTG
The DNA here is from genome assembly GCA_046048295.1 of Pseudomonadota bacterium. Lineage (GTDB taxonomy): Bacteria > Pseudomonadota > Alphaproteobacteria > Rhizobiales > Hyphomicrobiaceae > CBDCWA01. The sequence continues at coordinate 55 of JBJOGJ010000151.1, read as the reverse complement.
GCGAACATGTCGACCAATGCGCGTGCCAGCCGGTCGTACTCGGCTGGATCCGCCC
>JBJOGJ010000150.1:0-9555 GCA_046048295.1 Pseudomonadota bacterium | reverse complement strand
CGAAAGACGTTCGAGAGAAGACGCTTGCAACATCAGAGGCAAGCCGCTTAGATCAATCCAACCGATGATCCAAAGCCTCCGCTACGCGAACCGCATCTCTGTCTCAAAGACTGTGAAGACGGACATGCGAGAGAAGCGACATAGCTGGAATCTCCTTGTGATTCCAACATAGTACATCGAAGTGGGTTTGACAAGTATAATATGCCGACTCCGTTTCCTTTATACAGCAATAGAGTATTTCCAGAATGTGATGATCGCGGCAATTCAGGACGCGAACGAAAACTGCCGGGAGCGGTTTGGCTCCCGGCAGTTTGAGATCTCACAGAGCTGTCGGATCAGGCGGCGTCAGGATGACTTGGCGTCGCGGATGATTTTCCACAGGCGCGCCGGGGTGGCAGGCATTTCCACGTGTTCGATACCGAGGGGCGAAAGCGCATCCACTACTGCATTCGCAACAGCGGGCATCGCGCCGACACAGCCAGCCTCGCCTGCGCCCTTGACGCCCAGCGGGTTGGTCGGTGTCGGGGATGGGTTCGAAGTGACATCAATGTTCGAGAAGTCAGCCGCGTGCGGCATGGCGTAGTCCATGAATGAGCCAGTGAGCAACTGGCCGTCCTCGCTGAAGAGAATGTCCTCCTTCAGGATCTGGCCGACACCCTGGGCGACACCGCCGCGGATCTGGCCCTTCAGGAGTAGAGGGTTCAACACCGTGCCGACGTCGTCGACGACCGTGTACTTGATCATCTCGACGTGACCCGTGTCGGGGTCGATCTGGAGTTCGCAGACATGACATCCGTTCGGATAGTTCGTCTCCCGATTATCGTAAACCGCAGTCGCGATAAGGCCCGGCTCCATGCCCTTCGGTAGTTTCGCGGGCTGGCTTGCGGCCTTGGCAGCATCCTTTATGGTCACCGTCTCGTTGGTCGAGCGGCTGGTGAATACGCCTTCCTTGAACTCGACCTCGTCCACTTCGAGCATGTGAGCGGCGATCTTCTTCGCCTTGTCGATCACGCGTTCGGAAGCGTGGAGGAGTGCCGAGCCAGCGAGCGTCGCGGTGCGGGAACCGCCTGTGCCCTCGCCATAAAATACGGCATCGGTATCGCCCTGGACATAGTGCACGTCAGCGGGGTCGAGGCCGAGTTTATCGCATACGAGTTGCTTGAAAACGGTCTCGTGCCCCTGCCCCTGGTCGATGGCGCCGCAGAGTATCGTCACAGAGCCGCCCCGGTCGAACCGGATCTCCCCGGCTTCGATACCCGGTGCTGCCGCCTTCTCGATACTATTGGATATACCGATGCCGCGGAGCTTGCCGCGCTTGGCGGCTTCGGCCCGGCGACTCTCAAATCCCGCGTAGTCTGCGTTCTTGAGGGCGATGTCCATGGAGCCTTCGAAATCGCCAGAGTCGAATACCGCCTTGAGAACTGACTTATATGGAAGCGCGCTCTTTGGAATGAGGTTGCGGCGGCGCAGTTCGGCTGGGTCGACCTTAAGGACGTCGGCGGCAATGTCGACGAGCCGTTCCAGAAGATAGGCGTTCTCGGGCCGGCCGTTGCCGCGATAGGGGCGCAGGGAGTTGGTGTTGGAGAACACCGTCGTGATGTCGAGGTAGATGGCGGGGGTCGTGTAAAGCCCCTGCAGCGTAACGAGGTTCGAGATCGCTGAGGTCTCGCCGCCGGTCTGCAAGTAGCTGCCGACATTGACCACGTTGCGTACGCGCAGGCCGGTGAACTTCAGATCCTTGTCGAGTGCGAGGGCAATGTCGGCGACATTATCGCGAGCCTGTGCGTCGCTCAGGAACGCCTCGGAGCGCGTGGCCCGCCACTTCACCGGGCGTCCGACGATCTTCGAGGCCAGGATGCAGTGCAGGTTCTCCGGATACACCGCCGACTTCATGCCGTAGCTGCCGCCGATGTCCCCGGCGATGACGTGCACCTTGCTCTCCGGCACCTTCAGTACCGCCGCAATCTCCTGGCGGAAATTGAAGGCGCGTTGCAGCGTGGTGTGAATAGTATAACGGTCCTCGGCCTTGTCGTAGTAGCCGAGGCAGGCGCGCGGCTCCATGGTGGCCGCGGTCACGCGGTTGATGCGGAGTCGGCGCTCGATGACGTGCGCAGCCTCAGCGAAGGCTTTCTCGGTGGCCGCCTTGTCGCCAAGCTCGTAGTTGTAGCAAACGTTACCCGGGCAATTGTCCCAGACCTTCGGGGCGCCCTCCGCGACGGCCTCCTCCGTTGTGATAACGGCCGGCAGCGGTTCGTATTCGACCTCGATCAACTCGGCGGCGTCGACGGCCTGCTCGTATGTCTCCGCGACGACGAAGGCGACGTGGTCGCCGACCCACTTTACGACATCCTTGGCGATTGCCGGGTAGGGTGGGCGGAAGAGTGCCGAGCCGTCGCGCCGCTTGAGAGAGGGATTTGTGGGTACAGGCAGGTCGGCGTAGCCCGAGTTCGCCCAATCCTCACCCGTCAGGACCGCCAGCACACCGGGTGCCGCCCTTGCGACCGTCGTGTCGAGGCGGATGATCCGGGCGTGCGCAAATTCTGATCGCAGTACGTAGCCGTAGGCCATGCCCGGCATGGCGATGTCGTCGGCATAGCGACCGCCGCCCCGCAGCAGCCGTGGATCCTCGAAACGTGGTACGGGTTGGCCAAGTGCAAATTCGCCCATGGGTTCTCGCTCTCGATCTCGGGGGTTGCTAACACCTCGGGCCTTCGGCACAATGCGCGCCGAAAGGCGAATTTCTGTTTCGTAGCAATCATTACAGGCCGCGTCCACGGGCATTTCCACCCCATGGACGACACGTGACGGACGCTTTATTAGAGTGTCCGACGAAGGATCAGGCCTCGAGCAGGGAAGGGGAAGCAATTGTCGATCGACATCAAGCTGACAGTTAACGGCAAGGAGGTGACTGGCAACGTGGAGGCGCGCACGCTGCTCGTTCAGTTCATTCGTGAGCACCTGAGGTTGACCGGCACGCACGTTGGCTGCGACACCACCCAATGCGGCTGCTGCGTGGTCCACGTGGACGGCAAGGCCGTGAAGTCCTGCACGATGCTCGCCGTGCAGGCGAACGGCAAGCAGGTTACCACCATCGAGGGGCTCGCTGCTCCCGACGGCACCCTGCACCCGATGCAGGCGGCATTCCGCGAGCACCATGGGCTTCAGTGCGGCTTCTGCACGCCGGGTATGGTGATGATGGGCGTCGACATCGCGCGCCGCATCCCCAGTCCCGACGAGAAGACGGTGCGTGAGCAGCTCGAAGGCAACATCTGCCGCTGCACGGGCTACCAGGGCATCGTAGAGGCGATCATGACTGGCAGCCGCGAAATGCAGGCAAAGGGCTGAGGGAGCGGACATGAAGGACTTCAATTATCATCTGCCGAACGATCTTTCCGGCGCCGCCTCCATCGTGAAGGGTAGCGGGGACGGCAAGTTCATGGCCGGGGGCATGACGCTTATCCCAGTTCTCAAGCAGCGCCTCGCTGCCCATGAGGATATCGTTGACCTCGGTGCGATCGCCGAACTCAAGGGCGTCAAGGTCGAGGGCGGCGAACTCGTCGTGGGCGCTATGACGTGCCACGCCGACGTCAACGCGTCCGCCGATGTCAAGAACACGATACCGGCGCTTTCCGAGCTTGCAGGCCAGATCGCCGATCCGGCTGTGCGTCATCGCGGCACCATCGGCGGCTCGATCTCGAATGCCGATCCTGCGGCGGACTATCCTGCGGCCGTGCTTGGTCTAAACGCCACGGTTGTGACAACCGACAGGCAGATCGCTGCGGACGACTTCTTCACGGGCTTCTTCTCGACGGCGCTGGAACCGGGTGAGATCGTCAAGGCCGTACGTTTCAAGAAGCCGGACAAGGCGAAATACGTGAAACTCCGCCACCCGGCATCCGGCTACGCAGTCGTCGGTGTCATGGTGGCCAGGTACGGCAAGGACGTGCGCGTCGCCATTACCGGTGCGGCCCCGAGCGTGTTTCGTGCCACCGAAATGGAGAAGGCGTTGGCGGCCAACTTCTCGGTCGACGCCATCAAGGACATCGTCATCTCCGCCGATGGGCTCATGGAGGACATCCACTCCGGTGCGGACTACCGCGCACACGTTGCAACGGTGTTCGTGCGCCGTGCGGTCGCCGCGATCGCGTGAGCGATCTGGCTCGTTCAAACTGATCCGAAAACGCAGCGCTTCGGCGCTGCGTTTTTTTGTAGCCGGTCTATGCTCCGGCCATCGATACGCCAGGAGGCTTGGGGATGACGTCGCAACAGCTGCCGGAGAAGTGGCGCAGGTATTCGGCTGCAGAATTCGAGCGCCAGTTCAATCCACGCGCAGCCAATCCCGACGTCGAAGCATATGGACGTGCGCGCGACGCGATCAACGCCGAGGGGCTGGCATGGCCCGGACGGATCGCCGACGTCGCCTACGGGGCGCATCCACTGATGACGCTCGACATCTATCCGCCTGCCGCCGGTGCGCACTGGCCGGTCCAGATCTACATACACGGCGGCTATTGGCGCTCACGCGACAAGAGCGAGTTTGCGTTCATCGGGGCAGCGTTTGCGAAAGCGGGAATGCTCGGTGTGGTCGTCAATTATCCGCTGTGTCCCGAGGTATCGCTCGATGCCGTCGTCGCAGGCACACTGGATGGTTTCGGCTGGATATGTTCGAACATCTCGAATTTCGGCGGGGACGCGGGGCGCATATTTGTTGTGGGGCATTCGGCGGGGGCGCATCTCGGCGCGGCCATCCTGGCGTGCGACTGGGACGCTCGTGACCTCTCTTCAAGCCCGGTTGCCGGCGCCGTTCTCGTCAGTGGGATCTACGATCCCTCACCTGCGGTCTATACAACCGTCAACACCGACCTTGAACTCCTGCCCGACATCATCGCCCGCCACGATTATTCGTCGCTGCCGCCACGTATCAGGTGCCCGGTCCACGTCATTGTCGGCGGCGGCGAGCCGGAGGAGTGGATCGGGCAATCGGCAACGTACGCACGCCATCTCACCAACGCCGGAGTGCCAGTGCGATATACGGTGAGTGGCAAGGAAAACCATTTTAGCCTGCTCGACCAGTATAGGGACCAATCATCCGACACATTTCGGGCAATCCTGGAACAGCATTGAGAACGGCGCGTCGTGACGGGCCCCATATTCGCCCGCCTTCCATCTCTTCGCCAGGACTGGCCCACGGCCTCATGATCCCCTAATCTTCAGGGTTGCTGCAAGACAACCAATGGACGGTTCATGGACCAATTTTCCGAGTACGCTTATGCAATTGCATCGATGGCAGGATTCGTGCTCCTTACCTTGGCCATCGGCCCCTTCGCAGCAGGTCGCAAGGCCCGCGACGGTTTGGTGTCCGGTGCATCGCCAACTCCTGACTATTCGGACCTGACCTACCGGCTCTGGCGCGCGCATCTCAATGCCAGCGAGATGATGGGCGTCTTCGTGGCGGCCACTGTATCGGCCATCCTGGCAGGCGCGGCGCCGTCCTGGGTCAATATCATCGCGGTCCTGTTTTTCCTGAGCCGCATCGCGCATGCTGTCGTGCACATTGCCGGTGTCGGTGCGGCGGATTATGGGCCACGCACATACCTCTTCATCTTCGGCTGGTTCATGTGCGCGTTTCTTGCTCTGATGGCCATCTTTGCTGTCTTCGGCGGAGCGGTGTGAGCAGGCAACGCCGGGCGCGCTCTCATGGGCATAGATTGTCTGCTGCAGATGCAATCCTTCCCAACGGGTTCGTTTCGCAAGATTCGGCTTCGCTGTATGATGTGTCGATGACAACGAATAGCGCGTTTGAAATCTTCCTCGTGGCGACGCCGGGCCTGGAAGTGGTTCTTTGCGAGGAGGCGCAGGCGCTCGGATTCGAAGGCGCGGCAGTCATCAAGGGAGGGGTGACACTGCGAGGCGGCTGGCCCGAGGTCTGGCGCGCCAATCTCGAGTTGCGAGGTGCCACGCGTGTGGTCGCGCGTATCGGTGCCTTCCGGGCATTCCATCTCGCCCAACTCGACAAGCGTGCGCGCCGGTTTGCGTGGGGCGATGTGCTCCGGCCCGACGTTCCGATCCGCGTCGAGGTGTCATGCAGAGGCTCGCGAATTTATCATTCTGGTGCGGCGGCAGAGAGGATCGGCAGGGCTATCCATGACGAGCTAGGCTGCCCGATCTCCGAGGAGGCCGATGTGCGGGTCATGGCGCGCATCGAGAGCGACCTTTGTACGCTCGGCATCGATACATCAGGGGAGCCGCTGCACAAACGCGGCCACAAGGAGGCTGTGAACCGCGCGCCGATGCGTGAGACCCTTGCCGCGATGTTCCTTCGCCAATGCGGCTATACCGGCAACGAGCCCGTGGTCGATCCAATGTGCGGCTCGGGAACTTTCGTCATCGAGGCCGCCGAGATGGCGCTCGGTCTCGCACCCGGGCGTTCGCGCCGGTTCGCATTCGAGCAACTCGCAACGTTCGACGAGGCCGGTTGGCGGGCAATGAGTGCTGCGCGGCGGAATCCGGATGCTCAGTCGTCCTTCCGCTTCTTTGGCAGCGATCGTGACGCCGGCGCCATTGCCATGAGCGTCGCAAATGCGGAGCGGGCAGGTGTCGCGGCAATCACGGACTTCCGCCAGCATGCTGTGAGCGGCCTGATTGCGCCGGCTGGCCCGGCCGGGCTCGTCATCACCAACCCGCCCTATGGCGACCGGGTCGGCGACAAGAAGCGTCTGGCGGCGCTTTATGCTGCACTGGGGCAGACGCTCACTGCCGGGTTCTCCGGCTGGCGTGTCGGGATCGTCACCAGTGACGGTGCGCTCGCCAGGGCTACGAGGCTCCCGTTCGGCCAGCCCGCCGCGCCGGTCACTCACGGCGGCATCCGGGTGCGATTGTTCACGACCGGGCGGCTCGCCTAGTGTTCCGGCAGAAGGAATGCGGGCTTTGCTTGCGGTTGTTTGCTGATAACATGGCGGTCTCTCAAAAATTCCATAAGACGGAGGAAAACCCAATGAGAGGCCTATCGATCCGCTTCTGCTGCTCCGCAGTGGCGATGTCTGCCGTGTGCATCTCGGCAACCACACCCGCAACTGCCGAAGACTTCTATGCGGGCAAGACACTAACAATGATCATCGGATCCGGCTCCGGTGGCGGCTATGATCGCTACGGCCGCGTCGTTGGCAGATATCTCGTCAAGCATATCCCGGGCAGCCCGACGCTCGTGCCGCGCAACATGCCGGGCGCCGGTAGTCTCAAGGCTGCTGAATATCTGTTCAACCTGGCTCCAAAGGACGGCACGACTGTTGGCATCGTGCAACCGGGGGCACTTGTCGAGCCGCTTTTCAGCACCAAGAAGTTCCGCTTCAATCCGCCAGAGTACGAATATGTAGGCAGCGCCAACAGCGGGACGCGCCTGTGTGTCACGTTCCACACTTCGAAGGTGAAGACTTTCGAGGATGCGCTCAAGACCGAGGCGACGATGGGCGGCAACGCGCCCGGGTCTGCGACAACGGACTACGCGCTGATGCTGAACAATCTTGCCGGTACCAAGTTCAAGGTGGTCAACGGCTACGATTCGACATCGAAGATCGTGCTTGCCATGGAACGTGGCGAGCTTGACGGCGTTTGCGGTTTCGACACCGCGTCCTTCGCCTCGCAGCGGCCAGACTGGTATGGCACGAAGCTTTCCCACATGATCATCCAGGTCGGCCTCAATCCGGATCCCGACCTCGAGAAATACTCGGTACCCTCGATCTGGAAGTACGTGAGCGGGCGCAATCGCGAGGTTGCCGAGCTGATCCTGGCGCAGCAGGAGTTCCACCGGACATTCCTCACGCCTCCCGGGACCCCGGCGGCACAGCTCGCGATCCTGCGCACCGCTTTCGATGCAGCGATGAAGGACCCGGAGTTCCGGGCCGAGGCGAAGCGAACCAAGCTCGACATCGCCCCCAAGACCGGCCAGTTTGTCGATACGCTCATCAAGAAAATGTACCGGTCGCCCAAGGATCTCGTTACCAGCGCACAAAAGGCGATGGGACGGTAGTCCGCGTCTCGGCTACATAATAGTATGAGCGGGTTGCCGGCGGCGTCGCTGTCGGCAACTGTGCTGCGCGCAGTAATCCAAAGAGGAGCTCATAACCTTATGAACGCCAGAATTCGCTCGCTATTCGTGCCGCTGGGGGTGGTGGCATCCGTCCTGTCAACCGTACCGGCCAGCGCCGACGAGGTTGCAGACTTCTACAAGGGCAAGTCGCTGAAGATCATCATCGGCTATGGGCCGGGCGGCGGTTATGACCTCTACGGGCGCATCGCGGCCGAGTGGTTCGGCAGGTTCATCCCGGGCAACCCGATGATCGTGCCGCAGAACATGCCGGGCGCCGGTAGCTTCCGGGCAGCCAAATACCTTTTCGAGGCGGCTCCCAAGGATGGCACGACGCTGGGTATCGTGGCTCAGACGTTGCCGCTCGATGCGGCGATGAAGGGCGCTGCGGGCGGCGTCGACATAACCAAGATGGCCTATGTCGGGCGGCTCACCACGAACATCGACGTCGGTCACGGCATGCCCGGTGCGCCGTTCAAGAACGCCGAGGATGCGCGCAAGATGGAGATCGTCGTCGGCGGTACCGGTGGTGCGTCGCCATCAGTGCTGCTTCCCAAGGCACTCAATGCTTACGGCGGGACCAAGTTCAAGGTGATCTCCGGCTACAAGGGTTCGGCCGATATTTTCCTGGCGGCACAGCGGGGCGAGGTCCAGTTTGTATCCTCGAACGGGCTTGCCAACATGCTGGCTAAAACACCTGAGATCATCACTGGCGGCCAGCATCCCATCGTCTATCAGGCGGGGCTGAAACGGCATTCAACCATGCCCGGCGTGCCTACTGTTCCCGAGCTCGGTCTTACCGACGAGGGGAAGTCGATCCTGCGCACGATCGCGGCGTCCGCCGATATCGGCCGCTCGATCAACACGACGCCGAACGTGCCCGCCGCCCGCCTGAAGGCATTGCGCACTGCCTTCCAGCAGATGGTCAAGGATGCGGCCTTCCTCGAGAAGATGAAAGCCCGCAAGGTGATGATCGAGGCAGCGACGGGTGAGGAGCTCGATGCCATCGCTTCGGAGGTCGCCCGCACGCCTCAGGCGACGCTCGACAAGATCGCAGTCCTTCTGAAGGACTGAAGCTTAGTCTGGTGAAGAGGTGGGGTGACCTATCTCTTCACTTCCAGCGCCCGCGTCATGGGCGCAGCCCGCGTCAGAACGCCTGCAAATGCAGCGACGCAGATCAACGCGGAAATCGTGAAGCTGATCTGCAATCCCATCTGCTCGGCAAGAATGCCCAACATGATCGCCCCGACGGCAGGGGTACCCCGATAGATCAGCGAATAGAGGCCGACGACACGGCCTCGCATGTCGTCATCCACGGCATTCTGGATGAGGGTGTGCGTTGCCGTTGCCATTCCGTTCAGGGAAGCGCCGACGAAGACAGCGAAGAGCACGCCGAGCCAGAGGGCGTTCACGGCCGTGAACGCCCACGTCGAGATTGCCCGAACCAGGCAGCCTGCGATGCAGATGCGCGT
>JBJOGJ010000149.1:0-9576 GCA_046048295.1 Pseudomonadota bacterium | reverse complement strand
CCCAGGTCAGCCCCATGCGGTCGAGGGCGCCAGGTGCGAAATTCTCCACCAGCACGTCGCACTGCCTGACCAAGCGTTCGAGGACCTCCATGCCCTTCTGGTTCTTCGAGTTTATGGTGATCGAACGCTTGTTGTGGTTCAGCATCGTAAAGTAGAGGCTGTCCACGTCGGGGATGTCGCGAAGCTGGCCGCGCGTGATGTCGCCGACGCCAGGCCGCTCGACCTTGATCACGTCGGCCCCGAACCATGCAAGAAGCTGGGTACATGTCGGGCCCGATTGCACGTGCGTGAAATCGAGAATGCGGACTCCGTCGAGCGCCTTCGTCATTCTACTTCTCCTCCATGGGCTCGGCGCCTTGCGGCGCCACAAGCGTCAGATCACATTTTGCCACACGGGATCAACCCGAGCGGCCCCCGCGGAGCCTCGCCTCCTCCGATTGCGTTCACCGAGGGTCGCAGCCGGCGCGTCGGCAATAATACTCCCACTGCCGGTCGCGGCTTGCCTTGCGCGCTTCCTGGTGTGCGACCATCGTTTCTATCTCGCCGGGTTTCAGATATCGAACGTCGCCCATTGCCATGGCGTGCTGCTGCAGGCGGGCATTGACGTGAGCGAAGATGGACGTCAGCACCGCATCGTAGAGAGAGTGGGAGGCGACCGTCGCGCCGTGTCCGCGCATGAGTACGAGCTTGTTCTGGCCAAGGCCCTTGGCGAGGTCGCGGCCGCGCTCGATGTCGGTGACGAGCATGCTCGTCGCATCGCCGAAGCTGTCGGAGATGTCCCAGACGGGGACGTTCATGCCCATGCGTGCGGCCGAATGGAAGATCGGCATCAGCGGCACGCCGGTGACGCCGAACGGGATCATCTCGTAGGCGTGGTTGTGGATAACCGCCTGCACGTCCGATCGGATTTCATAGATCGCGGCATGGATGAACCGCTCGTTGTAGAGTGGCGGCGCGTTGGCCTCGACAGGATCGCCGTTGAACTTCACCTCGAGAATGTCCTTCTCGGTGACCAGCTCCGGGCTCCGCGAACGCGAGATCAGGAAGTGCTCCGGGCGTTCCGGATGACGTAGGCTGACGTGCCCGAACCCGTCGACCACGCCCTCGTGGCCAAGGATCCGGTTGGCGCATACGAGGTCGTAGATGCATTCGGCAACGATGCTCATCGGCGTTTCCTTCTTACTTCTTGTCTTTGTTCTTGTCTGTGCTTGTCGCGTCAGGCGCCCCTGACGAGATCAATGATCTGCTGTGGGGCATCGGGGCAGGCATCGCCATGCCAGGCGATGTGGCGGTCAGGGCGTACGAGGACGAGCGGCTTTTCGAAGGCAGCGGCCGCCTTCTCGTCCGAGACCGTGACGAGCGTTAGCGGCACGCCGCGCTCGCGTGCGGCTGATTCCAGCGGGGCGGCATCGGGTGCATCCGGTCCAAGCCGCAACAGCACGAAGCCGGAGCCGAACAGGTCGAGGGTCGATCTGCCGTCACCGATCCACTCGTGCGGTGCCCGCCAACCGGGCCTCCCAGGTGTACGTCCTGCCTTGGGAGAGACCTCATCGCCGTCGGGGGCGGCGATGATCTGGGAGCCCTTGTAGCAGTAGCGCGAGCGGACGATATCGGGGATGTAGAGCGGGTCCATGTCGTCGCGCCAGTCGCCCGTCGTGCGCCGCTCCTGTCCTGCCGAACCGGGGATGCGCCGGATCGCCTCGAAGGTCGAGGTCGAGAGGTCGACGTTGCGCTGGGCGACCGGCTTGCGTTCGGCCTCGTAGGTCTCGAGCAGTCGCGGCCCGCCCCAGCCTTCGACCATCGCCGTAAGCTTCCAGGCGAGGTTGACCGCGTCTTCGACGCCGGTGTGCATGCCGACGCCGCCTGTCGGCGAGGACTGGTGGGCTGCGTCGCCCGCAATGTAGACGCGTCCGCGACCGTAGCTTTGCGCCACGAAGTCTCGCCGCTCCCAGGGCAGGGTCGACAGGATCTCGTAGGGAAAGTCTGCACCCATCATATGGCGCAATGCCTTGTCGGGGTCCTCGACGTACTGCGGATCGTCGAAGACGGTGAGGCGCCAGAGCACGTCGCCATCAATTGGGATCAGTTCGCCCCAGCAGCCGGTTTCGTCGATGACGCGGTAAATGCGTCCCCAGCCCTTGTCATGCAGCTTCGAGAGCTCTGGCGAGCGGAAGAATATGTTGGTGGAATTGGCGATCCGCCCTTTGCCGTCGAGTTCGATGCCGAGGCTCTCGCGCACGATACCGCCAGGACCGTCGCAACCTGCCAGGTAGTCGGCCGTGATTTCGCGGCTCTCACCCGTGTTGCTGTCGCGAACCGTCACGCGGACCCGGTCACCGTCGTCGGTGAAACTTTCAATGCCGAGGTTGTTGCGGCGGGTGACGCTGTGCATGCCGGCAACGCACTTCGAGAGGATCGGGTCGAAGTAAATCTGCGGGCAGTGGCAGATGCCTTCCGGTGTCCACGGCGGCGGGCTCTCGGTATAAGAGGGCAGCTTCACCCGCGCGAACTCGCGACCCTTCAGGCTCTCGATGTACAGAAAGTCCATCGCCCGGTTTTCCGCCCACACGGCGCGGCGAACGTCCTTGGCGATGCCCCAGCGGCGCGAGACCTCCATGGTGCCGGCGCAGACGAGGCTCATCTTGGGGACGTGGATGGTGCCATCTCGCTTTTCCGCCAGCAGGCAGGAGACGCCTGCCAGGCCGAATTCGGCCGCCAGTGCCAGCCCTACGGGGCCGGCGCCCGCGACGACCACAGGATAGTGGGGCTGGAGTGCGCCCAACGCGATGTCTGCCTCTGCCACGATTTTCCCGTCTCCGGATGTTTCCTGATTCAACAATAGCCAGCGCCAGCCGGAACTGCAAAGTGCCGACATGCCGCCGTTGCGTCTATGGCCACTGCCAGCGCGAGGCTTCCCGCAGCCAATCCGGCAGGAAGCCGAGGTTGGCGACCGCATCGGTGCTGAGGGTGAGCAGCACCGCGCCAACGAGGGACATGATGGTCGCGAGGATGACCCGGCCGTGGAAGACCTCGTGCTCCCGGTTCAGGAAGTAGCTGAAAGCCAGCCTGAACAGCACCGTCGTGCGCTCGATCGGCGCCACCACCGTCACCGGCGCATAGACATAGGCGAGGTAGCGGAAGACGTGCGAGAGGAACACGAAGAAGCCGGCATTGGCGAACCACAGTGCGTTCTGCCGGTCCATCGAGACGGCATGTGCAACCTGGCCCGTGGCGACGACGGCGGCGACGAACACGATGGTGCCAGCGATATACGAGATCAGACCGCCGGCCAGCGCCGCGCCTGCCCCCATGCCCTCGACGGCGGCGCGAACCAGGATCGGGCTCAGTCCCGTGCCCAGCACCGACAGCAGCCCCCAGAAATAGCCTTCGACGTAGTTGGGTTGCCAGCCGCCCTCCGGCTTCGGCGAACCTTTGCCGGCGTCCTGCACCGCGAGGATCGGGCCCCAGATGACGAGCACGAGGCCGATGATGCGGAGCGGCGTCAGCTTCTCACCGAGCAGCACCACGGCCAGCACCAGGGCGACCAGCATCGAAAGCTGCTGCAACGGTGCCACCAGAATGGAGCCGAGCGCCTTCGTCGCGCGATAGAAGCAGTACCGGCCCCAGACGAAGTGCACCACGCCTGCTGCGGCGAGGATCCAGAGCTGGTTCTCCGAAAAGCTCCAGAGCGCGCCCCAGCTACCGGATGCCAGAACCAGCAGCGCGAACAGCGGCACGCCGATCGGCACAGTTATGGCAAGGGCCTGGACGACGCTGCCGGAGACCACGCCGCGTCTGGCACTTACATTGTTTATGGCGAAAGTCGCCGCAGACAGGAGCGCGAAGAAACCCCCGAGCACGTCCCCTCCTGCAGTGTTGGTTGTTGGAAAGCAGTTTCGAGCCTTTTCGGTACCCGCTTGGCAGGGGCACGATCGGCAAGCCTACAAATCAATCCCGCCGCTGCCAACCTCTAGCGGGGAAGTCGGGAAAAGTATAGTTTGCGGGCGAGTGCGCGATGCACGTCCGTTTTTCCGACCACTCACCCAACAGGAGATTTCCAGATGGCGATCAAGGTAGGCGACAAGCTCCCCGAGGCAACATTCATGGTGATGACGGCCGAGGGGCCGAAGCCGAAGACCACGGCGGAAGTGTTCGGCGGCAAGAAGGTCGGGCTCTTCGCGGTCCCCGGCGCCTTCACGCCCGGCTGCTCCAAGACCCACATGCCCGGCTTCGTCGCCAACGAGATGAAGCTCAAGGAGAAGGGCCTCGACGAGGTCTGCTGCACCGCCGTCAACGACGCTTTCGTCATGGATGCCTGGGCCAAGGCGCAGGGCGCCGACGGCAAGATCATGATGCTCGCCGATGGCAGCGCCGATTTCGCCAAGAAGCTCGGTCTCGAGCTCGACCTCAATGCGCGCGGCCTCGGCGTGCGCTCGAAGCGGTACTCGATGGTCGTCGACGACGGCGTCGTGAAGTCGCTCGAGATCGACGAGTCCGGCATCGACAAGTCGAGCGCCGAGAACATGCTCGCCTGCTCGTTCTGATCCGGAGAATCATGCAGACGGCCGGTGGTTCGATGCTCGCGAGCCGCCGGCCTTTTCATTCATAGGGATCTCGATGGCCCGGCGCGCCGACTACGGAACACGTGCGGATGCCTTTTTCGATGGCCTGGACCAGCCTGTGAACGACTTGGCATGCGCAGTGAGATCAGCAGTGCAGGAAGCCGTTCCGGAACTCTCCGAGTGCATCAAGTGGGGCATGCCGGTCTACGAGATCGACGGCCGCATGGTCTGCTCGATCCGCTGCACGAAGAGCTATGCCGCGCTGCAGCTTCTGATCGAAGATGTCGTCCTCGACGATCCCGGCGGCCTGCTCGACGGCACCGGCCGGACCATGCGTCACGTCAAGATCCGTGAGTTGGCAGATGCGCGGCGGCCAGAGCTCGCAATGTGGTTGCGGAAGATCGCGGCAGGGAAGTGACAACCACCGTGTCGGAGGCGTAAAGCATGATGCTGATTATCTGGGCGATCATCGCGGTACTGGTGCTGTTGTCCGTGGTGTTGATCTACATGGAGCACGAGTGGGGGCTGGCGCTCGGTGGCTCGACGGCGGTCATCCTGGTCGTCAGCTATTTCGCCGCCGACCTCGTCATCCGCTCGCCGCTCGTCTTTCTGCTGCCGCATGGATCGGGCTCGCACTTCGATGCGATGGCGCTGGCAGCGCTGATCCTGCTGGTGTTGGCACTGGTGGCGATTGCGTATCTTGCCGGTCGCCGCAGCACGTCCCGGCGGCGGCGCTAGCGCGCTCCTATCACGCAGCCGTCAGCTTGGCCATCGTCGCCTCGTCGATGTCGACGTTGGAGAACACGGCCTGCACGTCGTCGTCGTCCTCTAACGCGCCAATGAGCTTCATCATGCTGGTCGCGGTGTCTTCGTCGGCGGCAGTCGTAATGTTCGGCCGCCACACGATCTTCACGCCTTCGGGCGCGCCGAGCTTCTCTTCGAGTCCCTGCGCCACGCCCGACAGGTCCTCGAACGCGCACGTGACGAGGTGGCCGTCCTCGCCGGACTGTACGTCCTCCGCGCCCGCCTCGATCGCCGCCTCCAGAATCGTGTCTGCAGAGCCCGCGCTCGCCGGGTAGAGGATTTCGCCCACCTTTTCGAACATGTGGGAGACGGCGCCCGTTGCCCCGAGGTTGCCGCCGTGCTTCGAGAACACGGCCCGGACCGCGCTTCCCGTCCGGTTCCGGTTGTCCGTCAACGCCTCGACGATGACCGCGCAGCCGCCGGGCCCATAGCCTTCGTAGCGGATGTTCTCGTAGGCATCGGTGTCGCCGCCAGCCGCCTTCTTGATGGCCCGCTCGATGTTGTCCTTGGGCATGTTCTCGGCCCGCGCCGCCTGCACCGCGAGCCTGAGCCTAGGGTTCATGCCGGGATCTTCGCTGCCGTTCTTGGCCGCCACCGTGATTTCGCGCGCCAGCTTCGCGAACAGCTTCGCCTTGGCGGCGTCCTGCCGTCCCTTGCGATGCATGATGTTCTTGAATTGGGAATGTCCTGCCATAGAGCCCTTCCATGTGTCCTGAAGCGTCACATTTCCCGTCTGGCTACCGCCGAATCCGGCGCTGTTCAAGCCGGGTCGGTGGCCCCCAAGTGCCATCGACATGCGGTCCAAATCAGTTTAACAATTCCTTAAAGCACCGGACCGGTTGATCAGCCATCCGCCCGGTTGCAGCGGCACCCGTGAAACTGCCCGTTCCGGGGCCATCACCTGGGGGTTTTGCCTCCAGCACTGCTGCGAGGGCGGGAGCACCATTCTCGCGCAAGTCTGGCTATCTCTCCTCTATCCACGTGAGCGGCTCGGCCGGTGTCAAAACACCACCGAGCCGCACTGCCGTTGCCGACCTGGCCAGGCCTGTCGCGTCGTCGATATCGACGGCGAGGCCGCAGACGGTGGCGGCGCCGGATGCCGGCTCGAAGCGTTCCCGAGGGATGCGTGACAGGAACCGGTTCATCGGTTCCTCCGGCCGCATGCCGAGGACGGAGTTGTAATCGCCGCACATTCCGACATCCGACATGTAGGCGGTGCCGCGCGAAAGCACGCGTTCGTCGGCCGTCGGCGTGTGCGTGTGGGTGCCGACCACGGCGCTGACCCGGCCGTCCAGGTACAGGCCGAGCGCCTGCTTCTCGCTCGTCGCCTCGGCATGAAAATCGACCAGAATGGCGTCGGCCCCGCGCCCGAGCCCGCATGCCTCCACTTCTCGCTCGACGGCGCGGAAGGGGCAGTCCATCTCGGGCATGAAGACGCGTCCCATCGCGTTGATCACCAGTACCGCGTGGCCCGAACGGCTCTCGAACAGCCCGGCGCCGCGGCCGGGCGTGCCCTCGGGGTAGTTGATCGGCCGGAGAAGGCGTGGCTGGCGCTCGATGAAGACCAGGGCGTCGCGCTGGTCCCAGGCGTGGTTGCCGAGGGTGACGACGTCCGCGCCTGCCTCCAGCAGGTCGACCAGGATCGATTCGGTTATCCCGAACCCGCCGGCCGCGTTTTCGGCATTGACGACGATGAAATCGAGCCTGTAGCGGCGGCGCAATTCCGGCAGGCGATCGACCGCCGCGTTGCGGCCCGACCGGCCAACCAGATCTCCAAGGAACAACAAACGCATGTGCTAGACGGCCATCTTCAAGGGGGCGTCGGGTGTGAGCACCCAATCGAGGTGCTGGTCATAGTCCATATGCGGCACGGCGTCGACTTCCTGGCTTGCGAAGGCAAGGCCAACCGCAACAATCGGCGCATCGGCTCGCAAGTGCGCGATGGCCCGGTCATAATAGCCTGCACCGTAGCCAAGGCGCCACCCCTGGCGATCGAACGCGAGCAGCGGGACCAGCAGAATTCCGGGCTCGACCATGGCGGCATCGGCCTGTGGCTCGGCAATGCCCCAGACACCTCTGTCCATGGCGTCGCCGGGCTGCCAGCTATGAAATGCAATCAACGTGCGATCCGGCGATATCCGCGGCAGGGCGAGCTCTGCGCCCTCCCGGGCCATGCGGGCCAGCAGCGGGCGGGGATCGAGTTCGCTGCCGATGGCGGCATAGCCGGCGACCGTTCGCCCCGTCAGCGAACCGAGGAAGGACAAATCCTGTGTCGCCAGGGCCGTGGCGGCGGCGGCCCGCTCGCTTGCGTCGAGCCGCGAGCGCCGGTCCCGCGCCTCGATGCGCATGCGGGCCTTGGTTGCCGGGATATCCATCATTCCTGCCAATCGAGATGCCGCGAAGGCCGTCGGAGCGTTTGATCCCGCCAGGTCCCTACAAATGTAGGTGGGCGCCGTGTGTCCGAGGCCACAGCCCCGGTCAGGGACAGCTCCCTAGCGGTGATTATCGGCCCAGGGGAACAGTGCTCCTAACGCACCCCGCAGCACCTGCTATAGTAGTGTTGCGCAGTTCGAATTCCAATAACGCGGGCAGGAATTTGCACCGACTTCGGCGGCTGGCCGTCATCCGGCCTTGGCCCGCTTCTCCCGCGCGTCCAGCAACTCGTCGGCGATCAACAGCGCTGCCATGACCAGCAGCCGCTCCTGGCCGGCTTGTCCTACATCGGCGACGATGCTGTCGAGCTGATCGGATACAAGTTGTGCAACCCGCTCGAGCCGCCGTTCCTCTCCGTCCTCGCATTGCAGGCGGTAGTTTCGCCCGTTCAGCGTTACGGTGACCTGGCCCATCTGGCATCAGTTCCGGCGACTCGTCGATCTCGACGGCTTGTCTTCGGCTTCCAGCTCGGACACCGTGGCGAGCGAATCGATTACCCAGTCGATGCGGTCGATCACCTGCTGCTGGCGGTCTTCCAGATCCTTGAGACGCTTTTCGGACTCGGCAAGGCGAACCCGCAAGGCATCGCGCTCACGCCTCAGCGAGGCAAGCGATTCCTTATCTGTACTGCTCTTGGCAGCCGCCTTTGCAACCGGTGCCTTGCGGCCCGTGCTGCTCTTCACGCGCTGCTGATTCTTTTGTGCCATTCCCGCCGCCTTCCCCACGATAACACCAGCCCTCACTACGGCGTTTGACGTGGTTAACCGGACCATTAGAGTGACGTGCCTCGACCGTCAACAAACCCGCCTGCCTGCGCGCGAAGAAATGCTTGGAAATATCCAGTATTCACGCAATATGCCGGCCCAGATTGACAACCTTTCGGAGCACGAACATGTATGGCCCGGATGCGTTTCCTAATCTGTTCCGGCGACCTGCGCCACCTCCAAGCGGCGCGCACCAAACACGTCGGCCTCCGTGTGTGAAACAAACGACGAACCTCAATCGGGAGATAAGAACATGACAGTGAAGGTCGCGATCAACGGTTTCGGCCGGATCGGGCGGAACATCCTGCGAGCCATCGTGGAGAATAACCGCAAGGACATCCAGGTCGTTGCCATCAACGATCTCGGACCGGTGGAGACCAACGCCCACCTCTTCCGCTACGATTCGGTACACGGGCGGTTTCATGGCGAGGTCAAGGTTTCAGGCGACACCATCGACGTCGGCACCGGCCCGATCAAGGTCACGGCGATCCGCAATCCGGCCGAGTTGCCGCACCGCGATCTCGGCGTCGATGTCGCGCTCGAATGCACCGGTATCTTCGTCTCCAAGGAGAAGGCTGCAGCGCACCTGGAAGCCGGCGCCAAGCGCGTCCTCGTCTCGGCGCCGACCGATAACGCCGATCTTACCGTCGTCTACGGCGTCAATCATGACAAGCTCACCAGCGAGCATCTGGTCGTCTCCAATGCGTCGTGCACGACCAACTGCCTGGCTCCGGTGGCCAAGGTCCTCAACGATGCGATCGGCATCGAGAAGGGCTTCATGACCACCATCCATTCCTACACCGGCGACCAGCCATCGCTCGACACCATGCACAAGGATCTCTATCGCGCCCGTGCGGCAGCGCTGTCGATGATCCCGACGTCGACCGGTGCGGCTAAGGCCGTCGGTCTCGTTCTTCCCGAACTGAACGGCCGCCTCGATGGCACCGCTATCCGGGTTCCGACCCCCAACGTCTCCGTCGTCGACTTCAAGTTCATCGCCAAGCGCGAGACCA